>CAZEFK010000172.1:0-15903 GCA_964511405.1 uncultured Comamonadaceae bacterium | reverse complement strand
TTCTTCTTGAACATCTGCAGCATGCGCTGCGTGACGATGAAGCCGCCGAAGATGTTCACGCTGGCCAGCACCACGGCCAGGAAGCCCATCACCTTGGCGAAGTCGAAATGCGCCGGCCCGGCGGCGATCAGGGCGCCCACGATGATCACGCTGGAGATGGCGTTGGTCACCGCCATCAGCGGCGAGTGCAGCGCCGGCGTCACCCGCCAGACCACATGGTAGCCGACGAAGCAGGCGAGCACGAACACGGTCAGCCCCACCACCGACGGGTCGACCCCGCCATGGCCGGCGGCCGGGCCGACCGCCGGCAGGGTCGCGATCTTGGCGCTGAGCTCGTGGGCGCGGTCGGCGAGGATCCGCGCCAGGTCGGCAAGCGACTGGGCGGTCGACGCGGCGTCGTCCTGGGCGGGGGTCATGGCGTGGCCTCCGGCGGCGGCGCCGCGGGCTGGGTGGGTTCGGGAGCCTTGGCGGCCAGCGCCGGGTGGACGACCTGGCCGTCGGCGGTGAGCAGCGTCGCCTTGACGATCTCATCGTCGCGGTCGAGCTTCAGCGCCGCCTTGTCCTTGTCGACCAGCGGCGTCAGGAACGCCAGCAGGTTGCGGGCATAGAGCTGGGCGGCGTCGGTGGCGACCCGGCTTGGCACGTTGGCGTGGCCGACGATGGTGACGCCGGGCGGAACCTCGACCACCGCGCCCGGCTTCGATAGGGCGCAATTGCCGCCCTGCTCGACCGCCAGGTCGACGATCACCGAGCCCGGCTTCATCGAGCGCACCATCTCTGCCGAGACCAGCAGCGGCGCCGGCCGGCCCGGGATCAGGGCGGTGCAGATGACGATGTCCTGTTTCTTGATGGTCTCGGCGATCAGCGCCGCCTGCTGCCGCTTGTAGTCGTCGCTCATCTCGCGGGCATAGCCGCCGGCGGTTTCGGCCTGGCGACTCTCCTCGTTCTCGACGGCGACGAAGGTGGCGCCCAGCGACTGCACCTGCTCCTTGGCGGCCATGCGCACGTCGGTGGCCGAGACCACCGCGCCCAGGCGCCGGGCCGTGGCGATCGCCTGCAGCCCGGCGACGCCGGCGCCCATGACCAGGACGCGGGCCGGCGCGATGGTGCCGGCCGCGGTCATCATCATCGGGAACGCCCGGCGATAGACGGATGCAGCGTCCAGCACCGCCTTGTAGCCGGCCAGGTTGGCCTGGCTGGACAGCACGTCCATGGTCTGGGCCCGGGTGATCCGCGGCACGAACTCCATGGCGAAGGCCCGGATGCCGGCCTTGGCGAAGGCGGCCACATGGCCGCCGCCATAGGGCGACAGCAGGCCGATCAGCGCCGCGCCCGGCTTGATCAGGGCCAGCTCGTCGACGGCGCCCTCGCCCGGGCCCAGCGGCCGCTGGACCTTCAGCACCACATCGGCATCGGCCAGGGCCGCCGCGGCGTCCCCGGCGATCGTGGCGCCGGCGGCGGCGAACGCCTCGTCCGGTATGGCGGCGGCAGCGCCTGCCCCCGATTCGACCGCGACCGACAGCCCCAACCCGACCAGCTTGCGCACAGTGTCAGGCGAGGCCGCGACGCGCGCCTCGTCGGGGCGTCGCTCCTTCATGACGGCGACCTTCATGCCCACCTTCGTCTTTATCCGGCTTTTAGGGCGCCCATTAGCCACAGGCGGCTGCTGCGGTCAAACCCCGTCACAGGTCGGCCCACATCCGCAGCAGGTTCGCGCGCACCTTGCCCAGGCGGTGGAACGCGCCGTCGGGGTTCTGGGTGTGGCCGGCCAGCGCCAGCTCGTCCCGGCTGCGCTTCAGGTCCCATAGGATGGCGCGCTGGTCGGCGCGGCGGACCTCGCTCATGACCCAGCCGACCGCGGCCAGCCGCGTGCCGGCCGTAACCGGCGCCACCCGATGCACGGTGTCGGCCGGATAGAGCACCATATGCCCGGCGGGCAGCTTGGCCGCCACCGCCGGGCCGTCGCAATTGATCACCAGCTCGCCGCCCTCGTACTCGTCGGGAGCCGAGACGAACACGGTCAGCGACAGGTCGCAGCGCAGCCGCTCCGGCGGCTCGCCCATCACGCTCTCGTCGACATGGGCGCCATAGAACATGCCGGTCTCGTAGCGGTTGAACAGCAGCGGCGTGATCCGCCGCGGCAGCGCCAGCTCCATGAAGGCGTCCGAGCGCACCAGCGCCGCCGCCACGATGCGGGCGGCCTGCGCCGTCTCGGGCGCCTCGGTCCGGTGGCTGGGCAGCTCCAGGTTCCGTTTGGCGCCGTGCAGCGCCTCGCCCACAGTACCGCGGCCGTCGGCGAAGGACCGGCGGGCCAGCAGCGCGCGCACGTCGGTGAGCTCGGGGGCGGTCAGGATGTCGGGAATGGGATAGATCATGCGTCGAGCTAGCGCCGTCCGCACCGGCTGGCAAGGCGGCATTGTCGGCAGATTGAGAGCCATGTCGAAACCGCCGCCCCTGGCGCGACATGGGGGTGCGCGCAGGATGGCGCGCCGCCAACCAAGGGAGATCCCGATGCAGTACCTGCTGATGATCTACAGCAACGAACAGGCGATGGAGACGCGGCCGCCGGCCGACATGCAGGCCGTGATGGGCGCCTATACGGCCTACACCGAGGCCATGAAGGGTGCCAACGCCTATGTCGGCGGCAACCGCCTGCAGCCGTCGCGCACCGCCACCACCGTGCGCGTCGTCAACGGCGCCACCAAGGTGCTCGACGGCCCCTATGCCGAGACCAAGGAGCAGCTCGGCGGCTATTACCTGATCGAGGCGCCCGACCTGGACGCCGCGATCGCCTGGGCGGCGCGCTGCCCCGGCGCCAGCCACGGCGTCATGGAGGTCCGCCCGATCTGGACGCTCTGTGCCGGCGAGCAGCCCGCCTGATGTCCGCGCCCGGCGATGACGCGCGAGCAGCGGCCGAGCAGGTGGCGCGGGAGAGCTACGGCAAGCTCCTGGCGTTCCTGGCCGCCCGCTCGCGGGACATCGCCGGCGCCGAGGACGCGCTGGCGGATGCCTTTGCCAGCGCCCTCGCCCAGTGGCCGGCCGAGGGCGTGCCGCGCGCGCCCGAGGCCTGGCTGCTGGCGATCGCCCGCCGGCGCCTGGTCGATCAGGCCAGGCGGGCGCAGACGCGGTCGGCCGCCGAGCCCGACCTGGTGATGGCCGCCGAAGCCGCCCAGGGCTGCCTGGACGACCGTTCCGCCATTCCCGACCACCGGCTGGCGCTGATGTTCGCCTGCGCCCATCCGGCGATCGAGGTCGCGGCGCGGACACCCTTGATCCTGCAGACCGTGCTGGGGTTCACCGCGGCCCGGATCGCCTCGGCGTTCCTGGCCGCACCCGCCGCCATGGGCCAGCGCCTGGTGCGGGCCAAGCGCAAGATCGCCGAGGCCGGCATTCCGTTCCGTGTGCCCGATACGGGCGACCTGCCCGAGCGGCTGGAAACGGTGCTGGACGCCATCTATGCCGCCTTCGCCGGCGGCTGGACGCCGGAGGGCGAGGCCGGCCTGGCCGACGAGGCGGTCTGGCTGGGCAGTCTGACCGCCTGGCTGCTGCCCGAGCCCGAAACCCTGGGACTGCTGGCGCTGATGCTGCACGTGCAGGCGCGCAAGGCGGCCCGGCGCGACGCCCAGGGCCGCTACGTGCCGCTGGCCGAGCAGGATCCGGCGCGCTGGGACGCGCGGCTGATCGCCGAGGCCGAGCGGCATCTGGCCCGCGCCGCCGCCGCCCGCCGGCCCGGCCGCTACCAGCTGGAGGCGGCGATCCAGTCGGCCCATGCGGCGCGGCAGCTGAGCGGCCGCACGGACTGGGCCGCGGTGCTGGGCCTCTACGATCAGTTGCTGGCGCTGACCGCCTCGCCGGTGGTGGCGATCAACCGGACAGTGGCGCTGGCCGAGCATGCCGGCGCTGCCGCCGGCCTGGCCGCGCTGGACGACCTGGCCGGCGATCCCCGGCTGGCGGACTACCAGCCCTATTGGGCGGCGCGCGCCGAGCTGGCGGCCCGGGCCGGCGACCGCGCCGCCGCCGATCAGGCCTATGAGCGCGCGATCGGCCTGGCGGTCGACCCGGCCGTGCGGGCGTTCCTGGAAGCGCGGCGGCGCGGCTGTCCATGAGCAGCCCAACTCGCGCCCGTCGCCTTCGATGTCCCAAGCCAGGCCGGGCGCGCGACGTGCTCGCCCGCTCGGGCGTCGGCAATCCAGCCCGGCCGGACGACATCATCGGCGTCGAGTGATCGAAGCGGAACCGCTCGCGCGACGCCGGGCGGGCTTATGGCGTCCCGTCTCGATCATCCAGCGCAGAAAGCGCCATTGCCGTGGCACGGGCAGGCCCCGGCTGCGCAGTGCCTTGGCGATCGCCCTATGGAGTTCGGCGACCGATATGTTGGACCTGTCGGCCAGCAGCGCGTCGACCAACCCGGCCAGGACGGCGCCCCGCGGCCCGGCGACCGCCGACCGGCCGGCGCGCGACAGCGCGGGCGCCAACGCCGGCCACCACCGGGCTCGGACCCGACGGCAGGCGCGGTGTTCGTCCTCGGGGCCGGCGATCCGCAGCCGCGCTTCGGCCGCGACAGCCTCGAGCGCCTGCCGAAGCTGCCGGCGCCGCCAGCTGGGGGGCGAACGACGCGAAATCGTCCGGCTCGGCCCTCGGCGACGTCACCGAGTTCCCGTCACTTCGGCGACGGCTTGGGAAACGCTCGCCAGCGCGGCATCGATATCGTCGTCGGTCGTGCGCCAATTGCAGACCGAGATCCGCATGACGCGCATGCCGCGCCACTCGGCGCCGCCGAACCAGGCGACCCCGAGTGCCTGGATGCGCCGGATCACCGCGTCGGTGGCGCTGTCGTGGTCGCCCCCGGGCGACCGGAAGCGGACCAGGCCCTGGTTGATGGTCGGGCTGGCCATGATTTCGGCGCCCGGCAGCCGGCCGATGCCGTCGACCAGGCGCGTGGCATGGGCGCAGCAGCGCTCGACCAGCGCGGCGATGCCGGCACGGCCGAGGGCGCGGATCGCGGCGTAGACGGGAAAGCCGCGGCCGCGGCGGGACCATTCCGGGTTCCAGTCCTTCTGGTTGCGCAGCGCGTCCTGCGGCACCGAATAGCTGGTCGCCTGGGCGAACGCCGCGCGGTGCGCGGCCGGGTGCGCGACGAACACGAAACCCGAGTCGAAGGGCAGGTTGAGCCATTTGTGGCCATCGGTCGCCCAGGAATCGGCCTGGTCCACACCGTGCAGCAGAGGGCGATGGGTCGGGCTGGCGGCCGCCCACAGCCCGAAGGCGCCGTCGACATGGACCCAGGCCCCGGCGTCGCGGGCGATGCGGCAGGCCGGCTCGAACGCATCGAAGGAGCCGGTGTTGAGGTCGCCGGCCTGCAGCCAGACGATGGCGGCGCCGGGCCGCCGCAGCCGCTCCGCGAGCGCGCCGATGTCCATGCGCCCCATCGCGTCCCCCGGCAGCAGCTCGATGGCGTTGGTGCCAATGCCGAGCAGGCGCGCCGACCGCAAGATCGATTCATGCCGGCTGTCGGTCGCGAGGATGCTCAAGCCGGGCGCGCCGGCGAGCCCGGAGGCCTCGACGTCCCAGCCGCGGTCGGCGAGCAGCTTGTGCCGCGCCGCGGCGAGGGCCGTGGTATGGGCCATCTGGCAGCCCGTCACGAACGCGAAGGAGGCTGATGCCGGCAGGCCGAGCAGGTCCTTCAGCCACGCCCCGCACACTTCTTCGACCACCGCCTCGGCGGGGGCGGTCGCGTTGGAGGCCGCGTTCTGATCCCAGGCGGCGGTCAGCCAGTCGGCGGCGACGGCGACCGGCAGCGCGCCGCCGATGACCCACCCGAAGAACCGGCCGCTGCCGGAGCCCAGGATCCCGCCCTCGACATCCCGGACAAGCTCGTCGATGACCGCCTCGGCCGCCATGCCGCTGTCCGGCAGCCGCTTGTCCAGGCGCCGCCGCAGGTCCTCGATGCTCGCCGTCGCGCCGATCGGCCGCGACGGCAGGCTGTCCAGATAGGCGGCGGCGTGGGCGGCGGCGCGGGTCAGCACATCGGTCATGGTCGGCTCCGGCGGCAATGGCGTGCCGTGCGATTATGGCACCCGGACGCGCCGCGATGCTTCGCCGTCGGCCGAACCGTCGCGGCCCTGATCCGCGACGTCGGAAAAGTCCGATGGCGGCAGGCCGTCATAGGCGCGCCGCAACAGAACCCGGAGGCCCGCGGCGGTCACCGGGCGTGGATTCGGATAGGGGTTGCGGGTTGCCAGCTCCGCCGCGCGGGCGATGCCCGCCTCGGGCAGGCCGAGGCGGGCGAGCGACAGTTCCGCCCCCAGCTCCTTGGCCAGGGCATAGAGCGCGGCGGCCGGCTCTGCGCCCCCAAGCGCCCGGCGCACGCGCGCCATGGCCTCCGGCGCCGCCGGGGCGTTGTAGGCGACGGCATGCGGCAGCACGGCGGTATGGGTCTGCGCATGGGGCAGATCGAAGGCGCCGCCGAGCGTGTGGCAGAGCTTGTGGTGCAGGGCCACGCTCACCGCGCCCAGCACCGTGCCGGCGAGCCAGCAGCCATAGAGCGCTTGGGTCCGCGCGCCGGTGTCGGCGGGCCGCTGCCGGATCACCGGCAGGCTTCGCGCCAGCACGCCGATGCCTTCCTCCGCCATCAGCGACACGATGGGGTTGCCGTCGACGGCGTACAGGCCCTCGACGCAATGGGCGATGGCGTTGAGCCCGCTGGCGACCGACATCTCGACCGGCAGCGACGCCGTGAGATCGGGATCGTAGATGACCGCGCGCGGCAGTACCCGGCTGTCCCGCCCAGTCGACTTGATCCCGGCCTCGGTCAGGCCCCAGATCGGCGTGACTTCCGATCCGGCATAGGTGGTCGGAACGACGACCGACGGCAGGCCAAAGCGGAGCGACAGCGCCTTGGCCAGGCCCGTCGTCGAGCCACCGCCGATCGCCACCGTGCAGTCCGCCGCAGTCATGCGGGCGGCCGCGGCGGCCGCTTCGACCGTGGCGACCGGCACATGCATCGCCGCCTGGTCGAACAAGCCGGCCGCGGCGTCGCCCAAGGCCTCGACCAGCCGGGCACCCTCCGCGCGCTGCTCGGGCGTCGAGAGGACCAGGGGACGCCGACCGATCCGGCTGCTTTCCTCGGGCACGCGCGCAATCGACCCCGTCCCGAAAATGATCCGACAGGGATGGGTTTCGTAGACGAACTGCATGGCGCATCAGCCTCCCGCCGCTTGCCGATCCGGCATCCCCGCCCCGCGCGCTCAGACCTGGATCGGATCGTCCTGCATGGCCTGCCTGATCAGCTCCTTCTTGTCGTCGAACTGCGGCGACACCTTCAGCTCGGTGCCGAGGGCCGGCTCGGGCTCGTCGTGGGTGAAGCCCAGGCTGTGGGTCGCCTCGAACATCACGCCGCCTGGGGTGCGGACATAGATCGACTCGAAGTAACCCCGGTTCTTGCGGTCCGAGAAGTCGGTGAAGCCCAGGCCTTCGGTGTCGAACTTCAGCTGGGCCTGGACCTCCATGTCCGGGACCGCGAAGGCGCCGTGATGGATGATGCCTTCGCCGATCGTCCAGCTGCCCTGACGCCGGCCCGGTTCGTGGCGGATGTCGATGGTCTTGCCGGGGCCGTCGTCGCCGCGCACCCGGTAGCGCGCGATGTCGCCGTCCTGACCGACCTTCTCGAAATTCCAGGCCGTCTCCATGAACCAGTCCATGTCCTCCATCTCGTTGACGGAGGCCGTCCAGCTGTGGAAGCCGCGCACCGCATGCTCGCGCGGGACATAGTCGGACACCCAGGGCGTGCGATCGTCGTCGGCGTCCTCGACGACTTCGAAGGCGATCCCGCAGTCGGGATGCTCGAAGCCGACGAAGGCCTGGCCGAAGCGCTCCCGCGGGTCGGTCGGGACGATGCCGGCGTTGGCCAGGTGGGTCATCCACCAGCCCAGCGAGCCGCGCGGGATGGAATAGGAGACCGTGGTGAACTGGTTCGCCCCGCGCCGGCCCTTGATGTTGGTGCGGCGCGTCGGGAAGGTCGTCATCACTGTGCCGGGCGTGCCCAGCCGGTCGGCGAAATACAGATGATAGATGGGAATCCGGCCGTCGTAGAACAGCGTACGCTTGACGAAGCGTTGCCCCAGAACTTTCACGAAGAAATCGATATCGCCTTGGGCGGTTCCCGTGCACAGCGTGATGTGATGGAGACCGGTAACTCGGTTCTGCGTCATGGCTCTCTCTCGATTGAGGGTGATCGCTATTTCACAGCGGCCGGCGATGGCGCCGGCCCCTCGACGGACCGGCCGGCGGCCGGCCGGCTGCGCTCCAGCACGAAGGTCAACAGGACGGCGGCCAGCCCGCCGACGACCGCAATCGGCAGGATGCCCATCAGGACTTCGGCGGCGGTCTTGCCGCTCGCCGTCAGGACGCCGGCGACGATCGGGCCGACGACCGAGCCGAACCGCCCCATGCCGACGGCCCAGCCGACACCGGTGCCGCGCACCGCGGCGCCATAGAGCTGGGGCGCTAGGCCGTAAAGGATGGACTGGCCCGAAACGATGCCCGCCCCCAGGCAGGCGCCGGCCAGCACGGCCATCGGCAGAGAGGGCGGCAGCATGACGAAATAGACGATGGACAGGACCGTCAGGCCGGCGCTCACGACGGCAAGCAGACGGCGCTCGGCGGTGTCGGACATCAGCCCCGCAAGGATGCTGGCCGCGACGCCCGATACATTGAAGGCGACCTGGACGAGACTGGCGCTGCTGCCGGCGAAACCCTTGGACACCAGCAGGACCGGCTGCCAATTCAAGAACAGATACAGGACGAGGGCCGACAGGAAGAACCCCGCCCACAGCAGCAAGGTCGCCGTTCGGCTGTCCTTTGCGAAGATGCCGCCGGTCGCGGCGTCGGTCCGGTGCGGCGCGTCGGCCGACCGTGAGGCCGGGAAAAACCGCAAAACAGGCGGTACCAGCAGCAAGGGCAGAACCGCGCCGAGCAAGAACAGGGATTGCCAGGCCGCCAAGCCGATCGCGGCGGCGCTGGCGAGCGCCCCGCCGAGCGGCAGGCCGGCATAGACGACGCCGACCGCCGCCCCGCGCCGCCTGACGTCGACCGCCTCGGCCGCAGCGGCGACGACACTGGGCAGCGCGCCGCCCAACCCGATGCCGGTCAAGAGCCGGCACAGAAACAGGACCTCGAAGGTCGACGCATAGGCGGTGGCGCAAGTGAACGCGCCGAAGACCGCCAACGACAGGACGAGCCCGGCCCGGCGGCCGATGCGGTCGGCCGCTAAACCGCCGATCACCGCGCCCACCATCATGCCGAAGGTCGCCGCCGCGAAGAAGAACCCCATCTGGTGCGGCGTCAGATGCAGGAGCGGCGCCAGTTTCGGAGCCGCAACGCCGGCCGCCTGAATATCAAACCCTTCAATGGTCGTGACAGCCAGACTTAGCCCGATGATTTTCACGAAAACTCGGCTCATCTGTCCTCCCATGAATTTGTCGAATTGGCGCAAACGCGGAGGAGAAGCCCTATTCGATGAGGGCGGCGGCCCGGATCGAGTTGATCATCGAGGCTTCGAGCATATGGGCGAGCAAGCGCTGGGGATCGGCCGCGATCGCCCTCAACTCGGCCTGTGCTTGGCGCTTCACTTCGGGATTGCGCTCCTCGACCATCGTCTTGTTGCGGATGCTGGCCCGCTGCACGAACTCGACATTGCTCTGCCGCCGCTGGCGGTCATAGCGGTCCAGCAGGATCGCGTCGGCTCGGCCGTGCCAGACCTCAGCCAGCTTCTCGGCGAGGTTGGCGGCATCCTGCACGCCGCTGTTCAAGCCGAAGCCGCCGAGCGGATTGTTGATATGGGCCGCATCGCCCACCAGCAGCGCCCGCCCCCGCCGGAACTGCCTGGCCACGCGCTGATGCACACGATAGAGGCCGGCATATCGGATCTGCAGCCGGTCGGCGCCGGCGATGACGTCGACCAGCCGCGCCTGCACATTGGCCGGGTCGAGGGCGGCCTCGTCGGACAGGCCCGCATCGGCCGGATAGGTCACGCGCCAATTGGGCTTCCCCATCTCGTCCTCGAGGCGCAGCACCACGGCCCAGCGATCGGGATCGGTGACGTAGTTGGTCGCGGCAAACCCGTGCCGGCCGAGGTCGTCGGCAAGGTTGGTCACCACGAACCGCTCCGGCCAGGTGAAGCCGTCGAACGCGATGCCGGCCGCCTTGCGGACGGCGCTGTGCGCGCCGTCGGCGCCGATCAGCCAGCGGCCCGTGAGCGTGCCGCCGACGCCGGACCCATCGACATGGCGCACCACGACACCGTCGCTCCGTTCGTCGTAGCCGGTGACCCGGACGCCGAAGCGCACCTCCGCCAAGGCCTGGCGCGACAGCGCCTGGAGCAGGATCGGCACGACCTTCTGCTGCCCCAGATGGAAGCGATAGGGGTAGGCCGTGTGATCCTTGAGCACGCCGAGATCGAACTCGGCAACGATGCCGCCATCCCGGTTGCGGATCTGCCAGAGCGGGATCTTCAGCCCGATCGCCATCAAGTCGCCGAGGACGCCGACCTGCTCCAGAACCTCCAGCGTCGGGGGATGGAACGCCGCCCCGCGCGGGTCCTTGATCGGTGTGGTTTCCGCCTCGAGGACCAGGACGGGCACGCCCTTGCGCGCCAGCCCCAGCGCCGTGATCAACCCGACCGGGCCGCCGCCGACGACGATCGCGCGATCGCTTATCTGCCGGGTCATCCGCCCTCCCGAATCCGGTTTTCGTATCGTGCTTTCAGATGGATCCAAGATCATTGCCTGGCTGATGCGGATCCAGCCCTCGTTTCAGATTGATCCAATTCGGAATCCGAATATCGTGAGCCGCGTCGCCGAGAGGAGTCGATGACGCGGCTGGCCGATATCGGATTGGCGGAACTGCAAGTCTTCGACGCCGTCCACCGCCACCGAAGCGTGGTCGACGCCGGTCGGGCGCTGCAGATCCCCCAGCCCACGGTCAGCCGCTGGCTGGCCAAGCTGCGCGATCACTTCGGCGATCCGCTGTTCGTGCGGACCGCCCACGGCATGGAGCCGACCGAGGCTGCGCAGGCGCTCGCCGGCCCGATCCGGGACATGCTCCAGATCTACCGTGAGCGCGTCATGCAGGAGCGGACCTTCGATCCGGCGACAAGCCGCCGGAACTTCCGGATCGCGGCCTCCGACTTCGGCCAGTTCACGCTGCTGCCGGCGCTGGACCGATGGACCGCGCGGACCGCACCCTTGGTGCGCTTCACGAGCGTGCCGTTGAGCCGGGACACCCTGCCCGACGGGCTCGAGATCGGCGAGATCGATCTGGCGTTCGGCGGCTTTCCCGCGCTGTCGGCCCGCATGATCGAGCAGACGCTGTACGAAGACAGCTATGTCTGTGTCGTCCGCGCCGGACATCCCCTGGCCATGGCCGGATCACTGTCCATCGGGGATTTCTGCGCGGCCCGGCATGTGGTCATCAGCGCGCGCGATGCCGGCCATGTTCATCAGGACGCCGAGGAACGGCTGCTGTCGGTCATACCGGCAGACCACATTCGGCTCATATCCTACAATTTCTCCCTGGCGCCGATGCTGATCGCCGGCAGCGACCACATCCTCACGGCGCCGAGACGGGTCGTGGAGCTGTTTCGCGCGCAGCTCGCCCTCGTCACGCTGCCGCCCCCGATCGCGCTGCCGCTGGTGCAGGTGAAGCAATATTGGCACGAGCGCGCCAAGCATGACCCCGGCCACCAATGGCTCCGGCGCAGCATCGCCGAACTCGTCGGCGCCAAGGGCAGCACGCCGACGAGCGGGGCCGGCGGCGACGATCGGCCCGCTGCCCGATGACCCTCCGTTCAGTCGGCCCCTGGACCATCGCCCGCTGCCGCTTCGGCTCGCAGCCATTCGGCGAACGCCTGGACCGGGGCGGCTGGCTCGCGGCCGGCGCGGTGCAGGACCCAGAACGCGTAATCGTTGTCGAGCGCCAGGCCGTAGGGCTGGGCCAGCCGGCCGGCGGCCAGGTCGTCGGCGACCAGTACGCAGGGCGCCAGCGCCACGCCGTGGCCGCCGACCGCGGCTTCGAGCGCCAGTTGCGTGGTGCCGACCAGCGGTCCCTGCCGCGCCGCCCGCGCGGCGTCCGGTCCTGAGAGCCCGAGCGCCGCCAGGTAGTCCAGCCAGCCGATTCCGCCATGGCGAGCGGTGGTATCGGGCCGGCCGGGGATCGGCGCGGTGCGGATAAGGGTCTGGCGCAACAGGCCGGCCGGCTGCTCCAGGCCGCCGCGCCGGATCAGCGCGGGCGTGCAGACCGCAACGATCGGTACCGCCGCCCATAGCCGCTCCGCCGACAGGCCGGCGCCATAGGGGCCCGTGCCATAGCGGATCGCCACATCAACGGTGCGCTCGCGCGTCAGGTCGAGCAGCACCTCGGAGGCCGCCAACCGCAGCTCGATCCCGGGGTGCCGGCGGGCGAAGCGGTGCAGCCGCGGGGCCAGCCACTTGGCGGCGAACGACGGGACCGCGCTGACGGTCAAGGTGCGGCCGCCGGCGACCGCCCCGTCCGCCGCCAGCGCGGCCAAGCGGTCGTCGATCGCCGCGACCGCGGGATGCAGCGTCGCCGCCAGCTGGGCTCCTGATTCGGTCAGCCGCAGCGCCCGGTGCAGGCGATCGAACAGGGCCAAGCCCAGACGGTGCTCGAGCGCCTTGACCTGCTGACTGACCGCGGCGGCGGTCACCGCCAGCTCCATGCCGGCCGCCTTGAAGCTGCCGAGGCGGGCGGCGCTCTCGAACGCGCGCAGGGCGCCGGGCGGCAAAGTGGCGAAGCGGGGCGGGCGCGCCATGGGTTGACGTTAGCTGGGCTTATGTGACGCGCACAGATCGTCGTTTGCCGGCGGCGCAGCCGGCACCGACTATGCCGGCTGCTTCACCGATCGCGGATCCGACCCATGGCTGAGCGTAGCTTCCTGTTTCTGCTGACCAGCGCCCGGCGCGGTGGCAACAGCGAGACCCTCGCCCGCCATGCCGCTGCGACCCTAGGCTCCGGTGTCGGCCAGGCTTGGCTCGACTTGTCGGAGCTGGTGCTGCCGCCGTTCGACGACCTGCGGCACGACCCGCGCCATGGCGGGATCTACCCGCCGCCCGATCCGGTCGGGCAGCGGCTGCTCGACGCCACCTTGGCGGCGAGCGACCTGGTGTTCGTGGTGCCGCTCTATTGGTACAGCCTGCCGGCCTCGGCCAAGCTGTACCTGGACCATTGGTCGGGATGGATGCGGCTGCCCGGCGTCGAGTTCCGGGCGCGCATGGCCGGCAAGACGCTGTGGGCGATCAGCGCGATCAGCGACGACGACGCCAGCAGGGCCGAGCCGCTGCTGGGCACCCTGCGCCTGACAGCCGACTATCTCGGCATGCGCTGGGGCGGCTCGGCAATCGGCTTCGGCAATCGACCGGACGACGTGCTCAAGGATGCCGCCGGCTTGGCCGCAGCCGAGCGGCTGTTCGCCGCGATTGCTTGATCGGTTCGCCCTCGCCCGGGGCCGGGTTCATCAGTTCTCCCAGGCGGGCTTGCGCCGGAGCCGCGCGCAAACCTCCGCTGCCGGCTCGGCAGGCTTGTCCAGCCTCGCCAGGAATTCGTCGTGCGCCTCGGGCGGGAGGAAAAACGCCCGTTGGTCGAGGATGATCTCCTCAGCCTGGCGGCGCGCGCTGTCCAGTATGAACGCAGATAACCGCTGGCCCCGCAGTGCGGCTGCCCGGTTGAGGACGGCCTTGGTCTGGGCGGAGATCCGGATTTGGATGGTGTCGTCCCTCCGGGCTGGCTGCGCTCGCCGGCGGTTCGTCGCGGTCTCTGTCATCACCATGACCCCGTTCGCCTCAAGACAGATCCCGCAACCATCATCAATTCCCCTTATATATCGTCCTCAATAATATCGTCCGGGCGCGGCGGATTACCGAGGCCGGCCTTGGCCAAGATTTCCTTCGCCCGACCGGGCGCCGTCCGCGCCGCGCGGGCCGCAAAATAGCGTTGCGCCTCACGGCGCGCGCCGACGCGGCCAGCAATCGCAAGAGCAATGTACTGGTTGAGGCTGATGCCGGCAGCTTCCGCAGCCCGGGCCGCTTCCTCTTTCAGATCCTCGGGTAGGCGGAGCGCGAACACACTCATCGTGGGATCCTCCTGAGTATGGCGGCGGGGCGCTCAACCGCGATGCCGAACTGCGCGGCGCCCGACGCCAAGTCCTTCGTGTTGAAACTGGCGACCAAGTCGGCGCCGCCGTTGATCGCCGTTTCCAGCACCAGGTCGTCATCGGGATCCGCGGCGATCGGGCGCCAACGGATCCCCACTCACCCCGGCAGCGGCACCCCCGCCTCCCGCAACGCCCCCGCCTGTCGCGCCGCCAGGCCCTCGACGCTGAAATCGTCGATCAGCGCATGGAACAGGCGGTGCCAGTTGATCTCGGCCTTCAGGTGCATGAACACCGAGCCCAGGCCGATGGCGGCGCGGTCCATGAACACGAACTCGCGCGGCGGCGTCACCCCGCCCATGGCGCGCAGCTCGGCGTGGACCTTCTCGGCGACGTCGCGGCCATAGACGCCTGTTTTCTCCTGGATGCGGCGGTCGCGGTCCTCCAGCAGCGGCGCGTAGACGAAGCGCGCCCACTGGTTCAGGACGTCGATCACCCGGTTCTCCAGGTTGGCGAAGCCCCAGGTGGCGTAGGCGTGCACCGCCAGGTCGCGGTCGTCGGTCGCCAGCGCCCGGTAGAGGTCGATGACGCCGCCGACGAAGCTCGGCCGGAACACCCGGATGCAGCCGAAGTCCAGGAGGTTGATGCCGCCGTCCGGGCGCACCGAGTAGTTGCCCAGATGCGGGTCGCCGTGAATCACGCCATAGCGGTAGAACGGCACGTACCAGGCCCGGAACATGTTGTAGGCGAGCTGGTTACGCTCGGCCTGGTGGGCCTCGACGAAGCGCATCAAGGGCTCGCCGTCCAGCCAGCCCATGGTCAGCAGGCGCCGGGTCGAGAGCGCCGGCAAGGGCTCGGGCACGTGGACGCCGGGCTCGTCGGCCAGCATGGCGCGGTACAGCGCCATGTGCCCGGCCTCGCGCTCGTAGTCCAGCTCCTCGCGCAGGCGGTCGCCGATCTCGGCGTGGATCTGGCGGGTGTCGATGGCTCGGTCGTAGCGCTCATAGAGCGAGAAGATCAGCTTGAGCTGCGCCAGGTCGGCCTCCACGGCCGAGGCCATGTCGGGATATTGCAGCTTGACCGCCAGCGCCCGGCCGTCATGGGCGGTGGCGCGGTGCACCTGGCCCAGCGACGCCGCCGCCGCGGCCCCATGCTCGAAGGTCGCGAAGCGGCCGGCCCAGTCGGGGCCCAGCTCGGCCGCCATGCGCCGGCGCACGAACGGCCAGCCCATGGCCGGAGCGTTGGCCTGCAGCTGAGTCAGCTCCTCGACATATTCCTTGGGCAGGGCGTCCGGAATGGTGGCCAGGATCTGCGCGACCTTCATCAGCGGGCCCTTGAGGCCGCCCAGCGCCGCCTTGAGCTCGGCGGCATGGCGGCCGCGGTCCAGGTTCAGTCCCAGATAGCGCTCGCCGGCCAGGCGCGCCGCCAGCCCGCCGACCGCGGTCGTCACCTGGGCGTAGCGGCGCACTCGCCCGGTCAGGCTGTTGGCATCGTCCGACAAGGCGTCAGCCCAGGGCTTCCAGCTCGTCGATCAGCCCCGAGACGACCTTCAGGCCGCGCGCCCAGAAGGTCTGCTCGCGCGCATCCAGCCCGAAGGGCTTCAGCAGTTCGTCGTGGCGCAGGCTGCCGCCGGCGGCGAGCAGAGCCCGGTACTTCGCGGCGAAGCCGGCCGGCGCCTCGGTATAGGCCTGGTACAGCGTGTTCACCAAGCAATCGCCGAAGGCATAGGCATAGACATAGAA
>CAZEFK010000171.1:0-16098 GCA_964511405.1 uncultured Comamonadaceae bacterium | reverse complement strand
GCACCGAATCACAACATATTGATCCGATTCAAGACCTTTTGGGATCGGCTCTAACTGATCACAGATTGCGGCTATCGCCCCGGTCCCCTGCACTTGCTAGCCTTCGGTCGTGCCGCAGTGAGCTGTCCGCGCCTTCGCCGAACTGCCTGATTGAGGGTCTGCCCGATGACGCTCGACGCCCAGAACATCCACTTTTCCCGTGACGAGTTCGCCCGGCGTCAGGCCCTGGCGATCCGCGAGATGGACCGCCGCGGCCTGGCGGCCCTGCTGATCTTCCGGCAGGAGAGCATGTATTACCTGACCGGCTACGACACCTTCGGCTACGTCCATTTCCAGTGCCTGGTGCTCGATGCCGAGGGGCGCCTGGTCATCCTGACCCGGTCGGCCGACAAGCTGCAGGCGCGCTTCACCTCGGTCGTCGACGATGTCCGGATCTGGGTCGACCGCGACGGCGCCAACCCGGCCGAAGCGTTGAAGGCCATCCTCGATGAGCGCGGCCTCGGCGGCAAAACCCTCGGCGTCGAGTGGGACGCCTATGGCCTGACCGCGTTCAACGGCCGGCGGCTGCAGGCTGCGCTGGACGGCTGGTGCCGGCTCGCCGACGCGTCGGACCTGGTCAGCCGGCTGCGCGTCGTCAAGAGCCCGGCAGAGCTAAGCTATGTCCGGCGCGCCGCCGCGCTGGCCGACGACGCTCTGGCGGCGGCCGCGCGGACGGCCGGGCCCGGCGCCTTCGAGGGCGACATCCTGGCCGAGATGCAGGGCGCCATCTTCCGCGGCGGCGGCGACGATCCGGCCAACGAGTTCATCATCGGCTCCGGACCCGGCGCCCTGATGTGCCGCTACTTCACGGGCCGCCGGCGGCTCTCCCCGGACGATCTGCTGACGCTGGAGTTCGCCGGGGTCTATCGGCACTACCATGCCTGCCTGATGCGCACGATCGTCATCGGCCGCGCCGATCCGGCGCTGATCGAGATGCACAAGATCTGCGTCGAGGCGCTCCACGCGTCCGAGGCGGCGCTCAAGCCCGGACGCCCGATCGGCGAGGTCTTCGACGCCCACGCCGCGGTCATGGACCGTGCCGGACATCAGACACACCGGCTCAACGCCTGCGGCTACAGCCTGGGGACGACTTTTGCGCCGAATTGGATGGACTGGCCGATGTTCTACCATGGCAACCCCTATGTCGCGCAGCCGGGCAACGTGTTCTTCATCCACATGGTGATCTTCGATGACACCAAGGGCCTGGCCATGAGCCTCGCCCGCAGCTCGATCGTCGGCGAGCGGGGCGCGGAGCCGATGTCCGATGCCGCGCTCGACCTGGTCCGGCGATAGGCCGGACCCGATGACGGTCCGGCCGGCCGCGCCCGGCGACATCGACACCCTGGCCCGCCTCTGGCACCAGGGATGGCAGGACGCCCATGCCGCGATCGTGCCCGCGGCCCTGGCCCGCGTCCGCACGCTCGCGAGCTTCGCTGAGCGGCTCGCCGGGGCGCCGGCCGACCTGTGGGTCACCGGGCCCGCGGGCGCGCCGCTCGGGTTCTACTGGCTGAAGGGCGACGAGCTCGACCAGTTCTACGTGTCGGCCGCAGCCCGCGGGACCGGCACCGCCGGCCTCCTGATCGGCGATGCCGAAGCGCGGCTCGCCGCCCGCGCCGTTGCCGTCGCCTGGCTCGCTTGCGCGATCGGCAATCACCGCGCCGCCCGCTTCTACGAGAAGTCGGGGTGGCATCGGGGCCCGAACCGTCGTCAGCCACGTCGACACGCCCGACGGCCCGCTGGCCCTGGAGGTCTGGCGCTACGAGAAGCGGCTCGGGCGGTGACTACTCAGGCCGGCGCCGGCATCGCGGACGCGCGGAACACCAGCTCGACCGGCCACACCTCCTGGACCGGTTCAGCGCCCGGGGCAGCCAGCTGGTCCAGCAGGACCTCGGCGCTGCGCTCGCCGGCCTGGCGCACCGACGACTGGGTGGCGGTCAGCGCCGGCTGGAACTGGGCGGCGCGGAGGTCGCGGACCAGGTCGTCATGGGCGACCACCGCCATGTCGCGGCCGGGCTCCAGCCCGCGGTCGCGCAGCGCCCGATAGGCGCCCTGGGCCAGGAACACCGAGCCGCAGATCAGAGCCGTCGGCGGGTCCGGCCGGTCCAGCAGGCCGCGGGTCAGGACATAGCCCGACTCCTCGTTCATCGGCGTCTCGTAGTGCAGGGCCGGGTCGGCGGCCAGGCCACGCGCCGCGAAGGTCCGCGCCAGGCTGCGGGCACGGGCGGCGGCATAGGTGAACTCGCTCGACGCATTCAGGCTGGCGATCCGGCGGTGGCCGAGGTCGAGCAGCAACCCCGCCAGCTGCGCGAACACCGACTCGTTGTCGATGTCGACATGGGCGTAGGGCTGGTCGGCCTCGGTGCGGCCATGCAGCACGAACGGCAGGCCCAGCGCCTGCAGCAGCGGCACCCGCGGATCGCACACCAGCGGCCGGTTCAGGATCACGCCGTCGACCGACCGCGCCGCGGCCAGCCGCCGGAACACCCCGCCTTCGTCGTCCTGGAACGGCGACAGCACCAGATCGTAGTTGCGCCGGGTCAGGACATCGCTGACCCCGACGATGAAGTCGAAGAACAGGGCCTCGGCCAGGTACAGCCGGTGCAGCGGGAACACCAGCCCGACCGCGCTGGCCCGCCCGGTCGCGAGCTGCCGGGCCGACGGGTTCGGCCGATAGCCCAGCGCCGCGGCGGCGGCGGCCACGCGCGCCCGGGTCGCCGCGCTGATCTCGGGATAGCCGTTGAGCGCCCGGCTGACCGTCGCCGGCGACAATCCCAGATGCGCTGCCACCTGCTTTAGGCCGACCACCCTGCCCGCCATTGGAAACCGCTTTGATCCTTGCTCGCATGGCCGCCCTGCCGACGGCCATGCGAACGATAGCCCTGCCTCGGCCAAAAGCATAGTGGGCCCAATGCCATAGGGCAGTCTTGACAAGCTCGGAATGGGCGCGCAGCCTTTCCTGAAAGCGCTTTAAGTCGGCGCAACAGGGCATAGACCCGGAAACAGGAGGAACCCTGATGCGATTTATTCGATGGGGTGTCGCCGCGGCGGCCATGGGCCTGGCGCTGGCCGGCGCCACCGCGCCGGCCGCGGCGGTCCAGATCGCGATCTCCTGCGGCGCGGTGGGCAGTTCGCTGGAGCTGTGCAAGCAGGGCGCGGAGGCCTGGGCCAAGCAGACCGGCAACACGGTCCAGGTGATCCCGACACCCAACAGCACCACCGAGCGGCTGGCGCTGTACCAGCAGCAGCTCGCCGCCGGGTCGTCGGACATCGACGTCTACCAGATCGACGTGATCTGGCCGGGCACGCTCAAGGCCCACTTCATCGACCTCAAGCCCTACGCAAAAGGCGCCGAGGCCAAGCATTTCCCGTCGATCGTCCAGAACAACACGGTCGACGGCAAGCTGCTGGCCATGCCCTGGTATACCGATGTCGGCCTGCTGTTCTACCGCCGCGATCTGCTGGCGAAATATGGCAGCGGCACGGTGCCCGAGACCTGGGCCGACCTGGCCAGCGTCGCGGCCAAGGCCCAGGCCGGCGAGCGCCAGGCCGGCAACGACAAGATGTGGGGCTTCGTCTGGCAGGGCCGCGCCTATGAAGGACTGACCTGCGACGCCCTGGAATGGATCGACAGCTACAAGGGCACGCTGTTCGACGCCCACGGCAAGCCCGCGGTCAACACGCCGGCCGACGCCCAGGCGCTGAAGATGGCCGCCGGCTGGATCGGCACCATCACGCCCGAAGGCGTGCTCAATTACCAGGAAGAAGAAGCGCGCGGCGTGTTCCAGTCGGGCAACGCCGTGTTCATGCGCAACTGGCCCTATGCCTGGCCGCTGGTCAACGGCGGCGACAGCGCCGTCAAGGGCCAGGTCGGCGTGGCCCCCCTGCCCAAGGGCGGGGCGGACGGCAAGCACAGCGCGACGCTGGGCGGCTGGCAGCTCGCGGTCGCCAAATATTCCAAGCATCCCGATCAGGCGGCCGACCTGGTCATGTATCTGACCAGCCAGGCCGAGCAGAAGCGCCGCGCCGTGGCCGGTGCCTACAACCCGACGATCCCGGCGCTGTACCAGGATCCCGAGGTGCTGAAGGCCAACCCGTTCTTCGCCGACCTCGGGCCGGTGCTGGCCGGTGCGGTGGCGCGGCCGTCGCGCCTGGTCGGGGCCACCTACCCCAAGGTCTCCAACGAGATCTGGGACGCCGTGCACGCCGTGCTGGCCAAGTCGGCGACCCCGGAGCAGTCGCTGGCCGAGCTCGAACGCAGCCTCAAGCGCACGATGCGCTGACCGCCGCGCTGGTGAGCCAGGTCCTGCCCCTCGCCGCCGGCACCGGACGCCGCCGGACGGCCCCGGCCTCGGCCCTGACCCGCCAGCGCGTCCGCGCGGCCTGGCTGTTCCTGGCGCCGATGCTGGCGGTGCTGGCGGTGGTCGCGGCCTGGCCGCTGCTGCGCACACTGTGGCTGGGCCTGACCGACGCCCGCCTGGGCGAGCTTGGCCAGGCCCGGTTCATCGGCTTCGGCAACTACCTGGTCTATGACGACGGCGAATGGGACGGCCTGCTGGTCGACCCCGCCTGGTGGCAGGCGGTCGGCAACACCCTGCGCTTCGCGGTGGTCTCGGTGGCCCTGGAGACGGTGCTGGGCTTCGCCGTCGCCTTGGTGCTCAACAGCCGCTTTCCGGGGCGCGGCCTGGTGCGGGCCGCGATCCTGGTCCCCTGGGCGATCCCGACCATCGTCTCGGCCAAGATCTGGTCCTGGCTGCTGAACGACCAGTTCGGTGTGATCAACGATCTGGGCCTGCGCCTCGGCCTGCTGTCGGCGCCGGTGGCGTGGACCGCCAACGCCGACACGGCGCTTGTCGCGGTCATCATCGCCGACGTCTGGAAGACCACGCCGTTCATGGCGCTGCTGATCCTGGCCGGGCTGCAGATGCTGCCCGGCGACTGCTACGAGGCGGCGCGGATCGACGGCATCCACCCCGTCCGCGTGTTCCTGCGTGTGACCCTGCCGCTGGTGTCGCCGGCGCTCATGGTCGCGGTGGTGTTCCGCGCGCTCGACGCGCTGCGCGTGTTCGACATCGTCTATGTGCTGACCGCGGGCGGCCCCGACACCCAGACCATGTCGGTCTATGCGCGCAAGCAGCTGGTCGATTTCCAGGAGGCGGGCTACGGCTCGGCCGCCGCCACCCTGCTGTTCCTGACCGTGGCGGTGCTGACGCTGCTGACCCTGATGATCGGCCGGGTGCGGCTGGACCGCGAGGGCCAGCGGTGAGGCATTTCGGGCGCTGGGCCGGCCGGGCGGCCTTCGCGGCGCTGGTGGCGGTGATCGTCGTCCTGTCGCTGTTCCCGTTCTACTACGCGGTGCTGTCGTCGCTGCGGCAGGGCTCCAGCCTGTACCAGGTGTCCTATTGGGTGCACGCGCCGACCATCGGCAACTATCTGTCGGTGTTCCGCGAGCAGCCCTTCGCGCTCAGCATCGTGAACTCGCTGGTGGTGGCGACCAGCGTCGTCGCCGTGTCGCTGCTCTTGGGCGTGACCGCCGCCTATGCGCTGGGCCGCGTCAGCTTCAAGGGCCGGCGCCTGCTGCTGCTGGCGATCCTCAGCGTCTCGATGTTTCCCCAGGTGGCGGTGCTGGCCGGGATCTTCGAGCTGGTGCGGGCGATCGGCGCCTACAACACGATCTGGGGCGTGGCGCTGTCGCACCTGATCCTGACCTTGCCTTTCACGGTCTGGGTGCTGACCGCGTTCATGCGCGACCTGCCCAAGGAGGTCGAGGAGGCGGCCTTCGTCGACGGCGCCAGGCCCTGGGTGGTGGTGACCCGCATCTTCCTGCCGCTGCTGTGGCCGGCGCTGGTGACCACCGGCCTGCTGGCCTTCATCACCGCCTGGAACGAGTTCCTGTTCGCGCTGACCCTGGTGCTGTCGGCCGAGCGCCGCACCGTGCCGGTCGCGATCGCGCTGATCTCGGGTGCCAGCTCGCAGGAGCTGCCCTGGGGCAACATCATGGCGGCGTCGGTCACCGTGACGGTGCCGCTGATCCTGCTGGTGCTGGTGTTCCAGCGCAAGATCGTGGCCGGCCTGACCGCCGGCGCCGTCAAGGGGTAGGCGATGGCCGAGGTCGAGCTCAGGCAGGTGCGCAAATCCTTCGGCACCCTGGAGGTGGTGGGCGGCGTCGACATCCGGGTGCCGGACCGCTCGTTCACGGTGTTCGTCGGCCCCTCGGGCTGCGGCAAGTCCACGCTCCTGCGCATGGTGGCGGGCCTGGAGGACATCAGCGGCGGCGACCTGCTGATCGCCGGCGACCGGGTCAACGACGAGCCGCCGGCCCGGCGCGGCATCGCCATGGTGTTCCAGTCCTACGCCCTCTACCCGCACATGACCGTCTACGACAACATGGCGTTCGGGCTGCGCCTGACCCGCGCCGCGCGCGAGACCGTCGACCAGCGCGTGCGCCGCGCCGCCCGCATCCTGGAGCTGGACGGCCTGCTCGACCGCCTGCCCCGGCAGCTGTCGGGCGGGCAGCGCCAGCGGGTCGCGATCGGCCGCGCCATCACCCGCGACCCCAAGGTCTTCCTGTTCGACGAGCCGCTCAGCAACCTGGACGCGGCGCTCAGGGTCCAGATGCGCATCGAGATCGCCAAGCTGCACCGCGACCTCGGGGCGACCATGGTCTATGTCACCCACGACCAGGTCGAGGCCATGACCCTGGCCGAACAGATCGTGGTGCTGAACGCCGGCCGGGTCGAGCAGGCCGGACCGCCGCTGGCGCTCTACGAGCGGCCGTGCAACCTGTTCGTCGCGGGCTTCATCGGCAGTCCCAAGATGAACCTGCTGCCCGCCCGCATCGCCCAGGCCGACCGGGCCGGCGCCACGGTCGAGCTGGACGGCGGCATCCGGGTCGCGGTGCCGGCCGCGGCCGGCGGCCTGGCGCCGGGCGACCCGGTGACCCTGGGCATCCGCCCGGAGCATCTGGCGTCCTGCGCCGACGGCCCGTTCTCGGGCCGGGTCGCCCTGGTCGAGCGGCTGGGCGCCGAAAGCTACGTTCATCTGGTCCTCGCCGGCTCAGGCGCGCTGGTGCTGCGCCAGGACGGTGCCCTGGCCGTCGACGAGGGGGCCACCTTGACCCTGGGGCCGGCGACCGATCGGGCCTGGCATCTGTTCGCACCGGACGGCACGGCCCTGCCGATGGCCGCCTGAGCGCCCGTCACGAAAGGATCTTGCGATGACCATCCAAGCCCTGGTCTGGGGTGAGAACATCCACGAGCGCACCAACCCGGCGGTGGCGGCGCTCTATCCCGACGGCATGCACACGATGATCGCGCGGGCCCTGGCCGAGGACCCCGCGATCGCGGCCGAGACCGCGACCCTGCAGGAGCCCGAGCACGGCCTGGCCGACGCGCGCCTGGCCCGCACCGACGTGCTGCTGTGGTGGGGCCACAAGGCCCATGGCGAGGTCGCCGACGCCGTGGTCGAGCGCGTCGCCCGCCGGGTGTGGGAGGGCATGGGCCTGATCGTCCTGCACTCCGGCCACTTCTCCAAGATCTTCAAGCGGCTGATGGGCACGCCCTGCAGCCTGAAATGGCGCGAGGCCGGCGAGCGCGAGCGGGTGTGGACGGTCAATCCCAGCCATCCCATCGCCCAAGGGCTGCCGTCGGCGTTCGAGGTGGCAAGCTCCGAGATGTATGGCGAGCCCTTCGCCATCCCCGAGCCCGACGAGACCGTGTTCATCTCGTGGTACCAGGGCGGCGAGGTGTTCCGCTCCGGCGTCGCCTTCCGCCGCGGCGGCGGCCGGATCTTCTATTTCTCGCCGGGCCACGAGACCTATCCCATCTATCACGACGCCACTATCCGCCAGGTGCTGCGCAACGCCGTGCGCTGGGCCCACAACCCGGCGCCGGCCTGGACCGGGATCATGGCCGCGCCCAACGTGCCCGTGGACAAGGCGCCGGAGCGCATCGAGGCCCGCGGCCCGAGCCTGCACAAGCCGGGCGAGGAGGGCTATCGGTGAGCCAGCCTCTGGTCCGTATGCTGATCCTGGGCACCGGCAGCTGGGCGGCGGCCCATGCCGACGCCTACACCGCCATGCCCGGGGTCGAGGTCGTCGCCGGCGTCGACGCCAATCCCGCACGCGCGGAAAGCTTCTGCGCCACCCACGGCATCCCGCGCTGGTTCACCAGCCTGGACGAGGCGATCGACTGGGGGGGCTTCGATGCCGCCAGCAACGTCACGCCTGACGCCGTCCACCACCCGACCACCCTCGCGCTGATCGCCGCCGGCAAGCATGTGCTGTGCGAGAAGCCGCTGGCGCCGAGCTACCCGCTGGCCCTGGAGATGACCCAGGCGGTCGAGGCGGCCGGCCTGGTCGGCATGGTCAACCTGACCTACCGCAATGTCGCGGCGCTGCAGACCGCCCGCACCCTGATCGCCGAGGGTGCGGTCGGCGAGGTCCGCCATGTCGAGGCCAGCTACCGCCAGAGCTGGCTGGTCGGCAACCATTGGCAGGACTGGCGCACCACCGACCGCTGGCTGTGGCGGCTGTCGACCGAGCACGGCTCGAAGGGCGTGCTGGGCGACATCGGCATCCACATCCTGGATTTCGCGACCTACGCCACCGGCCTCGACCCGGTGTCGGTGCAGGCCCGCCTGAAAACCTTCGCCAAGGCCGAAGGCGACCGCATGGGCGCCTACCGCTTGGATGCCAACGACAGCGCGGTCATGTCGCTGGAGCTGTCGAACGGCGCGCTCGCCGTGATCCACACCAGCCGCTACATGACCGGCTACGGCAACGCCCTCCGGCTGGCGGTGTTCGGCACCAAGGGCGCGATCGAGCTCGAGCACAGCCACGAGACCACGCTGCTCAAGGCCTGCGAGGGCGATAACGTCCACACCCTCGCCTGGCGCGCCGTGCGCAGCCTGCCGGTCAAGACCAATTGGCAGCTGTTCGTCGATGCCGTGCGTCTGGGCCGCACGCTGGAGCCCAGCTTCCGCCGGGCCTCGGACCTGCAGAAGGTGCTGGATGCGTGCTTCGAGGGCGACGGGCGGGGAGCGATGACGGTGGCGTGACGTGGCCTGGTGGTGAACTTGCCGCTGGCCTCGGGGTGAGCGGCGGCTTGCCATCCGACCCGCGCCGCGGGCATGACAGGGGACGAAATCAGGAGACCGAGCATGACCCCTTATGTGAAGAGCCAACTCGACAAGCTTGCGGCCCGCATCGAAAAGCTGCAGGCCGGCGACGGCGCCGCGCCGGCGATCCGTCTGCGCGACCGGCTGGCGCGGGTGGCCCAGCGCCTGACCCGCAGCAGCCAGGGCTGATCGGCGGGCCCACCTGGCCCTTGGCATTGGTCTAGCCGGCCCGGGACGGTGGCGAGAGCTTGCTCCGCTGCCGGCCCTCGGCGTCAAAATTGGCGGGGTCGAGCCAGGCGAGATAGGCGGGCTTTACCGCCTGCCAGTCGCTGTCCGTCATCGCATACCAAGCCGTGTCGCGGTTCTCGCCCTTCACCACCATGTGGTTGCGGAACGTGCCCTCATAGACGAAGCCGAAGCGCTCGGCGGCGCGCGTGGAGGGCTCGTTCCGGGCGTTGCATTTCCATTCGAAGCGGCGATAGCCGAGCGTGTCGAAGACATAGCGCGCCGCCAGGAACAGCGCCTCGGTGGTGATCCGTGTGCGCGAAATCGCCGGGCCCCAGAGGATGTTGCCGACCTCCACCACGCCATTGGCGGCGTCGATGCGCATCAGCGCCTGGCGGCCTTCGGCCCGGCCGGTGCCGATGTCGATCACCGCCGAGAAGAGCGAGTCGGTCGAGGTTTCAGCCTTTTGGAGCCAGTCGGAAAAGGCCGCGTAGGCGGGCGGGGTGCGGTCGGGGAGGTATTTGAACCGGTCGTCGGCGCCGGGCTGGATCGCCGACGCGAAGAGCTCGGCGCCATGCCGGGCCTCGCTCAACGGCTCCAGCTGCGCATAGCGGCCCTCCAGGACCACCCGTTCGGGCCGAGGCGCACCGTGCCAGTCTGACAGATCCATCGTCCTCTCCGTGAGATTGCCAGGCCTGTGGGGCCGGGGTTGTTCGGAGACGTCTACGTGACCGGACGAAAGATATCCGGCCAATCTATGTCGCCAATCGGACAAGCCTCAGCCGAATTCCAGATGCCGCGCCTGGCCTGGGGTCAGACCGAACTGCGCCCGGAAAGCAGCGCCGAAGGCGGGGACGGATGCGAAGCCGGCCTTGGCGGCGGCGCGTGCCAGCGGCGTGCCCGTGGCGAGCGCGCTCAGGCTCGCCGTCAGCCGCGCCTGCTGCCGCCATTGCCGGAAGCTCATGCCGGTCTCGGCCCGGAACAGCCGCGCGAGGGTCCGGCTCGAGGCATTGGCGACATCGGCCCAGGCCTCGAGGCCGCGCCGGTCGTTGGGACGCTCGAGGAGCGCCTCGACCACGCGCCTCAGCCGCCTATCCTGCGGCCAGGGCAGCCCGAGGGGCAGCGGGGTGGCGCGGCCGATCTCGTCGAGCGCGAGTTCGGTCAGATGGTGGCCGCGGCCACCGGGCGCCCACTCGACCGGTTCGGCGCAAGCGGCCAGGATGACCTCGCGCAGGAGACCGGAGATCGCGATCACCTTGGGCTCCGCCGTGATCCGGCTCGCGGCGTCCTCCCGCAGGAAGAGGGCGCGCATGGCGACCGGCCCGTCCATGAGGATCGCATGCTCGGCCCCGGCCGGCAGGAAGAGGCCCGTGGTGGGCGGCACCTGGTAGCTCGACATGCCCGTGTCCACGCGCATGACGCCCGACACGGCGTAAAGGAGTTGCGCCCTCGGATGGCTGTGCGGCGGCGTGGCGAGGCCGGCGGGATAGTCGCAGCTGAAGCCGACCACCGGCCGCGAGGCGGTTTCGAAGGGGAGAATCTGCGCTTGTCTGGTTGGCGACAGAAATTGGCCGCTCGTCTTCATCCGGCCACTCTATTGAGAGGGGCGCCCCGCCGGAAGGGGTGAGCGGATGAGAGGATTTCCCCATGAGCACCGGACTCTTCGAAACGATCGGCTACGTGAAGGCCGAAGACCTCGTCCCAGGGCCCCGGACGCCCGGCCAGAACCGCAGGAAGGCGCTCGAAGCCGGCCCGCTCTGGGTCGGCCAGTGCCACGTGACGGCGCTCGCGGCGCCAAGCCAATGGCACCATCACCAGGAATTCGACAGCGTCATGTTCATGCTCTCCGGCCGCATCCGCGTGGATTTCGGCGCCGACGGCACGCAGAGCTTCGAGATTGGACCGGGCGACTACGCCTATTTCCCGCGCCGCGCCATCCATCGCTGCCAGATCGTCGAGGGCGGCGATGACGTGCGCTACGTCTTTGTCCGCGTCGGCGAACGCGAAACGGTCGTCAATGTTGACGGCCCCGGCATGTCCGACCAGGAATTACCGTGACGCTGACGCTGCTCTGACTGAAAATCCGACCGATGCGCGTAAACAGCAACCGTCAAGGACGCCGATGACCAGGGTTTCGCCGACCATCGGCATCCTGGCCTTGTTGGCTGCCTTCGCGGCTGCTCCGGCGTCGGCCGCCAGCTTCGACTGCCGCAAGGCGGCAACCCTCGACGAGAGGGCTATCTGCACCTCGCCGGCCTTGTCCAGGGCCGACGCCAGGCTGGCCCAGGCCTATGCCGGCGTGCTCGGGCAGCTCGGCCCGGCCAACCAGGCGCTCATGCGACGCGACGAGGCGGACTGGGTGAAGTGGCGGCGGCAGCGCTGCCGCCAGGCGGCGGATCGGATGGAGGCCTGCCTCGAATCGAGCTATGCCGCGCGTCTCGATGCGCTGGCGAACGCCGTCCGGACCATCGGTGGCACCCGGTTCCTGATGATCACCCGGAGCTACGACACGCCGACCCAGGACCCTGGCGACGAGCCCTACGCGTTCGTGACGGTCACCACGCCGCATCCCGACGGGGCGTCGCTTCCCGCCGCCACCCGCGCCTGGATCGAGGCGACGGACGCCAAGCTGGCAGCCGTCGCCAGGACCGAGAGCGACACCGAGGTCACGGTGACGGTGGACCGCCTGCGTCCGGACCTGGTCACGCTCAGGATCGACACCACCATCCTCGGCCATTTGGCCGCGCACGCGTTCTACAACTGGGAGTACCGCCACTACCTGCCCAAGCAGGGCCGCGAGCTGCGGGCCGAGGACCTGTTCCGCCCGGACGTCGGCTGGCAGGCGAAGCTGATCGCCGCCGTGACGGCCGCGCTGGCTCCGGTCGAGGCCAAGGACGTGGACGTCCTGGAGGCGTGTACCCTTGCCCCGACGCTCTGGTCTTTCGACGCAACCGGCCTCACCGTCAACCTCCAGTTCCCGATGGAGCCCGCGACCATTCCCTGGACGTCGCTGGAGCCGCTGCTGGCGATGCCGATGCCGTTCGATCGCACCAGGCTCGAGCCGCTCCCGCCCCATCGATAGGACCCGGCATCAGAGCGCCGGAGTTACGGCGACAGCGCGTCAGATTTGCAACGCCGCGGTTCGATGCAAAACCAGCCGCTATTGCGTGGACGGCTAGCCGCCGGACGCCGCCTGGCGCTGCCGTCGAAGACCGTCGGCGAAAGCGGCGAAGGTCGCCTGATCGGGAAAGGCGCGGACGGGAATGATGATCGCGGCCATCGAATTCACAAAGACGTAGATCGCGCCGGCGGTCACCGTGAGATCGGTGACGGCCGACCAGGCATAGGCTGACTGGCTGAGCGCGTTGCTGACAGCGATGCCGGCCGGGGATGCCGTCAGGCGTGTGGGCGCCAGGTAGGACAGGAACGTGCCGTCCCGCATCCGGCGTCGCGCGCTGCGGCGAACCAGCGGGCGCCGGAGGAACAGGATCCAGACGAGATAAAGCCCGATATAGCCAAGCAGCAAGGACGTTCCGAAGCCCACAGCGCGGCGCGGCCCCGTCGCGATCAACACGGCCATGGCGATCGAAAAGACGACGACAAGGGCCGTGGTGAGCCGATAGCGGCGGCGCACCACCGGCGATGTCCGGTCCAGATGGTCCCAAAACGCGGCATAGTCGTCGGCCGTCGGCGTGAACTCGACGGTCAGGCCATCGGCGGCATCGGTTTCGGCTGTGCCCATCGAGTCGCGTCCGGCTGATGGCGGTCTCGGGGCCCAATCTGCACGCGGTCCCGCGCGCCGCTGTGAACGGGCCGTGAATGCCGGTTCACATCTGGATCGGCGACGCCGGTCTCCCGGCATTCCCGTGCCGCCCCTTCCTTTAGCGGCAGCGCCGCCGGCCGGGTCAAGCGGTCTCTGCGCGCTGCCCTATGCCGCGCGGAGCATGGAATTACGGTGACACTGTTGCCGGAACTCCCTGGAGTGCACTGTCACCGGAACCCCTCAAATTGCGATGCCGCTCCTTGAATGCACTGTCACCGAAACTGGCCTTGAATGTACTGTCACCGAAACTTATTGTCACCGAAACTTATGCCGATCCCCCAGGCGACACGCGCCTACCTGTCGGAGGGCGACGCCGACTTCTTCGATTGAGCCGCGACATCGCCCCGCGGCGCCATCCCTACCGCCGCGTGGCGATCGCGTCGGACAGGCTCATCAGCAGCCCCAGTTCGCCGCCGCTGTGGCGGTAGGCGGCGCGCCAGTAGGGTTCGGCGGCGGCGCTGCGGCCGGCCAGGCGCTCGATCTCGGCCAGCAGCGCCTGGGCGCGCCAGCGATGTGGCTTGGCGGCGACCGCCCGCCGGGCCAGGGCGGCGGCGCTGTCGGCGCGGCCCTGGCGGGCATGGATGGCCGCCAGGGTCTCCCAGACCTCGGGCACGGACGGCGCCAGGCCGGCCGCGGTCTCGATCAACTGCTGGCCCTCGCTGGCATCGCCCTGCAGCATCAGCACCAGCCCCATCACCATCAGCGTCTCGGGGTCGTCGGCGGCCAGCGTGATCGCCCGCGTGCCCGCAGCCTCGGCCGCGGCGGTATCGCCGGCCATCAGATGGGCCAAGGCCTCGACCGCCCAGGCGGCATGGGACAAGGGCGCCTGCTGCCGAGCCCGATGCGCCGCGGCCAGGGCGTCGGCCGGCCGCCGCGCCGCGATCCAGCAGCGCGCCAACGCGGTCCAGGCCCCCTCCGGCGGCTCGGGCAGGGCCGTCAGTCGCTCCAGGACCGCCCGCGCCGCCGGCTCTGCGCCCAGGTCGATCTGCGCCTCGGACACCGCCAGCGCAGCGGCGGCGCTGCTGGGCGCCGCCGCCTCGGCGGCGCGGGCCACGGCCAGCGCTTGCCGGTAGTCGCCCTGCCAGCGCAGGCGGCGGCTGGTCCACAGCGCCGGCGGGCCGGTGCGATCGTCCGCCGGCAGGACCGCCGGTGCCGGCTGGGTCCGGCACCACGCCTGCCACATCTCTCGGAACGCCCGATCGACTGCCGTCGCGAAGCCTGTTTCGTCCATCAGCGGCGAGTGCTGCAGCCGGTGCCGCAGGGTCCGCCGCAGCTCCGCCAGCTCATCGAGCCGGCCGGCAAACGCCGCCGCCTTGGCTACATAGTCGTCCTCGGAACAGGCGATCCACTCGGACAAGCCCAGATTGGTCATCAGCCCGGCCCCGATGCGGCCGCAGGGCGGGCGTTCGGCCAGGGTCAGCACCGGCACGCCCAGCCACAGGGCGTCGAACAGCATCGTGCCGCCGCTGTGCGGAAAACTGTCCAGCAGGATGTCGATGCCGGCCAGGGCTTGGCCGACGGGCTGGCTATGGGAAAACGCGATCCGTCCGAGGTCGGCGCCGTGGTCCCGGAACCGCGCCGCGAAGTGCTCGACCGTGCGGGGGTCGGCAAAGGCCGGGTAGTCGAGTACCAGCCGCGCCCCGGGCACCGCCGCCAGCAGCCACGCCCAGCAGCCGATCACGCGGTCGTTGAGGCGTTCGGTGCGCCCGGTATAGCCGAAGGTGACATGGCCCTTGGACCGGGCCGGCAGCGGCGCGACCGCATCAAGGTCGGGCGCGCGGTAGCAGAACAGGCTATGCGGCAGGCGCCAGATCCGCTCGGCGAACAGGGCATCGGCCTCCGACGGGGCCATGTGCGGGTCCTGCAGCGTGTAGTCCATGGCGGCCAGGCCCGAGGTCCAGATGCTGCCGAGCCAAGTCACCTGCACCGGCGCCGGCTTGCGCGCAAACAGCCGGAGCCGCCCCTGCGCCATGTGGTTGGTGGCGTCGACCAGAATGTCGATGCGGTCGCGCCGGACCAGCTCCGCCGCTTCGTGGTCGCTCAGCCCCTGGATCGGCCGCCAATGGTCGAAATAGGTGCGGATGCGCTGGGTGTGCTGGTCGGGGGTCGCGACCGAGGCATAGGCGAACAGCTCGACCCTCGCGCGGTCATGATGCTCGAGCAGGGGCTCGTAGTAGAAGCGCGAGGTGTGGTCGCGGAAATCCGGCGACACATAGCCGATACGCAGGCGGCGGCCGGGATCGGGCACCACGTCCCAGCCGCGCTCCGGCGGCGCCAGGTACGCCTGCGCCGCGCCCCAGCGCTTGAACTCGGCGACGATGCGCGCGGCCGGCCAGGTCGGGTGGTAGCTGAGATTGAACAGGTAGCCGGTCCAGGGCGCCATGCGGTCGGGCGCCAGCGCCACCGCGCGCTGGCCATCCGCCGCGGCCTCGTCGTGCCGGGCCAGGCAGGCCAGGGCCGCCGCCCGGATCCGGTAGGCGTCGACAGCGCGCGGATCGAGCGCGATGGCTCGGGTCAGCGCGTCGACGGCATCGACCGCGCGCTTCTTCTGTTGATACAGGCTGCCGGCGGCCAGCAGCAGGCGATGGTCGGCGGGCGCCGCGGCGACCAGCCGCTCCACCAGCGGCAGCGCCTCGTCCAGCCGGTTCAGGCGGACCAGCAGGTTGACCCGCAGCGCCTGGGCCTCGGCGTTGGCGGGGTCCTTGGCCAGGGCCGCGCCGACCGCGGCGAAGGCGTCCACCGGGCGGGCCGCGTCCAGCATGACCGCGGCCATGGCCAGGTCGCCGTCGACGCCGGCGGGGTCCAGGTCGCGCGCCCGGCGCGCCGCCGCCTCCGCCTCGGCCCGCCGGCCCAGGTCCAACAGCTGCTGGGCCAGCGCCCGCGCGGCCGCGCCCCGC
>CAZEFK010000170.1:0-16314 GCA_964511405.1 uncultured Comamonadaceae bacterium | reverse complement strand
CGACCGCGGTCGAGCGCCGGGCCATCCAGGAATCGGCGGAGAGCGCCGGCGCGCGCCGGGTGTTCCTGATCGAGGAGCCGATGGCGGCTGCGATCGGCGCCGGCCTGCCGGTGACCGAGCCGACCGGCTCGATGGTGGTCGACATCGGCGGCGGCACCACCGAGGTCGCCGTGCTGTCGCTGGGCGGCATCGTCTATGCGCGGTCGGTGCGCGTCGGCGGCGACAAGATGGACGAGGCCATCATCGCCTACATCCGGCGCATGCATAACCTGCTGGTCGGCGAAGGCTCGGCCGAGCGGATCAAGAAGGAGATCGGATCGGCCTGCCCGCCCGACGACGGCGAGGGCCGGGTCATGGAGATCAAGGGCCGCGACCTTATGAACGGCGTGCCCAAGGAGCTGGTGATCTCCGAGCGTCAGATCGCCGAAAGCCTGGCCGAGCCGGTCAGCGCCATCGTCGAGGCAGTGAAGGTGGCGCTGGAGCACACCGCGCCCGAGCTCGCCGCCGACATCGTCGACAAGGGCATCGTGCTGACCGGCGGCGGTGCGCTGCTGGGGAATCTCGATCTGGTGCTCCGCCACGCCACCGGTCTGCCGGTTTCGATCGCCGACGATCCCCTGTCCTGCGTGGCGCTGGGGACCGGGCGTTGCCTGGAAGAAATGAAAACTTTGCGCAACGTCCTGATCGGGACCTATTAAGTTTTCCCAAACTGGCGCACACTATAGTTCGTGGAACCGACCTCCGGCGCCCAGGTGTCGAGAGGCGAGGGGGTCGGGCCGCGGGCTGCCGGGAGTGGTGATCGGTGGTGATGAAGGCGAGGCCGGAAGCGACGTTCCGTTTCGCGGCACCGCTGCGCGCTGCGCTCACGCGATTCGCTTTTTTGAGCCTGGTGGCTGCCTGCTTCCTGCTGATGCTGTTGAGCAAGGCCGAGGTGGTGGTCATCGAGCGGCTGCGCATGACCGTGCTCGATGCCTTGGCGCCGGCGTTCGATGCCATTCGGCAACCGGCCGAATACATCAACCATATGGTGCTTGATTTGCGTCAGCTGGCGCATATCCGGGAGGAGAACGCCCGGCTGCGCACCGAGGTCGAGCGCCTGGGCCAGTGGCAGGAGGTGGCGCGCAAGCTGGACGGCGAGAATCAGGCCCTGCGGTCGCTGCTCAACGTGGTGCCGGATCCGCCGGTGCATTTCGCTACCGCCCGGGTGCTGGCCGACAGCGGCGGGGCCTTCGTGCGGCAGCTGCTGGTCGGCGCCGGCAGCGAGCAGGGCATTGCCCGCGGCCACGTCGCCATGACCGGCGAGGGCATGATCGGCCGCATTTCCGAGGTCGGCGCGCACACGGCCCGAGTGCTGCTGATCAACGACCTCAACAGCCGGATTCCGGTGATCGTCGAATCGTCCCATGCGCGCGCCGTGCTGGCCGGGGACAACGGGCCGATGCTGCGCCTGCTGTACCTGGCGCGCGATGCGCGGGCAGTTCCGGGCGACCGCGTCGTGACCTCGGGCGACGGCGGCAGCCTGCCGGCAGGCCTGCCGCTGGGCGTGATCGCCGCCAATGACGAGCACGGTGTGCTGGTCCAGCCGCTGGTCGACTGGACCCGGCTGGAATATGTCCGGATCCTGGATTACGGGCTGGGCGCGATCCTGCCGTCGCCGCCGCCCTCGGCGCCGGTGCGGCCAGGGCATCACGCGGTGGCCGCGGGTGGGTGACCGGGAGGTCCGCGGAGTGGCCGAGGGATGACCGGGGGCACCGCGCTGCAGCGCCTGGATCTGGGCCTGCGGTCGGTCACGCCGTTGGCGCTGACGCTGCTGCTGGCCCTGGTGCCGGTGCTGCCGCTGGCGATCCTGGGCGGCCAGCCGATGGTGCCGAGCTTCACGCTGATGTCGGTCTTCTATTGGACGGTCTACCGGCCCGACCTGCTGCCGGCGGCGGCGGTGTTCGCGGTCGGGCTGGTGCAGGACCTGGTGTCGGGCGCCCCGATCGGCCTGACCCCGATGATCCTGCTCGGCACCTACGGCATCGTGCTGGGCCAGCGCTTCGTCTTCCTGGGCAAGCCGTTCGCGGTGGCGTGGTGGGGCTTCATGATGGTGGCGCTGACGGCGGCGCTGGTCAGCTGGCTGATGACCTGCCTGATCAACCTCAAGGTCGTCGGCATCGGCCAGCCGATGATGCAGTTCGCCGTCACCTGGGCGCTGTTCCCGCTGCTGGTCTGGTTCTTCATCCGCACGCATCGGCGCGTGCTGCGCCGGGTGTAGGGCGCCATGGCCACCCACATCCTGGGCGGCAGCCGGCGCGACGCGTCGGTCTGGCGCAAGCTGGTGCAGGTCAACTGGCTGCTGGTGATGCTGGTCACCATGCTCGGCGGCATCGGCTTCGCCATGCTCTATTCCGCTGCCGGCGGCGATCTGCAGCCCTGGGCATTCAAGCAGATCGTCCGCTTTTGCTTCGGGCTGCTCCTGATGGTCGGCTGCGCTTGCGTCGACCTGCGGTTCTGGATGCGCTGGGCCTATGCCGGCTATGCGCTCGGCATGCTGATGCTGGTGGCGGTGGCGGTCCAGGGCGTGGTCGGCATGGGCGCCCAGCGTTGGCTGGATTTCGGCGTCATCCAGCTGCAGCCGTCCGAATTGATGAAGTACCTGCTGGTGCTGTCGCTGGCGCGCTATTTCCATGGCGCCCAGATCGACGATACCAGGCGCATCCTGTTCCTGGTGCCCCCCCTGACCATGGTCGCGGCCCCCGTGGCCCTGGTGCTGAAGCAGCCGGACCTGGGCTCGGCGCTCATGCTCCTGATGATGACCGCGGGCCTCCTGTTCGTGGCCGGCGTCCGCTGGTGGAAGTTCGCCCTGGCCGGCCTGGCCGTGGCGGGGGCCGTGCCGCTGGGCTGGAACTTCCTGCGGCCCTACCAGAAGGCGCGGGTGCTGACCTTCCTGGACCCGCAGCGCGATCCGCTGGGCGCCGGCTACCACATCATCCAGTCGAAGATTGCGCTGGGCTCGGGCGGAATGTTCGGCAAGGGCTTCCTGCAGGGGACGCAGAGCCATCTCAATTTCCTGCCCGAGAAGCAGACCGACTTCATCTTCACCATGCTGGCCGAGGAGTTCGGCCTGGTCGGCAGCCTGACGCTGATCGGCCTGTACCTGCTGATCCTGATGTACGGCTTCGCCATCGCCTTTCGCTCGACCAGCCAGTTCGGCCGGCTGGTCGCGATCGGCGTGGTGCTGACCCTGTTCCTGTCGATGTTCGTCAACATGGCGATGGTCATGGGCCTGATCCCGGCCAAGGGCGTGGCCCTGCCGATGCTGTCCTACGGCGGCAGCTCGCTGGTGGTGACCATGTTCGGCTTCGGCCTGCTGATGAGCGTGTGGGTGCACCGCGATCTGCGGCTCGGCCGCCGCGGCACCGACGATTAGGCCGCGCGGCGATTGAGGGCTTGCCAAAGCCCGCCGACGGCCCTAGGTTCCCGCCGGCTTGGGCACATAGCTCAGTTGGTAGAGCAGCTGACTCTTAATCAGCGGGTCCAAGGTTCGAGTCCTTGTGTGCCCACCAAGCCTTTCCACGCGTCGAGACGCTCAGCTGAGCGAGGCCGGTCGCGAAGCTCGGCCGGCTTTGGCGTGAGTTCATGATGAAGATCCCGGTGATTCTCGCCGCGCTTGCCGTCGAGGCGTGATCGCGCGGCAGCTGAACTGAACTTCCCATTTGCCGCGGCACCCGCCGGCATGGCCAGAGTCCCTTGCCATGGTGCCACCACCTCTGTGAAAACGTGCTTGCGGCGCGGATGTAGGCTATTTGTCGTTGCGATGATGCGCGCTTGCTGGCTCGCCCTCCCGATCCCACATGGCCGCCCATGAAAGCGATCTGCTTCAAGTTTTCGCCCGAGAAGGCTCGCGCCGCCATCCATTGGATGGTGCAGGAGCGGCCTCGCGTGGACCTGCACGCCCTGCTGAAAGGGGTGCTATTTCGCCGACAGGCAACACCTCAATGAGCATGAGCGTCCGATCTTCGGCGCGACCTATAAGGCCATGCGGTTCGGGCCGGTGCCGCTGGAGATATACGAGATGGCGAAGGGCGACCCGATCTATCTGGCGGACCTCGGCGCAGATCGATATCCCTGGACGCTCAGCGGCTTCCGTCTGCAGCTGGCCACGAACGACGCACCCGATATGACGGTGTTGTCAGAGAGCGACATGGCGGCGCTCCAGGATGGTTTCGGCCGATCGCGTGAGATGACGTTCAACGAACGCACGGCGGCGACTCACGGTCGAGATTGGCAGAATGCCGACCTCGGACTAATGCGCTACGAGGACATGTTCGACGATCCGCAGGCGCGAGCCGACGCGATTGCCTATCTGCGGGAGGCAGGACCTCGCCTTAGGCTCTGATGCCGCTCCAGACGCTCGACGTGGTCTGGATCCATGACGAATGCATCCGGCCGCCAGGCCCGAAGATGCTGGTCTGTATCACGCCCGAGCAGGGGCTCTATTTCCGTATCAACACGCGTGGCCATTGGCAGCACTCTATCCCGCTTGCCCAGCGCGACCATCCGAACGTGCTCAGCCACGACAGCCATCTTGAGTGCGGGCAGCCGATCGAGCTGGACGACTACTTGGTCGACCAGGCACTTGCCCGTCACGGCTAGACTAACGCGGACGGCTCAATCCGGTGGTCGTGCCGACGATTATCCGCGCGGTCGAGGCCACGCCGACGGTCTCGGCAAAGGATCGCGCCCTTATGATTGCGTCGCTGTCTGCGCTCCTACCGAAGGTCGACATGTGATATCGGCTGATCTGTTTCCCAAGTCGTTGATGCCCCTGGGGTGAGCGCCGCGACTGTGTTCGAGTTCGAGACCATGATCCGCTCCGGCATCGGCGTGCTGTGCTTCGCCGCCTTCGTCGCGACCGTTCCCGCCGCCAACTGGATGATCGGCCATGTCGGCACCGCGTGCCTGCCCGACGGGCCCTGCGTCCTGCCGGTGGCACCCGGGATCGTGGCGCCCAGCGGCGTCCTGATGATCGGGCTGGCGCTGGTGCTGCGCGATGTCGTGCAGCGGCTGCTGGGGGCGGCCTGGGGGCTGGCCGCCATTGCCGCTGGCGGCCTGGTGTCGGCCGCGATCGCGCCGGTCGCCCTGGTAGTCGCCAGCGTTGCGGCGTTCCTGCTGTCGGAGCTGGCTGACTTCGCCATCTACACGCCGCTGGCGCGGCGGCGCCTGGTGCTGGCCGTCGCGGCGTCGGGCGTTGCCGGGGCGCTGATCGACAGCGCCGTGTTCCTCCATCTCGCCTTCGGCAGCTTGGATTTCATTGTCGGCCAAGTGCTGGGCAAGGTCTGGATGACGGCCGCGGCCCTGCCGATGATCGCCCTGCTGCGCGCGCGCCTGCCGGCGGCGAGCTAGCCCGGCAGGGTCCCCGCGTCCCGGCACTGGGACAGCGGCCAGATATCCGCCGCCATCGACCGAATCGCGGCTTCGGCCGGCATGCGGACGCCGTGGGCCAGGACGATGATGGTCAGGGCGACCAGGACCAGGCGGCCCGGCTTGTGGGTCGCCGGCGGTGCCCCGGCCAGGGCGCAGAACGCCATGGCGCCGGCCAGCCCCACGGCGGCGCCGATGCCGACCTCCAGAGCCGTATGAACGTGCAGGGCGAGGCGGGAGGCGCCGATGGCCAGCGCGACCGCCGCGGCACAGGGGAGGGCGGCGCGCGTCGGCGCCACCCACCGGCGCAGCGCGATCGCGATCAGCCCGCCATAGACTGCGCTCGCCGCCGCGGTGTGGCCGCTTGGGCTGTGCAGCAGGTCCGCCGTCGGCAACCGCTGCCCGCAGGCCATGACGGCGAGCTTGAGGACCAGCATCGTCCCCAGCGTGCCGCCGATCGCGATCAACCAGGCGATCAGGCCGCGCCGCCAGCCGGAGCTGGCGAGCAGCACGGCAACGCCGGCTGCGACCGGCAGCAGCAGCGCCTGGTCGGCGAAATCGGTCACGAACGAGGCCATGCTCACGCCATCCGGTAGCGCCCGGCGGGGACCGCGTCAATGCGGCGTGGCGATCGCGGCCGCGCGGGGGTCAGAGGGTGTGAAGGACGATGTCGAGCGCGCTGTACAAGGCCCAGGCCAGCAAGCCGATGGCGGCGACCACGATGGCGCCGACCATCGCCGGGCGGAACCGGCCATAGTCGAACAGGCGCGGAGCGCGGGTCCCAAGCAGCTCCTGGGTGATCGCCTCGACTTCCTCGGCCCGGGTCAGCACCGTCTGCTGCTGTACCTGGCCGCCAGTTGTCCACTCGATATGGGCCTGGGCGGCGCGGCCGTCCGCCAGCATCTCCTCGGCCGCCTTGCGGGCGTCCGGGAAGGTGACGAATGCGCCGAGCCTCGCGTTGTTGGGCCCGACGACATGAAAGATCTGGGCTTCGCTCATGCCAGCACCGCCGATGCAGGGTCCGTCAACCGTTAGCATATCATATGCTAAATAGTGAGCGCCTGTGCAAGCCGGCGTTCGGCGTCGGGCGTTGGCGGCAGCCCGAAGCGCAGCCAGCCGGGCTGCCGCGCGAAGCTGCGCACCAGGATCCCGTGGCGCCCGAGGCGCTCGGCGCGGGCGGCGGCATCCGCGGCGTGGGCCAGCCGGAACAGGCTGGTGCCGCCGATGACCGCGAGCCCGGCCGCGGCCAGCAGGCGATCGAGGCGCGCCCCGGCGTCGGCCAGGCGCTGGCGTGTTGCGTCCGCCCAGCGGTCGTCGGCGAGTGCCGTGGTGCCGACGGTGATCGCCGGGCCGCTGACCGCCCACGGGCCCAGGGCCGTCTCCAGGCGCGCGACCAGAGTGGCGGGCGCCAGCGCGAACCCCAGGCGCAGCCCGGCCAGCCCGTAGAACTTCCCGAACGACCGCAGCACGCACAGGCCGGGCCGGCCGGCCAGCGGTGCTGTGCTGATCTCAGGCGCGACGTCGGCGAAGGCCTCGTCGACGACCAGCCAGCCGCCATGCGCGGCATAGCGGTCGGCCAGCGCGGCCAGCGCCGACGGGGCAATGGTCCGGCCGTCGGGATTGTTGGGATTGACGATGACGGCATGGTCGGCGTCGGCCGCTTCGTCCAGCCGCCGGGCCGCCATGGTGCGATGGCCGGCGGCGGCCCAGCGCAGGGCGTGCTCGCCATAGGTCGGCTCCAGCACCGCGACCCGCCCGGCCGGCAGCAGCTGCGGGATGATCTGGATCAGCGGCTGGGTCCCGGGCGCCGCAACCACGGCGCCGCCCGCGCCGGCGCCGTAGCGCCGCGCCGCCGCGGCCAGCAGCGCGTCGAGTCCGGCCCGGCCAGGCAACCGGGCCCAGGCGTCCGCCGGGATCGCCGGCACCGGGTAGGGCCACGGATTGATTCCGGTCGACAGGTCGAGCCAGCCCTCGGCGGGGCGGCCGAACCGGGCCTCGGCCTCGGCCAGGCGGCCGCCATGCTCGATCGCGGCCAGCGGCGGCGCGATCATCCGCAACGGGCCTCGACCGGCCGACGCCGGCGGCGCAGGACCAGGGCCGAGGCAAGCCAGCTCGCCGCGAACAGCCCGACGATCACGGCGCCAGTGCGGCTGAGGTTGTCGTTCACGGTTCCGACCAGATCCCACAGACCGCCGGTCAAGCCCATCCGGTCGCCCATCAAGCCCAGCGCCTCGATGCCGCCGATCAGCACGGCGACCACCACCGAGGTCGAGGTGATGACCAGGTTGTAGCGGAGCCGGCGGACCGGGTCGACCATCGCCCAGCCATAGGCGCCCAGCATCAGCACGCCGTCGGCGGTGTCGATCAGCGACATGCCGGCGGTGAACAGCACCGGGAACACCAGCAGCGCCGCCAGCGGCAGCCCGTCGGCCGCCTGCTGCGCCGACAGCGCCAGCAGGGTGACCTCGGTTGCGGTGTCGAACCCCAGCCCGAACAGCAGGCCCAGCGGATACATGTGCCAGCTGCGGCTCATCACGGCGAACAGCGGCCGGCACAGGCGAGCCAGCACGCCGCCGGGGAGCGCCACCGTGGCGGGCGCCGGGACGCCGCGGCGGATCCGCCGCAGGCTGCGCCAGACGTCGAGCAGGACCGCCAGGTTCACCATCGCGATGGCCAGCAGGAACAGGGCCGAGACGGCAGAGCCGATCGCGGCGCCGAGCGGGCGGTAGGCTTCCAGCGCGCCGTGCAGGGCGGCGGACGCCGAGGCGACGGCCACCGCGGCCGCGATGACCACCGTCGAATGGCCGAGGGCAAAGAACAGGCCCACGGCCACCGGGCGCTGGCCCTGCTGCATCAACCGGCGGGTGACGTTGTCGATGGCCGCGATGTGGTCGGCGTCGACGGCATGGCGCAGGCCCAGGCCGTAGGCGAGGAGCGCCGTGCCCAGCAGCATCGGCCGGCCCGCGAGGGCCGTCAGGGTCCAGGCCCAAGCCCCGAGATTGGCGGCGATCAGGATGACGGCGACACGGATGACGCGCTGGCGGAGGGAAGCAGGCAAGGCGGCCTCTCTGACGACACGGGCGTCAGCGCAAACGAGGCACGGCCCGAGCGCCGCATCGGGCTGGTCCCATCGGCGCACCCCGGCCGATGTGCACGCGCTGACCCATGCGGCGGCAGGTCTCCTGGCTCCCGGTTCAGCGCCGACCGCCGCCTTCCCGGCTGCCCGAACGGGCGCCGCCAGTGGCAGATTGGCGATCGGCTCGCCGGCTACAGTTGCGGGGGCAGCCGCGGCGTCCGACCGCGTTCCCTCTTAGGCCTCGCGGGGAGGCACCGTCGCGGCGGCTACGATGCCGGGGACGGCGCCCAGGCGTCAACCCGGGCGTCGGACGACGCCGCCACCGAGGTGATCGGCACGAACACCGAGAAGGCCGACCCGGCGCCCGGCTGCGAGGCGACCTCGACGGTGCCGCCCCAGCTCTGCACCGCGCCATAGACGATCGATAGGCCGAGGCCGGTGCCCTTGCCGACCGGCTTGGTGGTGAAGAACGGGTCGAAGATCCGCCGGCGAATGTCCTCGCTCATGCCAATGCCCGTGTCGGCGATGGTCAGCCGATAGAAGCCGCCGGGGTTGGCGGCGCGGATCTCGGCATCGGCGGGGGCCGCGCGCGCCAGCGAGATCGACAGCCGGCCGGTGCCGTCCATCGCCTGCACCGCGTTGTGGACCAGATTCGCGACCACTTGCGCGACATCGGATTCGCTGGCGAACACCAGTCCCTGGTCGGGCGCGATGTCGACCCTGGTCTCGATGCTCGGCGGCAGCAGCTTGGTCGCGAAATCGACGGCCGCCCGCACCGTCTCGGGAAAGTCGAGGCCGGTCACCGGCTGCTGCTCGGCCCGCGCGAACGCCAGCACCTTGCGGACGACGTCGCGGGCCTGGCGGGCGCTGTCCAGGACATAGCGCTGGTATTGCGCGACCTCGCCGGCGGGATCGGCTTCGTCCAGGGTCAGTTTGCCGAAGGTCAGGATCGGGTGCAGCAGGTTGTTGAGTTCGTGGGCGATGCCGCCGGCCATGCGGCCGAGCGCTTCCAGCTTCTGGCGCTGCTGCAGCAGGTTTTCCTGCTCGCGTTCCAGGCTGACGTCCTTGAGCATGCCGAGGAACGCGATCAGCTGGCCGTCATCGTCGAACACCGGCGAGATCGCCAGCTCGTTCCAGAACGCCGTGCCGTCCTTGCGATAGTTCAGAACCTCGACCGCCGCGCTGCGGCGGGCGGCGATCGCCTCGGACAGCGCGGCAATCGTCGCGGGATCGGTGTCCGGCCCCTGCAGGAACCGGCAATTCCGCCCCATCGCCTCGGCCTCGTCATAGCCGGTCAGCTGCCGGAATGCCGGATTGACGTACACGATCGGCACGTCGTCGAGGTTCGGGTCGGCGATCACGATCGCCGTGGCGCTCGACGCCACCGCCTGCGACAGCAGCCGGTTGTGGCTGACCAGGTCGCGCAGGATCTGCTCGTTGCGCCGAACCTCGGTGACGTCCCGGCAGATGCCATGGCGGCGCACGAGCTTGCCCGCGCAATCGTGGACGTTGTGGGCCTCGACATAGAAATGCAGCAGGGCGCCCTGCGGGCCGCGGACCCGCACCTCGTAGCGCACCACGCCCGCGGCGTCCGCGACGGCATTGATCGCGCCCGCCCGGTCATCGGGGTGGATCATGTCCAGGAACTGAGCGTAGGTCCTGGGCGTGAGGTCCGGGCAATCGGCGATCGGATGCATATCGGTCGGCCAGGTTATGCGATCGACCTCCAGGTCGCGCTCCCAATAGGCGATCCGGGCCAGGCGATGGGCGTCGCGCAACTGCTGCTCGCTGCGCCGGAGGGTCTGCTCCTGCTGCTTCAGGGCGGTCACGTCGGTGTCGAAGCAGACGCGGCCGCCGCCCGCGGTCGCGCGGTCGCGGATCAGCATCCATCGGCCGTCGCGCAGCGGCATCTCGGCTTCGCCCCCGGCGGCACCGGCGCTCGCGGCGGCGCGGGCCTCGCGGATCGCCTCGCGTCCCGCCGAAAGGTAGGTGTCGCGGAAGACGGCATTGCAGGTGACCAGGCGATCGGCGGCATCGAACAGGGCGAACGCCGCCGGCGCGCAGTCCAGCGCGTCCTGCAGCCGCCGCTCCGCGCGGTCGCGCGCCGTCGCCTCGCGCACCACCTTGCGGGTCAGGGCGACCGCCAGGGCACTGGGCAAGCCCAACAGGACCAAGGTCCACAACAGACCGGAGCGGCCGATGCCTGGCCATCGATGGCGGAGCTGCCGCATCGTCACGGACAGGGGCAGGCCGGCCAGATGGCGGTCGGCCGAGAGGCTGTCTTCGCCATCAGCGGACCGGCCGGGTTCCCCGACCAGGACCGCGCCGTCGTCGGTGACCAGGCGTACCAGCGTGCCGGTCACGCGGTAGCCTTGGAAGTCGCTGAAATAACGGGGATCGATCACGGCGACGACGACGCCCAGGAGGTGGCCGTCGGCGGCCCGGATCGGGCGGCTCAGGCTGAAGAACGACAGCGCGTCGGCGCGGGCCTGGATTAGCCGTCCGATCACCAGCCCGCCAGGCCCGTCCCGCTGGGCGCGGAAATAGTCGCGGTCGGAGAAGTCACGGCGTTCGGCCTTGGCCAGGTCCGACGAGCCGACCGCCAGCCCGTGGGCGTCCAGGACGAACAGGGCGCGGGCGATCGACAGGCCCCTGAGCTCGACCTGCAGCGCCCGGTGGATGGCGACCGGCAGGATTTCGCCGTGCTCGAGGGCGTCCAGCGGATCGTCGGCCAGTCCCGAGGCCACCCGCAGCAGCGCCGCATCCACCTGCTCGAGGGCGTTGGCGGTGCGCTCGGCGAGCATGGCGGCGTGACCGTCGAGGTCGGCCTGCTGGGTCGCCTCGAAGCCCCGCCGGGCGTCGATCAGGTAGCCCAGGGCGCCAGCATAGATGATGGCCAGCAGCCCGGCGGTCAGGAGCGTCATCCGGCCGGCCAGGGACGGACGGCGGAGGCGCCAGGAAAGATGGTTGCTCACGTTGGCCGTCCGTCGGGCAATCCGCACCGGTCGGACAACCTGCCCGAAATCCATGAATCTTCGGTTAGCTCGACCATGTTGTGCCGCCGGCCGCTCGGGCTATTGTCGGCAGGCAGCGGAGCGGCGCGAGGCCGCTATGCCCAGGGGGAGGAGTAGGAATGACGGATCGTCTGCGGCTGTCGCGCCGGAGCGTGCTCAAGGCCGGCGCCGGGCTGGCCGGCCTGGCCGGGGTGCCGATGGGGCTCGCCCCCGAGGCGTTCGCCCAGTCGGGCTTCGACTGGAAGCGCTTCAAGGGCGAGACCATCGAAGTCCAGCTGGTCAAGAGCCCGCGTGGCGACATCGCCCAGAAGTATCAGGCCGAGTTCGAGGATCTCACCGGGATCAAGGTCGGGTCGGAGCAGATCCCCGAGCAGCAGCAGCGCCAGAAGGCGACCATCGAGCTGAGCTCGGGCCGGCCGAGCTTCGACGTGGTGCATCTGTCGTTCCATGTCCAGAAGCGGCAGTTCGCCAAGGGCAAGTGGCTGGCCGACCTGCGCGGCATGCTGAACGATCCGTCGATGACGGCGCCGGACTTCGACGCCGCCGACTTCTCCAAGCCGGGCATGGACTATGCGACCCAGTCGGACGGCCGGATCGACAGCCTGCCCTGGAGCGCCGACTACTGGATCATCTACTGGAACAAGGACCTGTTCCAGGCCAAGGGCGTCGCCTATCCGCAGACCTTCGACGAGCTGGTCAAGGCGGCCCAGGCCCTGACCGATCCCAAGGCGGGCATCTATGGCTGGACCTCGCGCGGCCTGAAGAACGCGAACACGCCGGTCTGGCTGGCCTTCCTGTTGGGCCATGGCGTCGACAGCGTCGACGGCCAGCTGCATCTGCACACCGACGGCCCCGAGGCGATCGAGGCGGCCAAGCTCTACACCAAGCTCAACCGCGAGTGCGGGCCGCCGGGCGGGGTCGGCTTCAACTGGAACGAATGCCAGTCGAACTTCATGCAGGGCCGCGTCGCGATGTGGTTCGACGGTATCGGCTTCGCGCCGCCGCTGGAGGACAAGACCAAGTCGCGGGTGGTCGGCAAGGTCGGCTATGGGCTCATGCCGGCTGGCCCGAAGGGGCGGGTGGTGTCGCTGTTCGGCGACGGCATCGGCATCCCCGCGGCCAGCAAGAAGCAGGGACCGGCCTATTTCTATTGCCAGTGGCTGACCGGCAAGGTGATGCAGAAGCGTCTGCTGCAGACCGTGTCGGGTGTGCCGTTCCGCAATTCCACCTTCACCGACAAGGAGACCCTGGCTGGCGTCTCCGGCCCCAAGGAATGGGTGCAGGTGATGCTGGACAGCGCGCCGCTCAGCCACCCGAACCTGCCGATCATCGAGCCGGTCACCGAGTTCCGCGATGTCTTCGGCGTCGCCCTGACCAACATGCTCGGCGGCGCCGATCCTGCCGCCGAGCTGGCCAAGGCGACGCAGCAGTTCAAGCCGACGCTGGAGAAGAGCGAGCTCTGATCGCCCGGCAATGGCCCGCCCTTGCCTTGGCGCAGGGGCGGGCTTTGCTCAGATCTTGTCTTTGACGTTGTGGGCGAAGTCCTGAATCGCTTGGCCTGCGTTGCCGACGTCCTTGCCCATTCCTTCGACCATGTTGCAGCTCGCGATCGGCACGACGAAACTCGCCAGCAGCAGCACGCGCAGAGCCAGGATGAGACGAGGGGAACACAGCAAGGCAGCCTCCATTGCGACCGGCGGATAGTCGCTGAGACAGTAGGCGCGCAGCTCGGTGAGCGCTATGATTGCCCGCGCATTTGTCGGCACTGCCTGATTTCGCGGGCTATCCTGGCCGCCGGCCGCGATCTCTTGTCATGTGCCGCGATGCCGGCCCGGCGAATCGGCGGGCTGCGGGGGGCAATCAGACCCTTGATAGTCGGGCCAAACATATATAGAATTTTCTAGCTAGAGTTTGTGATGTTCAACCGATTCGGCAATTCGCTATGGTCGGGACATGGAAGACCGAATGAAGTTGCTCACGAGTCTCCGCGAACGGGCCAACCGTTGCCTCGAAAATGGAGTGCCGACTGAGCGCGAGCGTGCTCAGCTGGAACACTTCCTGAAACATAGCCCAGGCCTTCGGCATGCCGCCGCTAAGCAACTGATGATGCGGCTGCACCGGCGCAGCTTGACGCGGTAGTTCGTATCCGGGCTTGACCGGTACGGACGACCAAGCGTCGGCGCGAAGACTTGGGATAGGGAGGACGGTGGCGGTGGCGCTCGGATGAATCCGGGCGGGTGCCGCTAGGCAGACATGCGGATGCAGCGGCCGCGGCGGATACGCCGTTAGGCGCGTGGCTGGCTGATGTCGCAACCGGGTTGGCGCCCGCGATGCCCATCAGCTTCAGCACATGTTAACCATGTTTTTCGTAAGGTCCCCGCCGGACAGCGCGTCGGCGGAGGGGACCATACGGCCATGGGAGAGCACCGCGAGTGCGGCGAGACCGGCCGGGCGGGGCGATGGACTCGCTTGCGCGCCGGCATCACTGCGGATTTGCGCACGCGCGGCGGCCAAGTGGCGGCGGTGGGCTGGATCCAAGGCGCGGCCGCGCTGGCGGCCGCCGGACAGGAGGTCCTGAGGCAGGCCGGCGGGAGCGCTGGCTCCCGCTCGCTGCTGATGGTGGTCCCGATCGCGACCCTGGTCGCGGTCGGGGTGGCCGCGGCGGCGCTGGCGCTGGTGCTGATCGGGCTCCGGCTGGCCGGCCGGAGCCGGCGCGGCCGCGTGCAGGAACCGATCAGCGGGGGACGGATCGGCGGGGGATCGGCCGGCTTCCGATCGGTCAGCTTCCTCGGACGCGACCACGGCTGCGGCCCACAGGCGGCGCCGCTGCTGCGCTACGGCATCGTCGTGGGCTATGCCAACCTGGCCATCGCGGTCGGCCTGCTGCCGGCGGATCTGCTGGCCGGCTGCCTGATGCTATGACGGGCTCAGGGCCTGACCGGCCCTTACGCCGGCACGGGCGCATCAGCGCGCAGCAGGCCCTCGCGGCGCAGGGCCTGCCACAGCTCCGGCGGGATCGGCCGCTCGATCAGGCTGCGGTTGCGCTCGACCTCGGCGGCCGAGACGGCGCCCGGGATCATCGACGCAACCGCCGGATGGCCGAGCGGGAACTGGATGGCCGCTGCCGGCAGCGGCACGTCGTGCGCCCGGCACACCGCTTCGATGCGGGCGACGCGCTCAAGGATCTCGGGCGGGGCCGGGTGGTAGTTGTACTTGGCGCCGGGCACGGCGCCGGTCGCCAGGATCCCGGAATTGTACGGGCCGCCCAGCAGGACCGACATGCCGCGCCGCTCGACCAGAGGCAGCAGGTCGTCGAGGGCGCCCTGCTCCAGCAGCGTATAGCGCCCGGCCAGCAGGAAGCAGTCGAAGTCGCCGCCGTCGGCGAACCGCAGGCAGGCCTCGACTTCGTTGACGCCGACGCCGATGGCCTTGACCACGCCGGCCCGGCGCAGGTCGTCGAGCGCCCGGTAGGCACCCTTCAGCGCTTCGGCCAGGCGGACCTCCCAGACCTCGCGGCTGCCGTGGGTCCAGATGTCGACGTCATGGATCAGCGCGATGTCGATGCTGCCGAGTCCGAGGCGCAGGCGGCTCTGTTCGATGGCCCGCAACGCGCCATCGTAGCTGTAGTCGTAGACCGGCTCGAAATCGAGGCCGCCGGCCCATTGGCCGCGGTCGATCTGCCCGGGCGGACGCGGCGTGAGGTAGCGCCCGACCTTGGTCGAGAGGACGAAACTGGCCCGCGGCTTCTGGCGCAGCACATGGCCGACGCGATGCTCGGACAGGCCGTAGCCGTAAAGCGGAGCGGTGTCGAACAGCGTCACCCCGGCGGCATAGGCGGCTTCGACCGCGCCGGTCGCCTCGGCTTCGGCGATGCGGTGGTACAGGTCGCCGAGCGGTGCCCCGCCATAGCCGAGCTGCGTGACGGCGAGTCCCGTCTTGCCGATCTGGCGGGTGTCGGTGGCTTTCATGCGTGTCCTCCTCGGGACATGCGCGCCGCGCATGTCCGTCCATCGATGATGCGGGGAGCCCGGTGTCGGGCGCCCCTGGGGCCAGGCCGCCATGGTAGGACGGGCCGGGCGCGCGCGGCCACCCGCCAGTCAGCAATTGGCCAGTCAGCAGTTGGCCAATCGGCAGTTCCTGCCCAGGCATGGGGCCAATCCTGCCGCGCCGGGCCCGGCGAGCGCCGGCCGCTCTTAGCCAAACCGTCTGCGAGCCCGTGGCACGGCGCATGCTTGCGGCCTGGATCTCCGGACTGGGGATGGCTGACATGCGCGGGTTCTGGATGTGGGCGTGGTACGGCGCGCTCATCGGACTGGGAGCGGCGATCCTCAGAGTGGTACCCCATCCGCCGTTGCCGCTGTCCTGGCTGCTGTCATAGCCGGCGCGGCGACGGAGCGGCGCATCGGCCTTTCGGCAAGGCCGGCGGATCGCTTAGGGTGACGCGGCTGACCGGCCAGGGAGTGTCCCAGGGACAATGAGGGTTCGTGAAGACTACCGGTCGCTGACCGGCCCCGAGAAGGCCGCCATCCTGATCCTGTCCTTGAGCGAGGAACATGCCGCCTCGCTGGTCGAGCGCCTGGCCGATGACGAGATCAAGGAGATCTCGCAGACCATGTCGACCCTCGGCACGGTCAGCGCCAGCGTGGTCGAGCGCCTGTTCATCGAGTTCGCCGAGCAGTTCAGCACCGGCGGCGCGCTGTCGGGGACCATGGAGAGCACCGAGCGGCTGCTGCTCAAGGTGCTCGATAAGGACCGCGTCGCCTCGATCATGGAGGACATCCGCGGTCCCGCCGGCCGCACCATGTGGGAGAAGCTGGC
>CAZEFK010000169.1:0-16346 GCA_964511405.1 uncultured Comamonadaceae bacterium | reverse complement strand
GCTCAGGATGTAGCGGAAGCCCTGGCCTTCCTCGCCGATGAGGTTTTCCGCCGGAACGCGCAGGTCGTCGAAGAACATCTCGGTCGTGGCGTGGTTCATCATGGTGCGGATCGGCCGCACGGTCAGGCCGTGGCCGAGGGCGGCCTGCATGTCGACCAGGAACACCGACAGGCCGTCGGTGCGCTTCATGCCGGCCCCGAGCGGCGTAGTGCGCGCCAGCAGCAGCATCAGGTCCGAATGCTCGGCGCGGCTGGTCCAGATCTTCTGGCCGTTGACGACGTAGTGGTCGCCGTCGCGGCGCGCGGTGGTGCGCAGGCTGGCGGTGTCGGTGCCGCTGGTCGGCTCGGTCACGCCGAAGGCCTGCAGGCGCAGGCGGCCCTCGGCGATCGCCGGCAGCCAGCGCTGCTTCTGCGCCTCCGAGCCGTGCCGCAGCACGGTGCCCATGGTGTACATCTGGGCATGGCAGGCCCCGCCGTTGCAGCCGGCGCGCTGGATCTCCTCCAGCACCGCCGCCGCCGCCGACAGCGGCAGGCCGGCGCCGCCATAGTCCTCGGGGACCAGAATCGACAGCCACCCGGCCTCGGTCAGCGCCGCCACGAATTCCGCGGGATAGGCCATGCGGCGGTCGAGGTCGCGCCAGTAGGGGCCGGGGAAGCGGGCGCACAGCTTGGCCACCGCCTCGCGGATCTCGGGATAGGGCAGGCTCATCGGCCGAGTGTCGTCCCGAAGTGCCCGGGTCGGCAACGCATGGTAGGGTAGATCAGCTATCGCATCCGGTTATGAGGCGGACATGCCGATCGAGCCCTTCGCCATCGCGGTGCCCGAGGCGGCGCTCGCGGACCTCGAGCGCCGGCTCGCCACGACCGCGTGGCCCAGGACATCCGGGCGTTCTTCCGCCAGCTCGACCAGGACGGACGGGGCTTCCAGGACCCCGCCAAGGCGTAGCCGGCCGCCCGGACCGCGGCCTACCTGCTGAACGTCAGGACCGTAAATGTATTGGGAATGACCGTATTGGGATAGTAGGGCGAGACGCCCGTATTGATCTTCTTGGACGCGTCGGCGGACCCTTCCGCCGTGATCGAATACAGCTTCTTCGCCTTGTGATCCATGGCCAGGACCTTGACCCAGCTGCGGGTGCCCAGCGTCTCCAGCGGACGGTAGGTATCGGCGTCGACCTGCTCGAAGACGCTGAGATTGGCGCTGACGCCGTTGGCGCTGAACAGCCGCTTGGTCTCGGGATCGAAGACCATGCTGTCGGAACCGGCGCCGATCTCGCCCGAGAACACCGTGGCACCGGTGTCGCCATTCAGGACGACCAGGGCGGGCTTGAGCTTGTCGTTGCCTCGGCAGCTGACGAACACGCGATGGGCGGCGGTGTCGACGGCGATGCCGGTGGGCTTGGCGCAGGCCGGCGACTCCCAGGTCGCCGCGATGGTCAGGGCGGTCATGTCGATCCGGTAGATCTTGTTGGTGTCCTGCCCGGCCAGGATCAGACCGCCCTTGCCGTCGGCATCGGCGCCTTCGGCCTTCTTGGCCGGGACCTTGACGCGGCCGGCTTCCGTCAGCGCCGGAACGGCGACCGCCACCAGTTCGGTGCCGTCGGCGCCGCCGGCCATGTTGACCAGAAGGCGTTTGCTGACTGGGTCGTAGTGGCTGGTGTCCAACTCGTCGCCGAGCTTGATCGGGGCGCCGGCCTCGAGGGTGGACAGCTTGAACGGGATGAGGGTGCCGGTCTCGTTGTTGGCGATGCCGAGATCGAACCCGGGGATCAGGACCGCGCCGTTGGCGCTGTTCGTGGCCGTGCCGTCGATGATCTTGACGACCGCGTGCTTGACCGGGTCGAAGACCTGCAGGCCTTCCTTGCGATGCCCGATGAACAGGCGATTGCTGCCCGCGTCGAACGAGACGTAGTCGAAGGTCGCCGTTTGGCTGGGGATGGCCGTCGCGGATTCGAGGTGCCAGCCGTCGAAGGCCTGGGCCTGCGGCGCTGGGACCAGTGCCGCAAGCAGGATGGCCGATAGGCTTGTGAACCGGATGCTCATGTCTTTCCTCCTGGTTGTTCGGTTGCGCGCGGTCATCCGGCCATGCCGAGCAGCCGGGGCAGCCCGATGGCCAGCTCCGGCACGAAGCTGACGACCATGAGGAAGGCCAGCATGGTCAGCAGCCACGGCATCACCGCCACCGTGAGCTCGGAAATACCCATCTTGGTGATGCCCGACGTCACATAGAGATTCAGGCCCACGGGCGGATGGCACAGCCCGATCTCCATGTTGACCGCCATCATGATCCCGAAATGGATCGGGTTCACGCCGAGATGAACGGCGACAGGGAACAGGATCGGCGCCATGATCAGGACGATTGCGGCGGGGTCCATGAAATTTCCGGCTGCGAGAAGAATAATGTTCACGCACAAAATGAACGGAACCCGGCCGAATCCTTGGTCGCTCATCCAGACGGCCATCGCCTGCGGGATCTGCTCGGATGTCACCAGGAACGAGAACAGGACCGCATTGGTGACGATGTAGAGGATCATCGCGCTCATGGCCGCGCTGCCGAGCAGGACTTTCGGCACGTCGCGCAGCATCAGGTCCTTGTAGACGAACACCGCGATCACGAAGGCGTAGACGGCGGCAACCGCGGCGGCCTCGGTGGGGGTGAACAGTCCCGAGTACACCCCGCCCAGCACGATCCCGATCAGCGCCAAACCCCACAGGCTGTCCCGGAACGCCGTCGCCCGTTCGCGCCAGGTTGCGCGCGGCAGGCGGGGGTAGTCGCGGGTCCGGGCGCGCGCCCACGTCGTGGCGCCGAGCAGCGCGGCCAGTGCCAAGCCGGGCACGATCCCGGCGACGAACAACTGGCCGACCGACGCCGACATCACCCGCTCGCCATGCGGGCCGGTCGCGATCATGCCGCTGGTCGCCACCGCGTAGATGACCAGGTTCAGCGACGGCGGGAACAGGATGCCGAGAGCCCCCGACGTCGCCACCACGCCGGCGCCGAAGCTCTTGGGATAGCCCGCCTCGACCATGGCCGGCAGGACGATCGAGCCGATGGCCACCACCGTTGCCGGCGACGATCCGCAGATCGCCGCGAACAGGGCGCAGGCCACGACGCTGGCCAGCCCCAGCCCGCCATACCAATGGCCGACCATCGATGCGGCGAAGGCGATCATCCGCCGGGCGACGCCGCCATGGGTGAGGAAGTGGCCGGCCAGGATGAAGAACGGGACCGCCATGATCTCGAACTTCTCGATGCCCGTGAACAGCTTGAGGGCCACCGCCTCGATCGGCACCTGGGTCAGGGTGAACAGGACGGTCAGCACGGTCAGGCCAAGGGCGATCGAGATCGGCATGCCGGTCAGGAACAGCGCGATCAGCAGGCCGAAGATGATGGCGGCGGTCATCGGGCGGCCTCGAGGCCCGGCGCCGGCGCATGGCCGCGGTGCAGGACCGGGCCGCCGCAGGCGACCGACCAGCCGACCTGCAGGAAGCGAAAGCACATCAGATAGGAGCCCAGCGGGATCGCCAGGTAGACGATCCATTTCGGCAGCTCGAGGTCGGGCGAGACCTGCTGGGTCAGCATCATGCGTTGGACGAACAGCGCGCCGAGGGTGCCGATGACGCCGGTGAACAGCGCACCGGCGCCGGCGGCGAACAGGACGCACGCCGTACGCAGCCGCGGGGACAGCCGATTGACCAGCACGTCCACGCCGACATGGATGCCGGTGCGGACGCCGTAGGCGGCGCCGAACTTGGCCATCCACACGAACATGTAGACGCACAGTTCCTGCGCCCACGACAGGTCGATCCGATGCGCGATCGGGTACAGCAGCGCGGTACCCGAAGCGAAGCGATGCAGCACCGCGGCGAAGATCAGCACCGTCGCGATGCCGATCAGTCCGGCGATGATGATCTCTTCCAAGCGGTCGAGCAGCCTCAGCAGCATGGCTCGGCCTCCCGGCCCGAACCCGGGGCTCAAGGGCCGACCGCGGCGCTGACGGCCGCTTGCACCGCCGCGATCAGCCCCTTCGACAGGCGGGGGGCTGCGAAGTCGTAGACCGGGCGGAGCGCCCGGCGGAACGCCAGCCGCTCCTGATCGCTCAAGGTAATCATGGTCGTCTTGCCCGAGGCCGCCATCGCCGCCTCGGACTCGACGTCGAGCGCCCGCGTGACGTCGCGCTCATAGGCCGTCGCCTCGGCCATCGCGCGTTCGAGCTGCTGGCGGATGTCGGGCGGCAGCCCGTCCCAGAAGGGCTTGTTGACCATGACGGCGTATTCGAGAAGGCCGTGGTCCGACAGGGTTATGTATTTCTGCACCTCGTAATAGCGCTGGGTATAGGCGACGGCCCGATCGGATTCGCTGCCGTCGACAACGCCGGTCTGCAGCGCTTGATAGACTTCCGCCGAGGCCATGATTTGGGGCAGGGCGCCCAATATCCGGGCCTGAGCTTCCAGGACCTTCGACCCTTGGATGCGCAGCTTGAGGCCCTTGAAGTCTTCGACGCTGCGCAGCGGCCGGTTGGCCGTGAAGATGTGCTTGCCGCCATCCCAGAACGCGATGCCGGTGATGCCCTTGTCGTCCAAAGACCGCAGCATTCGCTTGCCGATCGGACCGTCGAAGACGGCGTGCGCCGCCTGCTCGGTCGGGATCAGGAAGGGGAGATCGAACACCTCGAAATCGCGCGCGCCCAGCGGGCCGAGCTTGGCCAAGGACGGGGCGATCATCTGAACCGCGCCGACTTGGAGCGCCTCGAGCTCTTCCTGGTCCTTGTAGAGCGTCGAATTGGTGAAGACGTCGACCTTGACCCTGCCGTTCGTATACTGCTCGGCCAGCTGCTTGAACTTGTCGGCGCCCTTGCCCTTGGGCGCGTCGGGCGCGACCACATGGCTGAACTTCAATGAAATCGGCGGCGCGGCAGCCGTCGCCGCCGTGCATCCCATCGCCGCAACAGCCAGGAGGCCGCACAAGATCCGACGCATGTCCCTTCCTCCCCTGAGCCTCATTGTCATGTCATGGCCCATATGACGATTTTGATGCGGCCATGCGCGCACATCCCGGCGACCGCCATCCTAGTCAGGAGGGGATGGTGAGGCGATGATTGTTCTCTGTCAATGCATATGACAATCCCGAACCAAGGACGCGGAACGGCAGCCGGCGCCGCGATGGCCGTCCGTGGGCCCCGGGGTCAACCCTCGTGACCGGGTCCCGGCACGGGATCGGTGCTGGTCCGAAAAACGTCCGGACGCGCCTTCTCGCGGGCGGCGCCGCCGAGATGGCTGGCCAGAAGGTCCGCAGCGCCCTGGCGGTCGCCGTCGTCCAGGCGCTCGATGATGGCCAGGTGCTCGCCCGATTGCCGCCGGACCCGGGCGCGATCCAGAATCTGACGGTATTCGACCAAGCGGCGAAGCTCGTTCTGGCGCGCCACGGTCTGCGCCAGGAAGCGGTTCCCCGACATGGTGGCGATCGATTCATGGAAATACGAATTGGCGTCGAACAGCTCGGATTGGGAATAGGTCTGAAATCCGCTGCGATAAATGAATTGCTGGCGCTCCCGGAGCTCCTGCAGCAGGTCCGGGACGAGCTTGAAGGTAGGCGACAGAACGCCGGCCGGCTCGAGGATGCGGCGCAGGTGATAGCTCTCGAGATAGGCCTGGAGCGAATCGATCATCGGAAGGAAGCTCCAGCCCTTCCCGGCTCGCCGCTCGATCCAGCCCTCGGCCGCGATGCGGCCGAGGATGCGCTGGAGCCGGTTGCGCGGCACCCGGTATCGGCGGATCAGCTCGTTCTCGCTGACGACTTCGCCGAGCCCGCCGCTGAGGCGATCGGCGGCGATGGCCAGGTAGATGCGTTCGTCCTCCGGCTCCGGCAGCGCCGGGGATTCGGCCGGCAGCTTGGCCCCCGGCCGGGTCAGGAAGAAGCCGCGGTTGGGCCGCTTCTCGATGACGCCGGCATCGGCCAGGTGGCTCAGCGCGGCGCGGATGGGGCCGCGCGACGTGCCCAGCAGCTGCTGGAGCGACGCCTCGGTCAGGTGATGCCCGGCGGGCAGCCCGCCGAGCCGGACATGCGCCAGAATCCGCTGGGCCAACTGCAGATGAAGCTGATTGGTCGTAACCATCGCCAGGGTGCGTCGGAGGGTCAGGGCCGGATGGTTCCGGGCGCCCGAGTTTGTCGGACGCGCAGCAGCATGACAACGCCTGCCCTGGGGCTTCCCCTGGCGCCTAAGCCAGCAGTTGGCCGGCCCAGACGCCCTGCTCCACCAGGTCGGCGACGATGCCGGCAACCGCCGTGCCGACGAACCGCGCCAGGCGCGAGGCCGGGCGGTCGGCCGCGTAGGACAGCACCAGCCGGCGCACCGGCACCGGGTCGATCAGGGCAGCACCGGTCAGCCGGCCGGCCTGGATGTCGCCGTGGATCGGCGCCAGCGGCAGCACCGTCCAGCCATGGCCGTGATGCACCAGGTCCTTGAGGGTGGCGTAGGAGTCGGCCTCGACCGCGACATCGAGCGCGATCCCGGCTTCCTCGGCGCAGCGCTCGACGATGGTGCGCAGGCCGTGCCGCAGGCTCGGCAGCAGCAGGCGCTGGCCCGCCAAGTCCCGGAACGGCCGGGCCCGCACCGGGGAGAACCCGGCGTCGGGCGGGCCGATCAGGAACAGCGTCTCGACCAGCAGCGGCCGCGAGCGCAGCGACCGCGCCGCGCGCGGATCGTACAGGATCGCGAGGTCGATCTCGCCGCGATGCAGCCAATCCAGCAGGTAGCCGCTATAGGCGCTGACCAGGCGCAGCCGGACTGCCGGATGCGCCGTGCCGAACGCCGCCGCCAGCGGCACCGACAGGATGTCGGCGACGGTCGGCGGCAGGCCGATCGCGACCTGGCCGCTGAGCGGGGCGTCGGCATCGGCGGCGTCGGCCCGCATCTCGTCCAGCTCGGCCTGGATGCGCTGGGCGTGCGCCAGCGCGGCGCGCCCCTGCTCGGTCAGGACCATGCCGCGGCCGTGGCGCACGAACAGCGCGACGCCCAGCTCGGCCTCCAGCAGCCGCACCTGGCGGCTCAGCGCCGGCTGGGCGATGCGCAGGCGGTCGGCGGCCTTGCTGAGGCTGCCGAGCTCGGCGACGTGGATCAGAGTGCGAAGCTGCGCCAGTTCCATCCGCCATATCATGGCAGCATAGCTGGTCACGCGAAACGGCCGCAGATCGATCCGGGCGCGATGGCTATGCTGACGGGACAGGTCCGCCATCGGAGGGTCGCCAATGCAGTCCAGTGAGGGGCAGTCCACTGACGGGTGGCCGGCAGCGCTCCATCGCTGTCTCAAGGCCGCCGACATCCGGCAGATGACCTATGTGCCCGACGCCGGGCACAGCGCCCTGATCAGCCTGTTCGCGGCCGATCCCGACGTCGCCTCGACGGTGCTGACCACCGAGGAGGAGGGCATCGCCATCGCCGCGGGCGCCTGGCTGGGCGGGCAGCGCAGCGTGCTGCTGATGCAGTCCAGCGGCGTCGGCAACTGCATCAACATGCTGTCGCTGCCGGCGATGGCGCGGTTGCCGCTGTTGATGCTGGTGACCATGCGCGGCGAATGGGCGGAGTTCAATCCGTGGCAGATGCCCATGAGCCGCGCCACCCAGCCGGTGCTGGCGGCCATGGGCGTCCAGGTGATGCGGGCCGAGACCGCCGACGACCTGGTCGAGACCGTCGGCGCCGCCGCCGCCCTGGCGTTCGAGGCCGACCAGCAGGTGGCGGTGCTGATCGGCCAGCGCCTGCTCGGCAAGAAGCAATGGTGACGACGATGACACAGCTGGCCCGCCGCGACGCGGTCGCGACCATCCTCCGCCATCGCGCCAATGCGCTGGTGGTCACCGGCCTCGGCTCGCCGAGCTACGACGTTCACGCCGCCGGCGACCGCGACGACAATTACTACCTATGGGGCGCCATGGGCGGCGCCGCGCTGGTCGGACTGGGCTTGGCGCAGGCGCAGCGCCGCCGCCGAGTGCTGGTGATCACCGGCGACGGCGAGCAGCTGATGGCCCTGGGCGGCCTGGCCACTATCGGCGCCGCGCGGCCGGGCAATCTTGCCGTGGTGGTCATCGACAACCAGCATTTCGGCGAGACCGGCATGCAGGCCAGCCACACCGGCCGCGGCGTCGACCTGGCTCAGGTCGCGACCGCCTGCGGCTTCGCCGCATCAGGCACCGTGCGGACCTCGGCCGAGCTGGAGGCGGCGGCCCAGGGCCTGCACGCGCCGGCCGACGGGCCGCGCCTGCTGGTGGTCAAGGTCGCGGCCGACGCCCCGCCGCGCTCGCTGCCGCCGCGCGACGCGGTGTTCATCAAGAACCGGTTCCGCGCGCATCTGGGGCTGCAGTCGACGTAAGCCATACATACGGCCGCCGCTGACACGTGCCGGCATACAACGCGTTCCTGTATTTCGCATCTTCGGCGGTAGAATTCGGCGGTAAAATACGGTCATGAAACCGGACATCCCCGCGGAGCGGCCGGCCGCGATGAACAAGGTTCCGGCGTTGGTCGGCATGCTGGGATTGTGGGTGGCCGCGTGGGTCTTGACTGCCGGACCCGTTTCGGCGGCCAGCTTCGACTGCCGCAAGGCGGCTGCCCCCTATGAGAAGGCCGTCTGCGCCTCGCCGTCCTTGTCCAGCAACGACGAAAAGCTGGCCCAGATGTATGCCGGGGTGCTGAAGCAACTCAGTCCGGCGCACCAGGCTTTGGTGCGGCGCGACCAGGCGGATTGGGCGAAGTCCAGGCAGGCCTGCCGCGACCCGGCGGCGGGCGGGATGGACGCTTGCCTCGAAGGGAAATATGCCGAGCGCATCAAAGAGTTGGAAAATTCAGTCCAAACCATTGGCGGCACCCGGTTCTTGATGATCGAAAGGAGCTATGACGCGCCGATCGAGACGCCCGACGAAGAACCATACGCGTTCGTGACCATCACCACGCCGCACCCCGACGGGTCGTCGCTTCCTGCCGCCACCCGGGCCTGGATCGAGAGGACGGACGCCGAAGTCGAGGCACGCTTCCGCGGTGCAAGGGACACCGAGGTCACGGTCAGCGTCGAGCGCCTGCGTCCGGACCTGGTCACGCTCAAGATCGCAACCACCGTCCTCGGCCATTTGGCCGCGCACCCGTTCTACAACTGGGAGTATCGCCACTACCTGCCGAAGCTCGGCCGCGCGCTGCGAGCCCAGGATCTGTTCCGCCCGGGCGCCGCCTGGGCGGCCAAGCTGACCGCGGCCGTAAAGGCTGCGCTGGGCACGGTCGAGACGAAGGACCTTCCGACCGTGGAAACGCTCGCGGTGGACCCGACGCTCTGGTCGTTCGATTCAACGGGCCTCACCGTCGACTTCAACCCGCCCATCGACCCCGCCACCGTTCCCTGGGCGACGCTGGAGCCGCTGCTGGCAACGCCGATGCCGTTCGACCGGACCACGCTCCAGCCGCTGCCGCCCGATCCGTTGCGCCCGCAATAGGCACATCAGGCCCTTGGGCCAGCCGCGGGCTCGACCAGGTCGCGCGCGGTGTCGCGCGGCGCGCGCCGGCGCCGTCTCGCCACCATACGGTCATCGAACCGGCCATGCATACGGCCGCCGCTGACACGCACCGGCATACAACCTATTTTTCTATTTGGTATTTCCGGCGATAGAATGCGGCCATGGAACCGGACATCTCTGCGGACCGGCAGGCCGCGATCGGCCGCGACGACGGCGAACAGCCGGCCGCGATGGAACCGATGATGCCGTCCGAGAGCGGGCCGCACTATGCCGGCCTGGTCGACCGCGCGTTCGACCTCGCGGCCAAGGCCAACCGCCTGGCCGGCGCACTCGCGCCGGCGGTCCGCGATGCCCTCGGCGATCTGGTCCGGTCGATGAACTGCTACTACAGCAACCTGATCGAGGGCCACGCCACCCATCCCGTCGACATCGAGCGCGCGCTCGCCAACGACTACAGCGCCGAGCCGGCCAAGCGCATTCTTCAGCTGGAGGCGGTCGCCCATGTGACGGTCCAGCGCGCGATCGATACCGGCTCCCTCGCCGAGGCGCCCGCCAGCTTGAGCGCCATGCGATGGATCCACGGCGCCTTCGGCCGCGCGCTGCCAGAGGAACTCCTCTGGATGCAGTACGACGATGGCGAGCGGGTGCGAGTGGTGCCCGGTGCGCTGCGCGATCGCTATGTGAAGGTTGGCCGCCACGTCACGCCGAGCCCGGGCGCGCTTCCGCGCTTCCTCGCGCGCTTCGACGAAGCCTATGCCGCCGCGGCACTCGGCCGGCCTCAGCGCCTGATCGCGGCAGCGGCCGCCCACCACCGCCTGCTCTGGATCCACCCGTTCACCGATGGCAACGGCCGAGTCGCCCGGCTCATGAGCCATGCGATGCTGCGCGCGGCCGGCGCCGGCGGCGCCTTGTGGTCGGTCGCGCGCGGCCTGGCCCGCCGCAATGCCGACTACAAGGCGGCGCTGATGGCCGCCGACGCGCCGCGCGCCGGCGATCTCGACGGTCGCGGCGCCTTGAGCGAGGCCGCCCTCGGCCGCTTCGTCGCGTTCTTCCTCGATACGGCGATCGACCAGGTCGACTTCATGGACCAGTTGCTCGAGCCACAGCAGCTGGTCGACCGCATCGAGCGCTGGGTCGCCGGCGAGGCCGCAGCCAGGCGGCTCAACCCGCTCGCCGCGCGGCTGCTCCGTGCCGTCTTGCTGACCGGCTCGATCGAGCGCGGCGGGGCCGAGTCGATCCTCGGCGTCGGCGACCGGCAGACCCGGCGGATCGCCGGCGAACTGCTCGATCGCCGCGTGCTGACATCGTCGAGCCACCGGGCGCCGCTGCGCCTGGCATTCCCAGCCGATGTCGCCGATGTCTGGTTTCCGCGGCTGTTTCCGCCTTACCGGGCGTAATTGGGCTCGCCGGTGGGCTTATCGGGTCCGGCCTGGAACAGGGGCCGGTAGTCGTTATCGGGATCTAGCGCCGCCGCTCCAGGGACTCGACCCGTGTCGCCAGATCGTTCAGGGCACTGGCTTGCAGTCGCTGCCCTTGCTCGATGTTCTTGAAGTGCCGGAGGACGAGAGTGAGATCCGGCTGAGCAACGACAATCTGTTCGATGTCGAGCAGCCGGGCCTCAACCCGTTCGGTCCGGGCATCGACTGCCGCGAGGGTCGTCTCAACGCGACCGAGGCGTTCCTCAACGCCACCGAGGCGTTCCTCAACGCCACCGAGGCGTTCACCGAGCTGCCCGATATCGGAGCGCAGTTCGTGTAGAAGGGTGATCACGTCGTTTTCGGGAGCCTGCGACATCAACCTAGATCCGCTCGGAGAGCTGGCCACGTCGGCCCGCTCGATAGCCCCGCGCACGGGTAAGACCTGGCTGTGATCTGCGGCCGTAGGCTGGGACCAGAGCCACACGCAGCATAGCGAGCATGGCAAAGACTCGCCAGTTCACAGGCAGGGCGGCCATGCGCGAAAGAGCGGTCCGGCGTGGCTGCCCGCCCCGCCCCCTCACCCCGTCAGCCGGTGCGGCAGCACGCAGTCCGCCGCCGGCCGGCCGGCCCAGAGTTCGGACAGCCGCTCGACGATGCGGGCGCCGAACGCGTCGTAGGGCACCTGGACCGAAACCAGCCACGGTGCCAGCCAGCGGTTGAGCGCGCTGCCGTCGATGCTGACCAGGATGCAGTCCTGCGGCACCCGGGCCCCGGTCTCGTGGGCCAGGCGGTAGGCGCCATAGGCGACCTGGTCGCTGACGCACATCAGGCCCTTGGGCCAACCGGTGCCCTCGACCAGGTCGCGCGCGGCGCGGTAGCCGACGTCCAGATGCGACAGGCCCGGCGCCTCGGCGCGCCGGATCCGCGCCGCCGGCACGCCGAGCGCGGCCAGCCGGCCGCAGAAGCCGGCGACGCGGTCGCGGGTCGCGGTCGAGCCCTGGGCCGGGTACAGCACCGCCGGCTCGACGACCCCGCGCGACCACAGATAGTCGGCCGCGTCGGCGCCGGCCTGGCGATTGTCGATACCGACATAAGGGCCGCCGCCCTCGGCGCTGCGCCGGCCGACGAACACGATCGGCGCCCCGCTGGCGATGAACTCCGCCAGCCCCGGGCTCGGCACGCTGCTGACCAGCACATAGCCCTGCACCGCCTGGGCCCGCATGGCCTGCAGGTACTCGTCCTGCAGGTCGGCGCGGTCGTGGGTGTCGCACAGGATCATGACATAGCCCGCCTCGCGCAGCGCCGCCTCGGTGCTCGACGCGATCGCCGCCATCGCCGGATTGTCGAGGTTCGCCGACAGCATCGCCACGACCTGGCTTTCGCCCCGGCGCAACGCCCGGCCCAGATGGTTCGGGCGGTAGCCGACGGCGGCAATGGCGTTGCGCACCCGCTCCACGGTCTCGGCCGAGGCGCGGCCGGTCTCGCCATTGACGATGCGCGAGACCGTCGACATCGACACGCCGGCCTCGGCCGCGATCGTGGCCAGCGACGCGGGTCGGGGGGAGCGGCGACGGTTGGCCATGGTGCTTGATGTGCCTCCGGCGCAAAGTGGTGTCGAGATCGATTGACAGAGGAGGCAATCGTTTGCCAATTTGCGTCAGCTGACAAGGCAAACGTTTGTCCAGCCCAGGGAGGAACGATGACGACGATCCGCGCATGGAGTGCCGCCTGCGGCCTGGCGGTGACCTTGCTGGCCGGCGCAAGCGCGCTGACGCCGGTGGCGGCGCAGACCACGCTTCGCATGGAATGGTACTCCGACGGCAACGAAGGCGAGGTCATGACCGACCTCCTGAAGCGCTTCGAGGCCGCCAATTCCGACATCAAGGTCGTGCTCGACCAAGTGCCGTACAAGGCGATCAACGAGACGCTGCCGGTGCAGCTCGCCTCGGGCCAGGGCCCGGACATGGCGCGGGTGTCCGACTTGGGCGGCCTGGCCCGCTACATGCTGGACCTGCGCCCCTACCTGACCGACGCCGCCTATTGGGACGCCAACTACGGTCCGTTCCTGCCGTGGATGCGGATGCCGGGCGACACCAGCTCGATCCCGGGATTCATGACCCAGCTGACGATCACCGGCCCGTTCGTCAACAAGACCCTGTTCGAGCAGGCCGGCGTGCCCCTGCCCGGCCCGAAGGCGACCTGGGACGACTGGGCCAAGGCCGCCAGGGCCGTCGCCGCCAAGGTTCAGGCGCCGTTCCCGATCGCCATCGACCGCTCCGGCCACCGCTTCTTCGAGGTCGCCCTGTCCGAGGGCGCCAAGCCGTTCGATGCCAAGGGCGAGCCGGCGGTGGTCGACGACGGCTTCAAGCGCGCCGCCCAGCTGGTCTATGACTGGCACCGCGACGGCGTGATGTCGAAGGAGCTGTGGGGCTCGGTCTCCGGCACGGCCTATCGCGGCGCCAACGACGAGTTCAAGAACGCCCAGGTGGTGTTCTACCTCTCGGGCTCGTGGCAGATCGGCCAGTTCGACAAGACCATCGGTGACGCCTTCGACTGGATCGCCGTGCCCGATCCCTGCGGCCCGGCCAACTGCACCGGCATGCCCGGCGGCGCCGGCCTGGTCGCCTTCAAGTCGACCCAGCATCCCAAGGAAGTGGCGCGGGTGCTCGACTACCTGGCCAGCGAGCCTGTCATGCGCGAGTTCTACAGCCGCACCCTGTTCGTGCCCGGCCATATCGGCCTGGCCAAGGCCGGCATCGACTATCCGACCGCCTCGCCGGCGGCCAAGGCCGCGCTCAAGGTGTTCGGCGCCGACGTCGCCGGCATCGACCCGCTGGCCAATCAGCTGCAGGGCTACACGAACAACCGGATCGTCTTCAACGCCGTGATCAGCCGCTTGGGCCAGGCGATCGCCGGCGAGATCAAGCTGGACGAGGCCTATCAGCGGATCACCGCCGACATCGCCCAGCAGATCGCCGAACGCAACAAGAAGTAACCGGCCGGGGGCCCAGCGCCCCCAGCCCTCCGCGGCAAGGGATCGGCAGCGCCCATGACCACCCTTCCCACCTCCGACGCGGGCTGGCGGGCACCGGTGCGGCGCCTGGCGGCGCCGGCCCGCCTGGTGCTTGCTCTGACCGACCCGCCCATGCGCGGCCTGCAGCGCCTGATCGGCGCCCGCCGCATGCCCTACCTGTTCCTGCTGCCGAACGCCGCGTTCTTCGGGCTGTTCGTGTTCCTGCCGATCGCCATCGACGTCGTCTATTCGCTGACCGGCGGCGCCAACCTGTTCCCGTCGCAGCGACCCTATGTCGGCGGCCAGCAATACAGCTATCTGTTCGACTGCGCCTCGTATCTCGACCCCGGGTCCTGCCGCGAGGACCATTTCTGGCGCGGCCTGTTCAACACCGCGCGCTTCGTCGTGCTGCAGGTCGGCGCCATGGTGGTGCTGTCGCTGCTGACGGCCCTGGTGCTCAATCGCAAGATCCGCGGCCGCGCCTTCTTCCGCGCCGTCTATTTCTTTCCCGTGCTGCTGTCGCCGGTGGTGGTGGCGCTGATCTGGAAGTGGATCCTGCAGCGCGACGGCCTGCTGAACGCCGTGCTGACCGCGACGGGCGGCCAGAAGATCCTGTTCTTCGTCGACCCCGCCTGGGCCACGTTCTGGACGGTGTTCGTGTCGGTGTGGGCCCATATGGGCTTCTACACCCTGATCCTGCTGGCCGGGCTGCAGGCGATCCCGGCCGACCTCTACGAGGCCGCCCAGATGGACGCGACGCCGCGGGCGCGCGTGCTGTGGCGCATCACCCTGCCGCTGCTGTGGCCCAACCTGCTGGTCGTGATCGTCCTGGCGCTGATCAAGAGCGTGCAGACCTTCGACGAGATCTTCGTGCTGACCGGCGGCGGCCCCGGCACCTCGACCCTGATGATCGTGCAGTACATCTACGAAACCGCGTTCGCCAACCAGGTCCAGAATTTCGGCCTGGCGGCGGCGGCCTCGGTGGTGCTGGGCGTCGTCCTGTTCCTTTTGACCATGGCCCAGCTGGCGGCCACGCGGCGGCGGGGGTGACGGCGATGTCCCGAGTCCTGGCCCTCTTGGCCGGCCGACGCCGCGGTCCGCGCCGGCCGCTGCACTGGACCGACGTGGCGTCCTACGCCTATCTGGCGCTGGGCGTCGTGCTGATGTTCGGGCCCGTGCTGTGGCTGGTGCTGTCGTCGTTCAAGACGCCCGCCGGCCTGTTGGAATTCCCGCCGTCGCTGCTGCCGGTCTCGCAGGTCGAGGTCACCGTGCCCGGCCAGCCGCAGCCCTTGCCGCTGTTCCGGGTCAAGCTGCCGGACGGCAGCGTGCGCGAGATGGCGCAGCTCAGGCGCGTCGGCATCATCGCCCAGATGGTCGACCCGGCCGACCCGACCAAGTCGGTGCGGGTGCCGATCGCCCAGCGCGAGCCGGTGGAGCGCCTGTCGCTGGCCCTCGGCAACTACACCGAGCCGCTGCGCCAGTTCGACTTCCTGCGCTTCCTGTCGAACTCGGTGTTCGTGACCGCGGTTGCGACCCTGATCACCCTGATCATCAACTCGATGGCCGCGTTCGCCCTGTCGATCTATGAGTTCCGCGGCAAGGCGGCGGCCCTGCTGACGGTCATCGGCACCTTGATGATCCCGATCACCATCGTGCTGGTGCCGGTCTATCTGGTGGTCACCGAACTTGGCCTGGTGAACTCGCTGTGGGCGGTGATCCTGCCCGGCGCGGCCACGCCGACCGGCGTGTTCCTGCTGCGCCAGTACATGCTGACCCTGCCGCGCGACCTGATCGAGGCGGCGCGCATGGACAAGGCATCGGAGTGGCAGATCTACTGGCGCATCGTGCTGCCGCTGACCGCCCCGGCCCTGGCGGTGCTGGCGATCTTCTCGATCATGTGGCGCTGGAACGAGTTCCTGTGGCCGCTGGCGGTGCTGACCAAGACCGAGAACTACACCCTCCAGGTCGGCCTCAACGCCTTCCAGGGCGAGTTGCAGACCCAGTGGCACTACCTGCTGGCGATGACCGTGGTGACGCTGCTGCCGGTGGCCCTGGCCTTCGTCTTCCTGCAGCGCTTCATCACCACCGGCATCGGCAGCACGGGCATGAAATGACGGCGGGGAACGGAAACCATGGCTGAGCTGCGATTGGCCGGGGTGCGCAAGGCCTTCGGCACCCTGACGATCATCCACGGCGTCGACCTCCGGGTGCCCGACGGCGAGTTCGTGGTCTTCGTCGGTCCCTCGGGCTGCGGCAAGTCGACCTTGCTGCGCCTGATCGCGGGTCTCGAGGAGATCAGTGGCGGCGACATCCTGATCGACGGCCGCAGCGTCGCCCACCTGCCGGCGTCGGACCGCGGCCTGGCCATGGTGTTCCAGTCCTACGCGCTCTACCCGCACATGACGGTGCGCCAGAAC
>CAZEFK010000168.1:0-16381 GCA_964511405.1 uncultured Comamonadaceae bacterium | reverse complement strand
CGGGGTCTCGTAGGTCAGGCCTGACACCGACAGCGTGCGCTTGGCGCGCACGATGCGCTGCGCGACCGTCGCCTCGGACACCAGGAAGGCGCGCGCGATCTCGGCCGTGGTCAGGCCGCAAACCATGCGCAGCGCCAGGGCGGCCCGCGCCTCGCGCGACAGCAGCGGGTGGCAGGCGGTGAAGACCAGCCGCAGCATCTCGTCGCCGATGTCGTCGTCCAGGGCGGCATCCAGGTCGGGCATGGCGCGCTCGGCCTCGGCCTGCTCATGCGCGATCAGCGCATGGCTGCGCGCCAGCATCCGGCCCCGCCGGAGCTGGTCCAGCGCGCGCCGCCGCGCTGCCGCCATCAGCCAAGCGCCCGGACGCGCGGGAACGCCGGTCGCCGGCCAGTGCTCCAATGCCGCCACTAGCGCATCCTGGGTCAGTTCCTCGGCCAGGGTCACGTCGCGCAGCATCCGGGCCAGGCTGGTTATCAGGCGTGGCGGCTCGAGGCGCCACCCCGCCTGGAGGCCGCGGTGGGGGTCGGCGGGGGTCCCCGACCCGGGGACCGCCGACGCGCTGGCGGGACCTTCGGTCACGCGCCCGTCTGGCAGTGTTGCTCCATCGTGGCGAAGGGGCGCAGCTCGCAGATGCCCTCCCAGCCGGGCATCAGGTCGCGATGCAGCTGCATGAACTCAGTCGCCGCAGCCAGCGCCTCGTCCTTGTCGCGCAGCTCCATGACGGCATAGCCACCGATCATCTCCTTGGCCTCGACGAACGGGCCGTCGACCACGCTCAGGGCGCCGCCCTTGACCCGCACCTCGGCGCCGGCGGCCATCGGCAGCAGGCCGCCATTGTCCAGCAGCCGGCCGGCCTTGGTCTCGCGGTCGGTCAGCCGGCCCATGGCCTCGATCAGGGCCGGCGTCGGCGGCATCTGGCTGTTGCCGCGAACGATGAACATGAAGCGCATCCTGGATCTCCTCGTGCAACGGGGCCGGGGCGCCGTCGCCCACAAAACTGCCCCTCCGACAGCACGACGAAAAGGCCCGTGCGGAATCGACAGAACTGCCGAACTTTTTCCCAGGCTCTCAGCCGAACAGCCCTTCCTCGTTCAGGATGATGTCGGCGGTCTTGCGGTAGTGGTGGGTCAGCAGGGCGACGGCCGTGTCGGCGTCGCCCGCGATCGCGGCGTCGACGATCGCCTTGTGCTCGCCGGCCTCGTGCCGGTGCGGGTAGATCCGGCGCACCGACAGCTGGCGGTAGCGATAGAGCTGGTCGGCGAGCTGGTCGCAGAAGCCCAGCAGCCAGCGCGAGCCGCAGGCGCCGATAAGCGCCTGGTGGAAGGCGCGGTGCAGGCGTTCCCACTCGGGATTGCCTTCGTAGCGCTCGGCCGACAGCGAGCGCGGCACCTTGGCCAGCCGATGGTGGGCCAGCACCATCCGCTCCTCCCAGGCGGCATCGCGCCGGCCGATCGACTCGCGCAGCGCGATCTCCTCCAGCCAGCAGCGCGTGCGCGTGATCTCGACCAGGTCCTCGGCGCTGACCGTGGAGACCGCGAAGCCGCGCTGGTCGCGGCGCTCGACCAGCCCGTCCGACACCAGCCGGTTCAGCGCTTCGCGCACCGGCGTCTGGCCGGCGCCGTAGCGGTCGGCGATCACCTCGATCGGCAGCTTGCTGCCCGGCTCCAGGCTGCCGGCCAAGAGGTCGGCGCGGATCCGGTCATAGAGGCTGGTCGCCAGCGTCGGCGAGCCGGCGACCACGGCGAGCTTGGGCACGGCACCTCCCGGGAATCGACGGCGATATATATCGCATCTGCGCCGTCCGGAGAAAACATATATATTATCGTTGACGTGCAGCTTTCTTGCATTTATCCCTCAAACAGGAAGCGAACAGACATATTCGGGGAGGCCAATGGCACCGGGCTGCTGCGGCATCGATGTCCATGCGCATGTGGTGCCGGCCGAGCTGCCGCCCTATCTGGGCCGCGCGGCGCCGGCGCAGTGGCCGTCCATGGCCGCCGCCGACCCCTGTCATCGCCATGTGATGATCGCGGGCAAGGTCTACCGCACGGTCTCGGACCGCTGCTGGGACGTCGCCAAACGGCTGGACGACCTGCCGGCCATGGGTCTGGCGCGCCAGGTGCTGTCGCCGATGCCCGAGCTGCTGTCGACGTGGCTGGAGCCGGCCGACGCCCAGCCGCTGCTGCGCTATCTCAACGAGCAGATCGCCGCCATGGCCGCCGCCGCGCCGGACCGCCTGAGCGGCCTGGGCGCCGTGCCGCTGCAGGACATCGACCTGGCAATCGCCGAGCTGGACCACGCGATGACCCGCCTCGGCCTCGCCGGGGTCGAGATCGGCAGCAACGTCAACGGCACGGCCATCGGCGACCCGCGCTTCGACCCCTTCTTCGAGGCGTGCGAAGCCTTGGGGGCCGCGGTGTTCGTCCACGCCCTCAGGCCCGCCGGTCTGGACCGCCTGGTCGGGCCGCCGGTGCTGCAGCAGGCGCTGGGCTATCCGACCGATGTCGGGCTGGCCGCCGCCTCGGTGCTGACCGGCGGGCTGATCGAGCGGCGGCCGCGCCTGCGCCTGGCCTTCAGCCATGGCGGCGGCACGCTCGGCCTGCTGCTGCCGCGGCTGGAGCAGGCGCGGCGGGCGTTCCCGGCGCTCGCCGAGCGCATGCCGGTCGCCCCGACCGAGCTCGCGCGCCGGCTGTTCTATGACACCCTGGTGTTCGACGGGGCCACCCTCAACCACCTGATCGCGCTGTTCGGCGCCACCCAGCTGATGGTCGGCACCGATTATCCCTTCACCTTCCGCGACTCCACGCCCATCGCCCGCCTGGCGGCGGTCGGGCTCGACCCGGCAGTCGTCGCCCAGTTGGCCCATGGCAATGCCGAGCGCTTCCTAGGAGACGCCCGATGACGTCACCCACCATCGCCGGCCTGCGCAGCGTCGCGCTGGAGCAGCCCGACCTGGCCGCCGCCGAAGCCTTCTACACCGGCATCTGGAACCTCGATGTCGTCGACCGCTCCGACGACGCCGTCTATCTGCGCGGCACCGGCCCCGCGCACCACATCCTGTCGCTCCACCGGGGCCCGCGCGCCGCGGTGCGCAACGTCACCTTCCAGGCGCGGTCGGCGGACGCCCTGGACCGCATCGCCGACGCCGCGGTGGCGGCCGGCGGCCGGGTGCTGGCGCCACCGGGCCCGGTCCACGAGCCCGGAGGCGGCCGCAGCGTCACCATCGCCGATGCCGACGGCCGCATCCTGCGCGCCGTCCATGGCGACGCCGCCCATGCCGACATGGGTTCGCGGCGCGACCGCCCGGTCCGCCTGGCCCATGTCGTGCTGAACGCCGCCGATGTCGCCAAGGCCCAGCGCTTCTTCGAGCAGGCCCTGGGCTTCACCCTATCCGACCGCACCCGGATCATGGCCTTCCTGCGCTGCAACCGCGACCACCACAGCGTGGCGCTGGGCGACGCGGACCAGGCCGCGCTCAACCACATCGCCTTCCTGATGCCGGACCTGGAGTCGGTCATGCGCGGCGGCGGCCGGATGAGGGACGCCGGCTACCCGATCGAGTGGGGGCCCGGCCGCCACGGCCCGGGCAACAACAGCTTCAACTACTTCGTCGGGCCGTTCGACGTGGTCATCGAATACACGGCCGAGATCCAGCAGGTCGACGACAGCTACCCGACCGGCGGCCCCGACGACTGGACCTGGCCGCCCGGCCGGGTCGACCAATGGGGCATCGCGCCCCCGCCCTCGCCCCGGCTGAAGGCCGCCCAGCGGGCGATCTTCTTCGCCCCGCAGCCCTGATGGAGACCGCCGTGAAATTCCTGACGTACCGCGCCGGCACCGCGACCCGCCTGGCCGTGCTGGACGGCGACGCCGCCGTCGACCTCAACCAGGCGCTGCCCGAGGTGCCGCCCGACATGGCCGCGGCGCTGGCCGCCGGCATCGACCTGGCCGCTGCCGGCCACACCGCCCTGGCCTCGCCGGCGCCGCGACTGGCGCTGGCCGGCCTGACGCTGGCACCGGTGGTGCCGCGGCCGGGCAAGATCGTGTGCCTGGGCCTCAACTATTTCGACCACGCCAAGGAAGGCGGACGCGAGAAGCCCAGCTATCCGTGGTTCTTTTTCCGGGGCGCCAGCTCGCTGATCGGCGCCGGCGAGCCCGGGATCCGGCCGCGCGTGTCGGACCGCCTGGACTACGAAGCCGAGCTGGCGGTCGTGATCGGCAAGGCCGGCCGCCACGTCCCCCAGGACCGGGCGCTGGACCTGGTGTTCGGCTACGCCTGCTTCAACGACCTCTCGGTGCGCGACTACCAGAAGCGCACGCCGCAATGGACCATCGGCAAGAATTTCGACGGCACCGGCGCCTTCGGTCCGCACCTGGTGACCGCCGACGCTCTGCCGCCGGGGGTAGCCGGCCTCGGCATCCGGTGCCGCGTGAACGGCCAGGTCATGCAGGACGCCAACACCGAGATGATGATCTGGGGCGTCGCCGAGACCATCGCGCTGCTGACCGAGTGCCTGACCCTGGAGCCCGGCGACGTCATCGCCATGGGCACGCCGGCCGGCGTCGGCCAGGCGCGCACGCCGCCGGTTTGGCTGACCGACGGCGACCGGGTCGAGGTCGAGATCGACGGCATCGGCACATTGGTCACCCCGATCCGCGACGAGCAGGCCCGGGCGGCATGACCGACCTCTACGATGTCGCGATCGTCGGGTTCGGGCCGTCGGGCGCGGTCGCCGCCGGCCTGCTCGGCGGCAACGGGCTGCGGGTCTTCGCCTGCGACCGCCTGACCGGCGTCTATGACAAGCCGCGGGCGATGGCGCTGGACCACGAGATCATGCGGGTGTTCCAGCAGCTGGGCGTGGCCAAGCGCATCGAGCCCTGGATCGCGCCGTTCCGGCCGTCGGAGTTCCGCGGCGTCGGCGGCCGGCTGATCAAGCGCATCGACATGGTGCCGCCGCCCTACCCGCTGGGCCATGTGCCGACGATGGTGTTCACCCAGCCGCCGGTCGAGGCCGTGCTGCGCGAGCATGCCACCGGCCTGCCCACGGTCGAGGTGGCGCTCGGCACCGAGCTGACGGCGATCGAGCCGCTGCCCGATCGCGTGCGCCTGGCCCTGCGTGGCGACGACGGCGCGGCGCGAACCGTGGAGGCGCGCTACGTCGTCGCCTGCGACGGCGCCTCCAGCACCGTCCGCGAGCAGCTGGGGCTGGCCCTGGACGACCTGGACTTCGACGAGCCGTGGCTGGTGGTCGATGTGCTGGTCAACGAGCGCGGCCTGGCCAAGCTGCCCGACGTCAGCATCCAGTTCTGCGAGCCCGAGCGCCCCTGCACCCTGGTAATCGGCCCGGGCAACCACCGCCGCTGGGAAATCTCCCTGCTGCCGGGCGAGGATGCCAGGCGCGTGGTCGAACCGGCCGAGACCTGGCGCCTACTGTCGCGCTGGCTGACCCCCGACGACGCCGAGCTCTGGCGCCAGGCGGCTTACCGCTTCCACGCCCTGGTGGCGCGCGACTGGCGGCACGGTCGGGTGTTCCTGGCCGGCGACGCCGCCCATCAGCAGCCGCCCTTCATCGGCCAGGGCATGTGCCAGGGCATCCGCGACGTCGCCAACCTCGGCTGGAAGCTGGCGGCCGTGCTGGCCGGCGGCGCCGGCGACCACCTGCTCGACAGCTACGGTGCCGAACGCGGCCAGCATGTGCGCACGCTGACCACCCGCCTGAAGGGCCTGGGACGGGTCATCGGCGAGCGCGATCCCGAGGCCGCGCTCCGGCGCGATGCGGCGCTGCTGTCCGAATGCGGCGGCGTGGTCCGCACCACGACACGCCAGGACATCGTGCCGCCGCTGGAGACCGGCCTGCTGTCGCTGGCGCCCTCGACGGCCCGCGGCACCCTGTTCCCGCAGCCCTGGGTCGCCACCGCAGCCGGGCCGGTGCGCCTGGACGCCATCGCCGGCACCGGCTGGCGGCTGGTGCTGAACGACAATTTGGCGCTGCCCGAGGGCGTGGGGGCCGTGCTGCCGCTGCAGGTGGTGCGGCTGGGTGGCGACGGGCTGGCCGAGACCGAGGGCGTCGCCGCGGCCTGGTTCCGGCGCCATCGCTGCCGGGCCGCCCTGGTCCGGCCCGACCACTATGTCTTCGGCATCGCCGAGACCGCCGTCCAGGCGGTCGCGCAGGTCGAACAAGCCGCGCAGATGATCCAGTAATCGAAAAATTCGGGAGGAAACCTCAATGGCCATACCAACCGCCCATACCGGCGCCGATATCGCCGAACCGGCAGTGGCATCCGGATTTCGGCGACTGGTCTTTGCCTCGTCGCTGGGGTCGGCGATCGAGCATTACGATTTCTTCTGCTATGCGTTCATCGCGCCGATCGCGTTCAACACGGCGTTCTTCCCGAAGATGGACCAGCTGGCGGGGACGCTGGCGGTCTACGCCACCTTCGCCGTCGGCTTCGTCGCGCGGCCGTTGGGCGGCGTCGTCTTCGGCCATTTCGGCGACCGGGTCGGCCGCAAGGTCGTGCTGATGCTGACCCTGCTGCTGATGGGCGTATCGAGCTTCCTGATCGGCTGCCTGCCCGGCTATGCCGCGATCGGGCTGTGGGCGCCCGCGCTGCTGGTGCTGTGCCGGTTCCTGCAGGGCCTCGCCTTCGGCGGCGAGTACATGAACGCGGTGACCCTGACCCTGGAGAACGCCCCGACCCGCCGGCGCGGCTTCTTCGCCTCGTGGGTCAATGCGTCGGGCCCGGTCGGCGTGATCTCGTCGGCGGGCGTGATCGCGCTGCTGAGCGGGATTCTGGGGACGGCCGCGTTCCAGGACTGGGGCTGGCGGGTGCCGTTCCTGCTGAGCTTCGTGCTGGTCGCGGTCGGCACCTATGTCCGCGCCCATGTCGACGAGTCGCTGCTGTTCCGCGCCGCCCAGGCGGCCCGGCGAATCCCGCGCCTGCCGATCTCCGACGTGCTGCGCAGCTGGAAGCTGTCGACGCTGCGCTCGGCGCTGATCAACATGGTGCACAGCGCCTTCCAGTACATGATCAGCGTGTTCGCCCTGGGCTATGCGGTGAAGACCCTGGGCATGCCGGCCTCGGGCGTGACCACCGGCACGACCGTGGCCAACATCGCCGAAATGCTGATGATCCCGCTGGTGGCGCTGGCCAGCGACCGCTTCGGCCGGCGGCCGTTCCTGCTCGCCGGCATCGCCCTGGCCGCCGTCGCCTTCCCGCTGTTCTTCCAGGTGCTGGCGACCAAGGACGTGGCGCTGCTGACCCTGGCCTTCGTGCTGGCCCTCGGCCTGGTCCACGCCCTGATGTTCGCGCCCGAGGCCGCGTTCTCGGCCGAGCAGTTCGCCACCGAGGTCCGGGTCAGCGGCGGCTCGCTGGGCAAGCAGCTGGGCGTCGTCCTCGGCGGCGGCTTGGCGCCGCTGATCGCCGCCAGCCTGATGGCCGGCGGCACCGACTTCACGCCGGTGGTCTATTACTTCGAGGCGATGGCGGCGCTGGCCTTCGTCGGCATCCTGATGGCCCCGGAAAGCCAGAAACGCGCCTTGTGAGTGGGCGTGACGGCCCGCGCCGGGCGCGGGCCTTGCCGCTCATATATTAGTATCCTACGCTTCGCCCGACCGTCCGCAGCGGCGGCGCGAGGGAGGGCATGGCGGATCAGTTCGGCGAAGCCACGCGGATGCCGCCGATCCGTCCGCGCACGGCCGCGGCCCAGATCCACGAGCATCTGCGGGCCGACATCGTCGCCGGCCGGCTGCCGCCGCGCGCGCTCCTCGCCGAGGCCGAGCTGGTCCGCCTGTTCGGGGTATCGCGCACGCCGATCCGGGAAGCGCTGATCAAGCTCGCCGACGAAAGCCTGGTCGAAATCTATCCCCAGTACGGATCCTTCGTGGCGCCGATCCGGCTGGCTGACGTCTATGACAGCCAGTTCGTGCGCGAGGCGCTGGAATGCGCGGCCGTGGTCCAGGCGGTCGAGCGGCTCGACGCGGGTCAGGCGCGGGCGCTGGGCACGATGCTCGACCGCCAGGCGGCGTTGTACCGGGCCGGCGACGGCGACGGCTTCTTCGCGGCCGACGAGGCGATGCATGCGGCCCTGATGGCCATCGCCGGGCACGAGCGGGTCTGGCGCCAGGTCGCCAGCGCCAAGGCCCAGATGGATCGGGTGCGGCAGCTTGCCATGCGCCTGCAGCTGCGCGGGCGCCAGGTCCTGGACGAGCACGCGGCGGTGATCGACCGGGTGGTGCAGCGCGACGCCGCCGGCGCCGCCGAGGCGCTACGCCGGCATCTGCGCGGCCTGTTCCAGTCGCTCGACATCTTGCGGGCGGAACGGCCGGACTATTTCGCCGAGGCCACTGAGCGAACGCCCTTGCGGCGGCGCGGGCCGGCGCCCTCGGCGAGACCGGCCCCATGGCTCGACAACAAGGAGGCAAACCAATGAGCCGATTCCCGATCACACGGCGCGACCTTCTGGGCACGGCAGCGGGGCTCGCGGCCCTGCGCGCAAGCGGTGCCAGGGCGGCGGTGCCGGCCCTGCCGTCGTCGCCGGTGTCGCTGACCGTGGTCGACGTCGCGGGCAACCTGGCGCTGACCCAGAAGGCGATCGAGGCCTACCGCCACGACCATCCGCAGCTGGTGTCCCGGATCAGCTTCACCAAGGCGCCGGCGCCCGAGCTGGCCGGCAAGCTCAAGGCCCAGCAGAACGCCAACCACCTCGACATCGACATCGTCCTGACCGGGATCGACGCGTTGGCGGCCGGCATCGACCAGAAGCTGTGGATCCCGCTGCTGCCCGACTTTGCCGGCAAACTGCCGAAGCTCGACGAGATCTATCTGCCGGGGGCGGCGAAGATGCAGGCCCTGGCCCAGGACCAGGGCGTCTGCATCGTCTTCTGCCCGGCCGGACCGCTGCTGGAATACCTGCCCGACCGCGTGAAGACGCCGCCCAAGAGCGCGGCCGAGCTGCTGGGCTGGGCCAAGGCCAATCCGAACCGGTTCCTGTATGCGCGCCCGGCGAACTCCGGCCCCGGCCGCGTCTTCATGATGGGCCTGCCCTATCTGCTCGGCGATTCCGATCCGCACGACCCGAAATCAGGATGGGACAAGACCTGGGCCTATCTCAAGGAACTCGGCCAGTACGTCGAATATTACCCGTCCGGCACCGGGGCGGTGATGAAGGAACTGGGCGAGGGCTCGCGCGACATGATCCCGACCCAGATGGGCTGGGACATCAATCCGCGCGCCCTGGGCGTCGTGCCCAAGGAGGCGAAGGTGGCGGCCCTGACCGGCTTCCACTGGATCCTCGACGCCCACTATTTGTGCATTCCCAAGGGCGTCGCCCCGGAGAAGGTGGCGGTCATCCTCGACCTGCTTGATTACATGCTGAGCAAGCCGGCCCAGGCCACCACCTATGACGACGGCTATTTCTATCCGGGCCCGGCGGTGAAGGACGTGCCGCTGTCGCTGGCGCCGGCCGCGAGCCAGAAGATCATCCAGGAGTTCGGCCGGCCGGAATACGCGGCGCTGATCACCGACACGCCGCAGGAGCTGCCGCTGCAGCCCGACCGGCTGGTCTACGCGTTCAACCGATGGGACCAGGAGATCGGCGGAGCGAAGACCAAGTAGTCCCTCAGTCCGGCTGATGCGGCCAGCCCTCGCGGCAGCGGCGATGCAGCGTCGCCGCGTCCATGGCCGCGAGGTCGAGCGCCGGCAGCAGGTCGTTGTCGCGGCGAAAATCGCGGCCATAGACCGCCGACAGGATCGCAAGGCCGGCGTCGTGCAGCGGCGCCGGCACGCCGGCGACCCGCGCGATCGAGGCGATGCAGTGGATGCCGAACGGCAGGTCCTCGGTCACGTAGCGGGTCGCGGCGGTCGCTGGCCCCGGGCTGGATCCGGCGCGCCGGGCTTCGACGATTTCGGACATCTGGCTGACGCTGACCCCCTCGGGCAGGCCGCCATGGGTCTTGCGGTAGTGATCGAAGATCGTGCGCACGGTGAGGCCGAACGCGGCGGCGACCGCCAGCCGCTCGGCGTCGAGGGCCTCGATCAGCCGACCGACGCCCGGCGTGATGCAGCCATAGTTGGCCCACACTTCGCCGCGCTCCATGCGGGTGAAGTTCAGCAGGGCGTTGGCCAGGTGGACCGGCGGGTTGAGGTTGCTGAGCGAGATCGCGAGCAGATCGGGGGCGGCGACGAAGCGGTCGCCGAACAGCGTGCGGCTGAGATCCAGCGCCGCCGGCAGCCGGCCGGCCGGCAGCGCGGCGATATCAAGCTCCGGACGCAACAGCCGGATCTGGACCACGCCATCGCGGATCGGGCCGCCGGTTACGGTGGTCGCCCAGGCGGCGATGGTCGGCGCGATGCCGCGCGCCGCGACACGGCGCGACAGGTACAGCGCCCCCAGCGAGGCGTGGGAGCTGACGATGATCGTCTGCCGGTCCCGGATATGGGGTGCCAGGCGGTCCATCACCGCCCGGTGGCCATTGCCGAGCACGCACAGCAACAGGACGTCGGCATCGGCCAGATCCGCGGGCGCGTGGACGACGCCGACCGTGTGCTCGCACGCCAGCAACCCGGCGGTGCGAACCGTCATGGCTTGGGCGCCGGCCGGGACCCGGGAGCCGCGCGGCGACCAGATGACCGGCTCATGCCCGCGCTCGGCCAGCAGGGCGGCCGCGCCCAGGCCGATCGGCCCGGCGCCGACGACCCCGACTTTCATGGCTCGATGTCCACGCCGTAGACGGCGCGCGCCGCGGCCGGCGAGACCTTGCCCTCGCGAACGTCGCGGCGAACGCGGTCGGGATCGCGCCGGCGCGGATCGCCGTGGCCGCCGCCGCCGCTGGGGACGAGCTCGACCGTCGCCCCGGCCGGGATCGTGCCGCGGCCGAGGACGAACGGCGCCACACCCTCGCCCAGGACCAGGCGGCCCAGCGGCGCCGGCTGGCCGCCGTCGAGGCCCCAAGTGCCGACGCGCAGGCCATTGCCGGTCACGAAGGCCCGCGCCTCGTGCCCGAGGACGCGCACCCGGCGCCGATAGGACAGGCCGCCGCGCCAGGTGCCGGGACCGCCGGAATCCGGCACCAGCTCGTAGCGCTCGACCTGCAGCGGATAGTCCAGCTCTACGACCTCGACCGGGATGTTGCGCGAGTTCGAGACCGCAGTCTGGACGGCCGTCGCGCCGTCCTTGTCGGCATGGGCGCCGGCGCCGCCGCCCATGGACTCGTTGTAGACATAGTAGCGGCCGGTGCGCGGGTCGACGCCGCTGATCGTCAGCAGGCCCCGTCCCGTGCAGGGCGCCAGCGCCGTCTCCGGCAGCACCGGCGCCAGCGCACTGAAGATCAGGTCGCAAAGCCGCTCCATGGTGTCGGTGCGGCTGTACACGGCGCCGGGCGACCGCGCGCAGACGATCGTGCCGGGATCCGCCAGTACCCGGATCGGCCGGTGGAAGCCGGCATTGGCGGGAACGTCGGGGTCGACCAGCGCCTTCACGCATAAATAGACGGCGACCAGCAGCGCCATCTCGGTCAGGTTGATCGGCGCCCGCACCTGCGGCGGGTTTCCGCGGAAATCGAACAGCATGTCCTCGTCCGACACCTCGATCCGGACCTGGAGGTCGAGGATCGGCTCGCAGCGGCCGCTGTCCAGCTTGCCCGCGAACGCATAGGTGCCGTTGGGAATGCGCCGGATGCCGGCGCGCGTCCGCCGCTCCGTATGGTCCAGGATGGCACGGGCGGCGGCATCGACGGTGCGCCAGCCATAGCGGTCGCAGAGCTGCGCGAAGCGGCCGAGCCCGACCCGGTTTGCGGCCTTCTGGGCGCGGAAGTCGTTCAGCCGCTCGTGCGGCACCTGGCAGTTCAGCAGGATCAGGTCCATCACGTCCTGCTGCAGCACGCCGTCGCGGTACAGGCGCACCGGCGGGATGCGCAGGCCTTCCTGAAAGATGTGGGCGTGGCCGCGGTCGACGAAGTCGGCGTGGTGGGCGATGTTGGTCACCCAGGCCACCAGCTCGCCGTCGACGAAGGCCGGCTCCATGAACACCATGTCGTTGAGGTGCGTGCCGCCGCCCTCATAGGCGTCGTTGCCGACGAACAGGTCGCCGGGCCGGATCGCCGCCCGGGGCGTGCCCTGCAGCACGCGCTGCGCGATCCCGAGCAGCGATCCCAGATGCGCCGGCTGGTGCGCCGCCTGCGCCAGGACCAGCCCGTCGGCGTCCAGGATCGCGGTGGAGACGTCCATGCGCTCCTTGATGCTGGTGGAATAGCCGGCGCGCATCAGCGCGCGCGACATCTCCTCGACGATGGTGGTGAGCGCGCTGCCGATCACGGCCACGGTGATCGGGTCGGGCGCGGCATCCGGAGTCGGCGCGGTAGCGGGCTCGGCCATGGCGCTCATCCTTCGATCGTCATGTTGAGATAGGCGTCGATGGTTGCGCGCTGGCCGGGCAGCACCAGCGTCGTGCAGTCCATCTGCTCGACCACCGCCGGCCCGGCAAAGGCATGGCCCGGGCCCAGGCGGTCGCGGTCGTAGACCGGGCAGGCGACGAAGCCGCCGGCTTCCGGCAAGTACACCTGCCGCTGGCCGTGGATGGCATCGGATACCGGGGCGGCCGCGGGCGGATGCGCCGCGAGGCTGGCCTTCTCGACCTCGATGCTGGCGGCCAGGCGCAGCGTCGTGATCTGCACCGGCTGGTCGGCGGCGGCGAAGCCGTACATCTGCTCGTGCTGCTGCTCGAAGCTCCGGCGCAGCGCCGCGGCGAATTCCTGGGGCGTGCCGCCCCGCGCGACCGGCACCAGCAGCGCGTGCCCCTGGCCGACATAGCGGACATCGGCGGCGTAGGCGACGCGGCACGCCGCGTCCCGGCCGCCCTCGCGGGCGAACCAGGCCGTCGCCTCGGCGTCGAGGGTGTCGAGGTCGCGCTCGATCTCGGGCACGGCGGCAGCATCAAGCGCATGCAGGCGGGTGGCGGCAAAGCTGGTTTTGAGGTCGCTCAGCAGCAGCCCCATCGCGCACAGCACGCCCGGCGTGCGCGGCACCAGGATGCGGCGGATGCCGAGCTCGCGGGCCAGGCGGGCGGCGTGCACCGGCCCGGCGCCGCCGAAGGCGACCAGGGTGAAGTCGCGCGGGTCGTAGCCGCGCTCGACCGAGATCAGCCGCACCGCCTGCACCATGTTGGCCACCGCCACCGCGACGATGCCCTGGGCGGTGGCCAGCAGGTCGAGGCCGAGCTCGGCGGCCAGCCGGGCGACGGCGCGCCGCGACGCGTCCTGCGAGATCGGCATGCGGCCGCCGAGCAAGGCCACCGGGTTCAGCACCTGCAGCACGACATTGGCGTCGGTCACGGTCGGGCGATCGTTGCCGGCCTCGTAGCAGGCTGGCCCCGGATCGGCGCCGGCGCTGTCGGGGCCGACCTCGAGCAGGCCGCCGGCGTCGACCCCGGCGAGCGAGCCGCCGCCGGCGCCCACGGTGTGGATGTCGAGCATCGGCACCAGCAGCGGATGGCCATGGACCTCGACCTGTGTCGACAGGCTGGGCTGGCCGCGCTCGATCAGCGCGACGTCGGTCGAGGTGCCGCCCATGTCGAAGGTGATGATGTCCTCATGGCCGGACAGGCGCGCGACCGCGGTCGCGCCGACGATGCCGGCGGCCGGACCGGACAGGATGGTGCGCACCGGCTGGCGCTGCGCCTGGTCGACCGAGATCACGCCGCCATTGCTTTGCATCAGATGCAGCGGCGCGGCCAAACCGGCCTCGGCCAGCCGGGGCGCCAGCCGCGCCAGGTAGCGGCGCATGACCGGCCCGACATAGCCGTTGGCGGCGGCCGTCGCGGTCCGCTCGAATTCCCGGTACTCCGGCGCGATGTCGGTCGAGATGGTGACGAAGGTGTCGGGAAGCTCCTCGGCCAGGATGTCCCGGACCGCCCGTTCATGCGCCGGGTTGCGATAGCTGTTGATCAGGCTGACCGCGACGGACGCCACGCCTGACTCGCGCAGCTGCGCCGCCGCTCGGCGCACGCTGGCCTCATCAAGCGCGACCTGGACGTCGCCCTGCCAGGTCATCCGCTCCTTGACCTCCAGGCGGTGTTCGCGGCTGACCAGCGGCGTGGCGCGCTCGACCCGAAGGTTGAACTGCGACGGCCGGGTCTGCCGGCCGATCTCCAGGACGTCGCGGAAACCCTCGGTGGTGATCAGGCCGGTCAAGGCACCGCGGCCTTGGATGACCGCGTTGGTGGCAACCGTGGTGCCATGGCCGAGATAGGTGACGGCGGCCCCTGCGGACGCGAACCGGCGGTTCGCCTCGACCACGCCTGCGCTGATCGCCTCCGAGGGATCGCCGGGCGTGCTGCTGAGCTTCCAGATCGAGATCCGACCCGTCGCCGCGTCGTAGAGCGCGATGTCGGTGAAGGTGCCGCCGGAGTCGACGCCGATGCGGACCCCGTCGGCGCGGGCCCCGCCCGTCCGCTGGTTCATGCCTTGTCCTCCGGTCCTTACTGCGGGATGAAGTCCCAGGCGCGCAGCCAGTCGTCGCCGCGGGCCTGCCAGCGCACGTGCTTGGACGTGGCGTAGGTCACCGGCTGGTTGAACAGGAACAGCACCGGCGCCTGGTCGCACAGGCGCTGGGTAGCCTGGCGATAAATGGCGATGCGGCGCGCCGGGTCGGTGGTCGTGCGGCCCTGCCGGATCAGGTCGTCGAAGGTCGGGTCGTTCCAGTACGAATAGGGATTGCCGGTCTCGAACAAGGACAGGATGCCGTCGGCGTCCAAAGTCGGCCAAGCGTAGGTCAGGTACGCCATCTGGCCCATGTCGTGGGCACGCACCTGCTTGTCCATGAAGGCGCCGAAATCCATGTCGACGATTTTGGTGTCGACGCCGATGTCCTGCAGGTTCGCGGCGATCGCCTCGGCGACGTCCTGGGCCATGAGGTACGGGCCGATCGGGACCTCGAACTCGATGGTCAACTGCCCGGGCTTGATGCCGGCTTCGGCCATGAGCTTCTTGGCCAGTTCGGGATCGTAGTTGGGCGTGTCGAGATCGGGGTTGAAGCCGAAATAGGCCGGCGACATCAGCTGGCAGCGCGACAGGCTGCCCATCCCGCCCCAGATCGCCTCGCTGATCAGCTTGCGGTCGACGGCATGGTTGAGCGCCTGGCGCAGCTTGACGTTGTCCTTGAACGGCGGCTTCAGCGCATTGAACTTGAGGAAGGCCTCCCGGGTCGAGTCGACCGAGGCGGCCTTCGCGGTGCCGGAATCGTCGATGCGCTTGAACTCGGTCGGCGGCACGCCGGCGATGAAGTCGGTCTCGCCGGCCATGATGCTGGCCACCCGCGTGCCGGCCTCGGGGATCACCCGGAACACGACGGTGTCGAAGGCCGGCTTGTCGCCGAACCAGCCCGCCCTCGCCTTCAGCACGATGTGGTCGCCGGGCACGAACTCGCTCAGCTCGTAGCGCCCCGAACTCATCGCCGAATTGGCCGGGTTGTGGCCCTGGGTCCAGGTCGGCGGCAGCAGATAGAAGGCCGAGAGCTGCGCGGGCAGTGCCGGATAGGGCTCCTTGGTGCGGATTTCGAGCTCGGTCGGCGACAGCACCGCGACCTCGCGCACCTGGGCGAACCACGGCCGGATCCGCGACTTGGTGTTGGGATCGAGGACGCGATCGACGTTCCATTTGACGGCTGCGGCGTCCAGCGGCTCGCCGTCGGCAAAGGTGACGCCGGCGCGCAGGGTGAACCGCCAGGTCAGGTCATCGACCGCATGCCACTCGGTGGCGAGCTCCGGCTTCAGCGACATATCAGGTGCCCGCGTGATCAGCGACAGGTAGAGGTGGCTGATCACCGACATATCGGTCTGCACCGTCGCCGTCTGGGCCGGATCCAGCGTGTTCACGTTCGTGCCCAGCGCGATGGTGAGGGTGCGCGGCGGCGTCTGCGCGACGGCGGCGCCGGCCAGGCCCGCCAACAGGGCGGCGGCGAGCAGGGTTCGGGGTCGCAGCGCGTTCATGGTTTCCTCCCCATCGTTATGCGGTCGCCGGCGCCCGCGCCGCGTCCCGGCGGCCTTCGGTCGCGAGGACCCAGTGCCCGTCGCCGAGGTCGCGCAGCGCGGCGTCGGGCGGGAACTCGAACGCGCCGGCATCGAAGGGCAAGCGGCGGCGGCCGCGCTCCTGCGCCGGATCGGGCACCGGCACGGCCGACAGCAGCGCCCGGGTGTAGGGATGGCGCGGATCCTCGAACACCGCGCGGGTCGGTCCGGTCTCGACGATCCGGCCTTTGAGCATGACCGCGACGCGCGAGCACAGATAGCGGACCATCGACAGGTCGTGCGCGATGAACAGGATCGCCAGCCCCATCGCCGCCCGCAGGTCCTGGAACAGATTGACGATCTGCGCCTGGATCGACACGT
>CAZEFK010000167.1:15619-16685 GCA_964511405.1 uncultured Comamonadaceae bacterium | reverse complement strand
ACCAACCCGCTGCCGCCCAACGCCCTGCCGGCGGCCAACTATGTCGACTTCGTCGCCATGGGCGCGGTCACCGGCGATGGGCTGCTGGCCCAGCTCAAGCCTGGCGAGAAGGCCAATGTCGTCACCTTCCCCGGGCCGGCCGGCTCCGGCTGGGCCGAGTCCTACAGCGAGGGCTTCAAGAAGGCGGTGGCCAAGAACCCCGACGTCAAGATCCTGGCCGAGAAGTACGGCGACACCGGCGTCGCGGTGCAGCTCCAGCTGATCCAGGACGCGCTGCAGGCCTATCCGACCATGAATGTGATCTGGGGCTCGGCGCCGACTGCCGAGGCGGCGATCGGCGCGGTGGTCGAGGCCGGCCGCAGCGACATCAAGATCATCTCGTCCTATGAGAACCAGGCCATGCTCGATGCGCTCAACCGCAACGAGATCCTGTCCTTCGCCACGCAGTACCCGGTGGGCGAGGGTGCCATCGCCATCGACCAGGCGGTGCGCCTGCTCGACAAGCAGCCGGTGATGAGCCTGGTGCAGCCGGCGTCGGCCGTGATCGACAAGACGACGGTGCCGAAGCTGCAGATGAGCCTGGTGCTGGCCCCGGCGAACTGGAAGCCGGTCTACAGCGTGACGGCGAAGTAGGCCGGGAGCCCGCTAGCGGGCTCCCCACATCATTGATCGAAGTAAATGCGCAGAGCGCATTTCCTGAGGAGGACGGCATGGACGCCGGGACGGTGCGGGACGAGCCGCTACTGCGCCTTGCGGGCATCTCGAAGCGGTTCGGGGGCGTGCGCGCCCTCGACCGGGTCGACCTCGATGTCCGGGCCGGTGAGCTGCACGTCCTGTTCGGCGAGAACGGGGCCGGCAAGTCGACGCTGATCAACGTCATCGCCGGCACCTTCCCGCCCGACGAGGGCAGCCTGCGGTTCGGCGGCGAGGCGCTGCGCGACCTCACCCCGCAGCGGGCGCGTTGCCCGCTGTAGCGCCCGAGACACGGCGACGGCGCACGCGCGTGGGGAACAGCGCCGCCGCCGCCGCCAACAGCTCCTCGACGCCGCTGCGCAGTTGTTGCGCG
>CAZEFK010000167.1:0-15609 GCA_964511405.1 uncultured Comamonadaceae bacterium | reverse complement strand
CCATCGGCAACAGCCCGGTGTTCCAGGAGTTCTCACTGGTGCCGAGCCTCACGATCGAGGAGAACCTGTTCCTCGGCCGCGAGGCGGCCCGCGCCGGCATCCTGCGCACCGGTGCGATGCGCCGGCGCGCCCGGGCGCTGATCGACGAGCTGGGCTTCGATCTCGACCCGGCGGCGCGCGTCGACGACCTGTCCCGGGCCCACCAGCAGATGGCCGAGATCGCCAAGGCGCTGCTCGGCCGGGTCCGGCTGCTGATCCTGGACGAGCCGACGGCGTCGCTGACCGAGCGCGAGTCCGGGCGGCTGTTCGAGCTGATCGCCCGGCTCAAGGGCCAGCAGGTCGGCGTCATCTACGTCTCGCACCGCATGGCCGAGATCCGCGCCCTGGCCGACCGGGTCACCGTGCTGCGCGACGGCCGCCACATCCGCACCGTCGAGGCCGCCGCGGCATCAGATCGCGAGCTGGTCGAACTGATGACCGGGCGCCGGATCGACGTGCTGTTCCCGACCATCCCGCACCGGCCCGCGGCGCTGGCGGTCCAGGTTTCGGGCCTGAGCTTGGCCGACGGCAGCGTGCGCGGCGTCGACCTGCAGGCGCGTGCCGGCGAGATCATCGGGATCGCCGGCTTGGTCGGCTGCGGCAAGTCCGAGCTGATCCGGGCGATCTACGGCCTGGAGCCGATCGCCGACGGCGCCGTGCGCATCCAGGGCAGGCCCTATGCGCATCCGACGCCGCGCCGCAGCCTCGGCCGCGGCATCGCCTATTTCCCGGCCAACCGGGTCGCCGAAGGCTTGGCCCTGGCCCGGCCGATCCGCGAGAACGTGTCGATGACCGCGCTCGACCTGGGCGCCTTCGCGCGCTTCGGCGTCCTGCGCCCGCGCGCCGAACGCTCAGCGGTCGCCGGCATCATGGCGCGGCTGGGGCTGCACCCGCCCGGCATCGAGCGGCCGGCGGCCGCGCTGTCCGGCGGCAACCGCCAGAAGGTGATGCTGGGCCGCGCCCTAACCCGGGACCTCGCGGTGTTCCTGTTCGACGAGCCGAGCGTCGGCATCGATGTCGGCGCCAAGCTCGAGGTCTACGCCTTCATGAAGGGGCTGGTCGAGGCCGGCGCCGCCGTGATCGTGGTGTCGTCGGAGCTGCCAGAGGTGCTGGCGCTGTCCAACCGCCTGTACGTCATGCGCAACGGCCGCATCGCGGCAGAATTGGAGGGCGCCGCCAAGACCGAGCAGGCGGTGCTGGCGGCGTTCTTCCACGAGCCGCCGGCGGTGGCGGCATGAGCGCGGTCGGCTTCGCCGCCCCGGGCGGCGTCCGCACCGGCCGGCGCCGCGGCGCGCGCATCGGCCTGCTGCCGGTGCTGCTGGTCGCGGTGGTCGTCGCCATGTCGGCCACGACCCCGCACTTCTACGGCCCGATCAACCTGCTCAACATCCTGCGCAACACGGCGTTCCTGGCGATCGTCGCGGCGGGCCAGGCGCTGGTCATGATCGGCGGCGGCTTCGACCTGTCGGTCGGCGCGGTGGTCGCGCTGGCCAGCGTGGTCGCGGCGCAGACCATGGCGACGCTGGCTGCCTCGGGGGTCGGCGACGCCGCGGTGATCGCCGGCGGCGTCGCGGCCGGCCTGGGCTGCGGCCTGGCGATCGGCCTGGCCAGCGGTCTGTGCGTGGCCAAGCTCAAGGTCTCGGGCTTCGTGGTGACGCTCGGCACCATGTCGGTAGCCGCCGGCGTCGGCTTGATGATCACCAGCGGCATCCCTGTCTACGGCATGCCCGAGAGCTTCGTGAAGGGTTTTGGACGCGCCCAGCTGCTCGGGCTGCCGAGTGCGCTCTATGTGGCCGCCGCGGTGGTCGCGGCGATGATGTTCGTGCAGCGCCGAACGCTGTTCGGCCGCTATGTGCACGCGATCGGCGGCAATGCCGAGGCGGCGGTGGTGTCGGGCGTGGTGATCGGCCGTCCCGTGGTCGGCACCTACATGCTGTCCGGCGTCCTGGCGGCCCTGACCGGCCTCCTGCTGACGGCGCAGGTCGGCTCCGGCCAGGCCAGCTTCGGCGGCGACCGGATGATGCTGCAGTCGATCGCGGCGGCCGTGATCGGCGGCGTCAGCCTGCGCGGCGGCGCCGGCCGGATCGAGGCCGTCGCCCTGAGCGCGCTGTTCCTGACGATCCTGGGCAACGCGCTCAACCTGCTGCAGGTCGACTCGCGCCTGCAGCCCGTGTTCCTGGGCGTCATCATGGTGGCGGCGGTGGCGCTGGACGAGCTGACCCGACGGAGGAAGGCCCGTGTCTGATCTCGAGCTGTCGCCGGCCGTGCCGGTGCGCCCGGCGGGCCTGATGCCGGCGCTGCGGCCGCACCTGGGCCAGGCGGTGATGCCGATGGTGCTGCTGGCGCTGCTGCTCGGCTTCGCTGCCGTCGACGGCCGCGTGCTGTCGCCGGCCAACCTGCTCAACATCGCCCAGCAGGCCAGCTATCTGGCGCTGTTCGCCATGGCGCAGTCGGTGGTGATCCTGGCGCGCGGGTTCGACCTGGCGCTCGGCCCGACGGTGTCGATGGCCAGCGTCGGCGCGGCGCTGGCGATGGCCGCCGCAGTCGCCGCCGGCCATGACCCGGGCGTGGTGCTGATCCTCGGCCTCGGTGCGGGGCTCGGGCTGGGCGCCGCCTGCGGACTGGCCAACGGCCTGGCGATCGCGGTGCTGGGGGTCAATCCGTTCGTGGCGACGCTGGGCAGCTACAACATCGCCACGGGCATCGCCACCACCCTGTCGGGCGGGCATCCGGTGCAGGGCGTGCCGCCGCTGTTCTCGACCCTGCTCTATGGCGGCAGCGTGCTGGGCATCCCGGCGGCGATCGCGATCGCCGCGGCGGTGGGCGTGGGCCTGCACGGGCTGCTGACCCGGACCGTGTTCGGCCGCGCGCTCTACATCATCGGCACCAATCCCCGGGCGGCCGTGGTGGCCGGCCTGCCGGTCCGGCGCATCCTGGTCGCCACCTACGCGCTGTGCGCGGTGCTGGCGGCGCTGGGCGCGGTCATGATGACGGCCCGGACCGGCTCGGGCGAGCCCAACCTGGGCGGCTCGCTGTCGCTGCAGTCGATCGCGGCGGCGGTGGTCGGCGGCACCAGCCTGGCCGGCGGCCGCGGTGGTGTCGGCACCGCCCTGCTGGGCGCCTTGTTCGTGACCCTGCTGTCCAACGGCATGAACCTCACCCGCATCGACGGCTATGTGCAGCTGGTGGTGCTGGGCTGCATCGTGATCGCCGGCGTCCTGCTCGACCGGCTGCGCCGGGAGCCGCGCTGATGTCCGCCTCGCTGTACCTGCCTCCGTCGCTGCCGGTGGCGCTCGACGCCCTGGCCGAGCGCGGCCCCGATGGCGCCGTGCTGGCCGGCGGCACCTGGATCATGCGCGGACCGATCCGCCACGAGCCCATGGCCCGCGCCTATGTCGCCGTCTCGCACCTGCCGTCGCTGCAGCAGGTCATGGTGACCGACGCGGCCGTCGAGATCGGCGCCGGCGTCACCCACGCGGCGCTGGCGGCGGCGCTGGCCGGGCATCAGGAGCTGGCGGCTCTCGCCCAAGCTGCCGGCCTGTCGGCCAATCCGGCCGTGCGAGCGGTGGCGACCGTCGGCGGCAATCTGTGCGCGACAGCGTTCGCCGCCGCCGACCTGGTGCCCGCGCTACTGAGCCTGGACGCCCAAGTCGAACTCGCTGGCCACGCCGGGATCGAGCGCATGGCCCTGGCGCGGTTCCTGGCTATCCGCGCGGCCCTGGAGCCCGGCCGGCTGCTGACCCGCATCGTCGTGCCGCGCCGGCCCGCGCGCTCCGCCCATGTCCGCCTGACCCTGCGCAAGGCCGGCGACTACCCGGTCGCCATCGTCAGCCTGGCCGCGGAGCTCGACGCCGCCGGCCGCGTGCGCGCCGCGCGGGTTGCGGTCGGATCGGTCGAGGCGGTCGCCCGCCGCTGGGACGAGCTGGAAGCGGCGCTGATTGGCCGGCCGCTCGACCCCGGCCATGCCGCCACCGCCGCGGCCGCGCTTGGCGACGGCTTCACCGCCCGCGACGGCGTCGAGGCGCCGGGCTGGTACCGGCTCCAGGTGCTGCCGACCTTGGTGCGCCGCGCGGTCGCCGCCGTCACTGCCTGACCGAGGAGATCCCATGGCCCTCAGCCTGACCGTCAACGGCGCGCCGCGTGCGAGCGCCGCGCCGCCGATGACGCCGCTGATCGACGTGCTGCGCGACGAGCTCTGCCTTACCGGCGCCAAGCCGGTGTGCCGCGAGGGTTTTTGCGGCGCCTGCACGGTGCTGGTCGACGGCGTGCCGGCGCTGTCCTGCCTGATGCCCGCCGGGTTGGTCGAGGGGCGGGCGATCACCACGGTCGAGGGCCTGTCGCGGGGCGGTGCGCTGTCGCCGGTGCAGGCGGCGCTGGAGGCGGCCGACGCCGTCCAGTGCGGCATGTGCTTCCCCGGCATGGTGGTCACCCTGACCCACGTCCTGGCGACCCGCCCGCAGGCCAGCCGCGACGAGATCCGCGCCGCCATCACCGGCAACGCCTGCCGCTGCACCGGCTATGAGCGGATCGTCGAGGCGGCGTTGTCGGCGGCGGCGGCCGCGACGCCGGACAGCCTGTCCACGTAGCGCAAGGAGACCTCGATGCCCGATGCCGCCGCCGCGGTCATGGACCTGCGCCGCCGCGACGCCCGCGACAAGCTGCTGGGGCGCACGCGCTATACCATCGACCGAGCCCTGCCGGGCATGCTCCACGCCGCGGTGCTGCGCGCCGACATGGCCTCGGGCCGGATCGCCCGGCTGGACGTGTCGAAGGCCGCGGCGATGCCGGGCGTGCATGCGGTGGTGACCGCCGCTGACGCGCCGGGGCGGATCGGCATCGGCATCGCCGACCACCCGCTGTTCGCCGACGGGGTCGTCCGCTATGTCGGCGAGCCGCTGGCCGCGGTCGCTGCCGAGACCCTCGAACAGGCGCAGGCGGCGCTGGCCGCCATCGACGTCGCGATCGAGCCGCTGCCCGCGGTGGTCACCATGGCCGAGGCCCTGGCGCCCGACGCCCCGCTGGTCCATCCGGGCTGGCGCGACTACGAGGTGCTGTTCGAGGGCGGTGCGCGCGCCGGCAATGTCGCCTGGGAGGCGACGGTGGTGCGCGGCGACGTCGATGCGGCGTTCGCCCGGCCCGACGTGGTGATCGTCGACAGCAGCTTCCGGGTCGGCCGGCAGAACCATGTCTGCTTCGAGCCGCGGGCCGCGGTCGCGACCTACGAGGACGGGCGCTTCCATATCGAGACCTCGACCCAGGTGCCCTGGAGCATCCGCAACGCCACGGCGCGGCTGCTGGGCGTGCCGGCCGCGCAGGTGCGGGTCACGGTGCCGCCGGTCGGCGGCGGCTTCGGGCTGAAGTTCGACCTGGCGATCGAGCCGTTCGCGGCGCTGCTGGCGCGCGCGTCAGGCCGGCCGGTGCGCATCGCCAACTCGCGGGAAGAGGAGATGCTGACCTGCCTGTTCCGCGAGAACGCCGAGATCCGCATCCGCTCGGCGGTGACCCGCGCCGGCGAGATCGTCGGGCGCGAGGCCGTGGTGCTGATGGACTGCGGCGCCTATGGCGGCGAGCAGATCTTCTTGACCACCATGACCGCCCACACCCTGGGCGGCAATTACCGGCTGGGCAGCGCGCGCCTGGTGTCGCGCGCGGTCTACACCAACACCGCGCCGAACGGGGCGTTCCGGGCGTGCAACGGCGTCTACAACACCTTCGCGCTGGAGCGGCACACCGACGAGATCGCCCAGGCGATCGGCATGGACCCGCTGGCGTTCCGGCGCCGCAATGTCCTGGGCGACGGCGATCTGGGCGCGACCGGGCAGGTGTTCGCCGGCGACGTCCTGGGCCCGATGCTGGACCGGATGGGGGCGATGCGCGCCGCGGCCCCGGACGGCCGCGCGCGCGCCGCCGGCCGCCTCTATGGGCGGGCGACCACGGTCGGCACTTGGTTCGTGTTCGTCGGCCCGTCGGCCGCCACGGTGAACATGAACGCCGACGGAACGGTCACCCTGGTCACCTCAGGTGTCGAGATCGGCTCGGGCTCGATGGTGCAGGGCCTGCCGCAGATCGTGGCCGCCACGCTGGGCATCCGGCCCGAGGATGTGGTGGTGCGAGCGGCCGACACCGACGCCGCCGGCTATGACGTCGGTGTCGGCGGCGGGCGCACCACGGTCTCGCTCGGCGCCGCCAGCCTCGCCGCCGCCCGTGCGGTGCGCGCCCAGCTCCTGACCGTCGCCGCCGAGATGATCGAGGCCGCGCCCGAGGATCTGGAGCTGCGCAACGGCCGCGTCGAGATCGCCGGCGTCCCGGGCTCGGGCTGCACCATTGCCGCCGTGGCGGCGCGGGCCCAGACGCTGTTCGGCCCGGTCGCCGGGACCGGCGCGTCCACCCGCCCCGGCGTGCCCGCGATGCCGGGCTGCGCCGCCGGCCATTTCCTCGACGCCATCGACATCCCGGTGTTCGCCGTCCATGACTGCGAAGTCGCGGTCGATCCCGACACCGGCCATGTCGAGGTGCTGAGCTACAAGGTCGTCCAGGACGTCGGGCGGGCGCTCAATCCCCACGCGATCCTCGGCCAGATCCAGGGCGGCGTGGTGCAGGGGCTGGGCTACGCGCTGCACGAGGAAGTGTCGATCGGCGCCGACGGCCGCATCCGCGAGGCCAGCCTCGAAACCTATCGCCTGCCGCTGGCCGGCGACGTCGTGCCGGTCGAGGCCAGCCTCTACGAGGCCGCGCCGTCGATCGGGCCGCTGGGCACCAAGGGCGCCGGCGAGGTGCCGATCCTGAACGTCGGGGCGACGGTCGCCTGCGCCGTGGCCGATGCCACCGGCAAGCGCGTGCAGGCGCTGCCGCTGACACCGCCGCGCGTGCTGGCGCTGCTGGTCGACCGCACGCCCGACCTGCGCTTCGACCACATCGCCGAGGCCTGGGCCGACAACCTGGTGCGGCCGCACGGATAGTCAGGCTGCCGAGCGCTCGCCGAAGAATTGGCGCACGCGGCCCAGGATGCGGCGGCTGAGGCTGCGGTGGGCGTCCTCGTAGCGGGTCGCCTGGTCGGCCAGGCTGACATTGGCCAGCTGGCGCTCGGCCACGACTTCGCTCAGGCGCTCCATCAGCTCGGGATTGGCATCCAGGATCGGCGCCACCGCCGCCTTGTCGACCTCGTACAGCACCGTCCGGCCCAAAGCCGTGATGCTGGTCGAGCGGGCCTCGCCGGTCAGCAGCGCCATCTCGCCGAAGAATGAGCCGGGGCCGAAGCGCGCAAGCTCGCGGTGGCCGCCATCGGCGGTCGCCAGGCCGACGCCGACCACGCCCTCGGCGACCAGGAACAGCGATCGCCCGGCTTCGCCCTGGGCGAACACCGTCTCGCCGGCCGCGAAGACGCGGCGCCGGGCGCTGGCGGCCAAGCGCTGGCGGTCGGCGTCGGCGAGCGGCCGGAACAGGTCGATGTCGTCGACCAGGTCCTCGGCCGCGCGCGCCGGCTGCAGCCGCTCCTCGGGCGTCTCGTGCAGCCGCACGTCGGTGCGCTGGGTGGCCAGGGTCACCCCGGCGCGGCGGAGGGTCTGGTGGATGCTGATCAGCACCTGATGCTCCTGCGAGTTCATCAGCAGGCGGTCGGTGCAGTCGAAGGCCACCAGGAAGCGCGCACCCTGGACGTCGACGCCGTTGAACTTCACCCACATCAGTCCCAGCCGCTCACGTCCGTCTACGCTCGGGGCCAGGCGTAGGGCATCGTAGAGCAGGTCAGTCAGCTGCGCCGGATCATGCGCCGGGTCGAAATGCAGGATCTGGAAGATGAAGTATCGGTTCTCGGGATAGCTGAAGTTCTCGATCCGCGCGCCGGCGACGATGGCGTTGGGGATGCTGATGGTGGTGTTGGCGAAGGTCTTGATCTTGGTCGAGCGCCACGAGATGTCGACCACCTGGGCGACCGGCGCGTCGCCGATCTTGGCCCAGTCGCCCGGCCGGATCGGCCGCTCGAGATTGAGCGCGATGCCCGAGAAGACGCTGGCGATGTTGCTCTGCAGGGCGAAGCCCAGGACCGCGGCGAACACGCCCGAGGTCGCGACCAGGCCGGTCACGTCGCGGTCGAACACATTGCCCAGCACGCCGAACACGGTGAACAGCACCACGACTCCGGCGACGAAGGTCTTGATCACCCGCGGCACCGGGCGCCCAGCGGCGGTTTCCAGCGGCCGCCAGACCAGCCGGCGGACCGCCGACAGCAGCAGCCCGGCCACGGCCACCCACCACAGCAGGTTGACCCCGCGCATCGCGGCCGCGAGCCACCGTTGGCCGCCCAGCTCGATCAGCAGCTGGAGCGCCGCCGATTCGCCGACCAGCAGCAGGCCGCAGGTGGTGCCGGCCAGCAGCAGCAGCCAGAGACGGGGCCGCCCGGCCAGCGGCGGCCGGCGCTCGGCCAGCAGCAGGACGACCAGGACGACGGCCAGCGCCAAGGCTGCGGCCTGGGCGCGGTCGTCGAGCCAGCGGCGGCGCAGGCCGGGACTCTCGGGGCCGAGATCCAGCGTCAGCGCCACACCCGGCAACCGGACCGTGGCCGCGCCGCGCGCGCCAAGCTGCGGGTTGCCGAGGGTCGGGCGCTCGACCAGGTCCGGGCCAAGGCTGGCGTCGGCCACGGTCAGGCCGGCCGGCAGCACGGTCTGGCTCGCCAACCGCTGCGCCAGGCCGCCGGCGGCCGCCTCGGGCAGGGCCACGCTGTCGGGCACGAAGATCAGCCGGTCCTCGGGCAGCAGCCGGTGATGCACGCCGATCGCCAGGCCGACCCGGCCTTGGGCGGCGCGGGCGCCGTCGGCCAGCGCCCGGAACCGGCCGTGCACCCGGTAGCGGCGGTAGGCAATGCCGTCGACCGTGGCGGTCTCGGCCGGCTGGCCGAGCGCGATCGGCTCGACGCCGCCCGTGACCACCACGTCGTCCACCGGAACCGCGCCCTGATACCGGAACCAGAGGTCGGCATCGACGTCGAAGGTGTCGCCGACGCGCTCGATGCGCTGCGGCAGGATTCCGGCATAGACCACCGGCAGCTCACGCGGCCCGGCGCCGTCGTCCAGCCGCAGCTGCCGCAGCGACGAGATCAGTCGGCCGGCGAACTGGCCGATGGTGACCGGCTTGCGCGCGCTGCCATGGTCGTCGAACCAGGTGACGCCGGTGGCGCCCGCGACGCCCAGGCCCGGCGCGCGCATGCGCGAGAGCTGGTCGCGCACGGCGCGGCGCGGATCGGCCGGCAGGCCGGGGCCGAAGCCGGCCCGGCGCATGGCCTCGACCAGCACCTAGGCGGCGTCGTACGCGTAGGGCGCACCCCAGGTCGTCAGCGGGCCGTCGGCCTCCAGCCGGCCGATCAGCGCGCGCGCCTCGGCATTGGCGGTGTCGGCCAGGAACGGCACCGAGACATACAGGCCGTTGGTGTAGAAGCCGGGCTCCAGGGCTTCGCGCGGCAGCCCGGCGAAGGCGCGCGCGAAGTCGACCGAGCCCAAGGCATCGGGCGCCAGCAGGCGCAGCTTGAGGCCGGCGTCGCGGACGGCCCGGACCAGCGCCGCCGCCGGGACCTGATGGGCGAGCAGGACCACGACGGTGTCGGCCGGCAGGCCGGCCAGGTGCTGCACCAGGCGGGCGGCGGCGTCCGGCGACGCCGGATCGCCCTGCCAGGCCGCCGCGATCGGCAGGCCGCGCTGAGCGGCGGCGGCGCGCACCACCCGGTCCAGCCGCTCGCCATAGGCGTCCGGCACCGTCGCCAGGGCCAGCTGGCCCGCGCCCAGCGCCTGCTGGGCGTAGGAGACCAGGAATTCGCCCTGCTGGTCGTCGTCGTAGATGGTCCGGAACACCCAGCGCTCCGGCCCGTCGCCCAGGCCGGGCACCGTCGACGCGGGCGTGACCGCCGGCAGGCCGGCCTCGGCATAGACCGGGGCCGCGGCCAGGGACGCGCCCGAGTAGTTGTGGCCGATCACCGCCACCACGGACGGATCGGCGGCCAGGCGGCGGGCGGCTGTGGCGGCGCGTGCGGGATCGTTGCCGTCGTCCTCGACCGCCAGCTCGACCCGCAGGCCGCCGACGCCGCCCTGGCGGTTGACCTGGGCGACCAGATCGCGGACGGCGCGCAGCATCTCCTGGCCGCCGCGCGCGTCGGCCCCGTCGAGGCCGGCCACGAAGCCGAGGCGGACGGTGCCGGAGAAGGCAGGGGTGGCATCGGGCCGCCCGGCGGCGATGCGGGCGATGACCCCGGCCAGCACGGCCAGGGCGACGAGGGCGGCGATCACGCGTTTCATGCGGCGGTCGGCATCAATCCGAAGGGGCCCGGGCGAAGGGCCGGATCATGCATGCGCCGGGGATCGGGCGAAAACAGATATGTGGACTGACGGCGGGCGCGGATGCGCCGACCGTCTCAAAGCCAGAGGCCGGGGGCTCGGCACCGCCGGCCATATCGCCGAGGCCTGGGCCGACAATCTGGTGCGGCAGCACGGATCCTCAGATCGGCGCGCCCAGCAGGAAGTCGACGATCAGCGCCTGCTCGGCGGCATACATGTCGCCGCCGACCGCCGTCCGGCAGCCGATCCGCCGGGCCGCGGCGACCAGCGGCGACACCGGCGGCCGGGTGATCGCGCAGCCGACCACCATCGACGGGGCCAGCTTGGCCAGCTCGACCCGATCGGGATCACCGGGGGCCATGCCGGCCGGCGTCGCGTGGGCGATGAGGTCGAAGCCCGTCGGGTCGGAAGACCCGGCGCAGACGGGTGCCGCCGAGCGGCCGTGCAGCTTGCCGATCAGCGCGTCGCGGCGCCCGGCGTCGGCATCGTGGACCGCGAGTTCGGTCACCCCCGCCTCGTTGTCATGCTTGATCGGCATCGTGGAAAATTATATGATCGTATAACTTTTATCGCCGGAACCATGCCATGCACACCACGAATCTCCGCAAAGTCGGTGGCTCGGTCATGCTCGCGGTGCCGCCCGCCATCCTCGACCTGCTCCGTCTGCAGCCGGGCGCGAAAGTCGGCCTGACGATCGAGAATGGCCGGCTGGTGATCGAGCCGCAGAGCCGTCCGCGCTATGGCCTGGACGAACTGCTCGCCCAGTGTGATGCCACCGCCGAACCCAGTGCCGAGGATCAGGCATGGCTCGATGACAGGCCGGTCGGCAACGAGCTGCTGTAATGCGGCGCGGCGACATCTATGTCGTCTCGCTCGATCCGACGTCGGGTCATGAGCAGCGCGGCACGAGGCCGGTGCTTGTGGTATCGCCAGAGGCATTCAACCGAGTGACCAGGGTTCCCGTGGTCCTGCCGATCACGACCGGCGGGTCGTTTGCACGGACGGCTGGCTTTGCCGTCTCGCTGGCCGGCGCGGGTACCCAGACGACCGGGGTTGTTCGATGCGATCAACCCCGTGCCGTCGACCTCGGCGCGCGAGGAGCGCGGCGGCTGGAAACCGTGCCGGCCGCCATCATGGACGAGGTGCTCGCCAAGCTAGCCACGATCTTCGAATGACGGCGATGATCGGCTATTGACGATCCGCAGGGAAACCCCATGGCCAGGCCGACCGACGTCGACAAGGACCAGCAGCTCCTCAACATCCTCAAGGCCAACGCGCGCACGCCGCTGACCGAGATCGCCAAGGCGCTGGGGGTGTCGCGCGCGACCGTGCAGGCGCGCATCGCGCGGCTGGAGCGCGACCGGGTGATTGCCGGCTACACCCTGATGGCCGGCGCCGATCCCGAGCCCGCCACGACCCTGGCGGCGATCGTGCTGGTCGAGCTGGAGGCGCGACAGCAGGCCCATGTCGTGACCGTGCTCAAGACCCGGCCGGAGATCGCGGCCTGCTACACGGTCAACGGCGCCTTCGACCTGTTCGTGCGCATCCAGTGCCGGACGGCGGCCCATCTTGATGCGGCGATCGACTGGATCGGCGGCATCGATGGTGTGCACCGAACCATGACCTCGATCCTGCTGGCGCGGAAGTTCGAGCGCTGAGGGGCGTTTTTCATCGGATTTAACGATTGTTCTGCGAGTTTGCAGACCGGTCCGGCCGCGCCGGGCAGGGCGCCGATTTATTCAGGCGTCCGCCGCGGCAACGCTGGGGGCAGGAGGCCCTGCCCATGCCCGCCGCTCCCTGCCCTCGCATCACCGTCATCGGCGCCGGCCAGATCGGGCCGGTGATCGCCGCCATGCTGGCCGACCAGGGCCATGCCGTGACCCTGGCCGATGCCGCACCGGACGCCCTGGCCGCGCTTGCCGAGCGCGCGCCCGCCTACCGCACCGTGCGGCTCGACGCCGCCGACACCGCCGCGGTCCGCGGTGCCCTGGCCGATCAGGACATCGTGGTCAGCGCCGGCCCCTATTTCCTGAACACGGCCATTGCCCGCGCCGCGGTCGAAACCGGCACCCACTATTTCGACCTGACCGAGGACGTCGAGACCACCGCCGCCATCAAGGCGCTGGGGGCTACCGCGCCGGTCGCCCTGATGCCGCAATGCGGGCTGGCGCCCGGCTTCATCTGCGTGCTGGGCGCCGACATGGCGGCCCGCTTCGACCGCCTGAAGACCCTCAAAATGCGCGTCGGCGCGCTGCCGCTCTATCCCACCAATGCCCTCCGCTACAACGTGACCTGGTCGGTCGACGGGCTGATCAACGAGTACTGCAATCCTTGCGAGATGCTGCTGGGCGGCAAGACCACGCTGGTGCCGGCGCTGGAAGGCATCGAGAGCGTGATGATCGACGGCGTCGGTTACGAGGCGTTCAACACCTCGGGCGGCCTCGGCACCTTGACCGAGACCCTGGCCGGCAAGGTCCGCGACATGAGCTACAAGACCCTGCGCTATCCCGGCCACGCCAAGATCATGAAGCTGCTGCTGCACGGGCTGGAGCTGGCCGACGACCGCGAGACCATGCGGCGCATCCTGGACCGTGCGGCGCCCTTCACCCGCAAGGACGTGGTGGTGGTGTTCGTGACCGGGGTCGGCGAGCGGGCCGGCCGGCTGGAGGAAGAGAGCATCGTGCTGCGCTATGACGGCAAGCCCGACCTCGGCGCCATCCAGCTCACCACCGCCGCCGGCTGCGTCGCCATGGTCGAGCTGTTCCTGGCCGGCCAGCTGCCGGCGCGCGGCTTCCTGCGCCAAGAGGACGCCCGGCTGCCCGACTTCCTGGCGACCCGCGCCGGCCGCCGGCTGGTGACCGAGGCGCGGGGCGTCGAGGCGATTCCGTCGGCATGATGGCCATGGCCGAAGCCGCCGGATTCACGCCATTCCCGGCGGGGAGGCGGGGCTAAGGGCATCTCAGGCGGGGTCTGCTCGCGCCGAGGGTCAACAACAGCATCAGGCCGGTGCCAAGCAGGGCGCCCGCGCCAGGTTCGGGAACGGGCGAAGCCCGGATATATTCGACGTTGGTAAAGAAGGTAATGAAATCGTCGTCGCTGCTATAGAAGCCGCCGGGCCAGTAAAGGTCGATGACGTTCGTCGGCGCGAAGGTGGTGGCGACGAACTGTGGCGGGATGTGAATAGTAATGGGGGGTATCGGAACTCGAATGAATACCGGATCCCCCACAGGGTTAGCTCCTTGTCCTCGTAAGAAATAGCGGTCTGTGCAGTGACGTCGGCAGCGAATCCGGTCACCTGGAAAGGAAGGACAAGTCGGTAATCGTAAGCGCCCTCGCATGGGTATCTATATGAATGGCACGCGAAATGTGTTTGGAACTGCCCGGAAGCGGCATGTGATGTATAATCGGTGAGCGGCCCTGTTATTGAGCCAAAAGAATCTGTTACCGTCACGTTGACCCCGGTCGGGTCGAATGCCTCATGATCGCCCGGTAGGGCTGCGAACGCATCGGCGTTCGCGATGATCGTACACGCGCTGGCTTGGTCTACGAACGGTAGCGCCGCAGCCAAGCTGATCGTGGCTGCCAGGAGGATGCCTCTCATCGGGATTTGCATGGGTTTCTCCCAAGGGCAGACGGCACATGCTGAGTCGAGTCATACGACCTAAAGCAACTTTTGCGCCGTTGGCGGCAATCCCAGGTAATCTGGCCGTGCGCCGATTTCGGGACCAAAGACTTGTAAGCCCCGTTGACGCCATTCAGAAGCGCGCGCCGCCGATGCCAGCAGCTGCGACACCAGCCGGGCCTAGGCGCCGCCGGCTGGTGACCGAGGCGCGCGGCGTCGAGGCGATTCCGTCCGCATGATGGCCATGGCCGAACCCCCCGGATTCACGCCATTATCCATGTGGGGAGGCAGCCGTCGCAGATCATGACCCAAATCGATTGGCCGAAAATCAGCGTCCTGATCATCGACGACCAGCCGGTGATCCGCGCCGCGGCGCGCAGCCAGCTGCGGCAGCTGGGCGTCAGCGACATCTGGATGGCCGAGGACGGCGCCGAGGGCCTGGCGGTCATGGCCCGGGAGAAGCCGATCTGCGTGCTGTGCGATATCGACATGCGCCCGATGAACGGGTTCGAGGTCGTCCAGAAGGTGCGTGCTGGCAAGGTCAAGGTCGGGCGCGAGCTGCCGATCGCCATGCTGACCAGCCATTCCGACGCCGAATCCGTGGGCACGGCGCTGGCGCTCGACATCAACGCCTTCATCCTGAAGCCGGTGTCGGCGCAGCAGCTCGCCGTCCGTCTTGGCCGCGCCCTGACCGAGCCCCTGTCCCTGCACCCCGCCGCCTATTACGAGACGATCGACGTCCATCCCGAGGCCGCGGCCACGCCTGCCACGCCGCTGCCGCCGGGAGTCGTGATCCACGCCACCGCCCCCGACGGCCGCCAGGTCGTGCGCGTGGCGCTGGCCGATGTTCCGCCCGGCGCGGTGCTGGCGCGCAACCTGGAGGGTCCGAACGGCAAGCTGCTGCTCGGCGCCGGCCAGGCGCTCAGCCGCGCCACCCTCGATCGCCTGGGCGACCTGGTGTCGGTCAACGACAGCCTGCGCTTCCTGTACCTGTACAAATAGCCTGGCGGCCATCGCCGATCAGGGCGAAGCCGCCCCAGAAGAACGGATGCGCGGTCGCCGGCTCGGCGATCAGCCGGCGTTGCGCCCGGCGCAGGCGTTCGGCCAGGCCATCTCCGGCGCCGGACGTGCCCGGGGCGGCGAAGGTCGCGGTCATCAGGTCGGCGCTGGCCTGGGATTCGACCGGCCAGTGGGTCACCAGCAGGGCGCGGGCGCCGGCCAGGAAGAAGGCGCGGGCCAGCCCCGACAGCGCCTCGCCGCCCAGCTGCCCGGCCGGGCCCGCGGTGTTGCAGGCCGACAGCACCACCAGGTCGGCGTCGAGGTCCAGGCGCGCGATGGCGCTGGCCGGCAGCAGACCGTCACCGCCGTCGGCGGGCGGCGTCAGCACCAGGCCGGGCTCCGGCTGGCAGGCCAGCTCGCCCGGCAGCAAGGCGTGGGTGGCGAAATACAGGATGCGGTACTGGCCGAGCGGCCGGCTGCGCAGCCCGGCCTCGGTCGCGGCATCTCCGGTCAGCAGCGCGCCGGCATCGCCGCCGAGCGCCCGCCGCACCCGCTCGAGCTCGCCCGCGGCCTCGGGCAGCGGCGGCAGCGCCGCGATCCCGGCGCTGCCGCACGGGCCGAGCCGGGCGC
>CAZEFK010000166.1:16404-16749 GCA_964511405.1 uncultured Comamonadaceae bacterium | reverse complement strand
CGCCGGCATCACGCCGTTCAACTTCCCGGCCATGGTGCCGATGTGGATGTTCCCGGTGGCGCTGGCCGCCGGCAACTGCTTCATCCTGAAGCCGTCGGAGCGCGATCCCTCGGCGTCCCTGAAGATCGCGGCGTGGCTGAAGGAGGCCGGCCTGCCCGACGGCGTGTTCAACGTCGTCCAAGGCGACAAGGACGCGGTCGAGGCGCTGCTCGTCCATCCCGGCATCGCGGCGGTCAGCTTCGTCGGGTCGACCCCGATCGCGCGCTCGATCTATGAGATTTCGGCGCGCACCGGCAAGCGCTGCCAGGCCTTGGGCGGCGCCAAGAACCACATGGTGGTGATGCC
>CAZEFK010000166.1:0-16394 GCA_964511405.1 uncultured Comamonadaceae bacterium | reverse complement strand
CCTCGACCTGGCGGTCGACGCCCTGATCGGCGCGGCCTACGGCTCGGCCGGCGAGCGCTGCATGGCTGTTTCGGTGGCGATGCCGATCGGCGACGCCACCGCCGACGCCCTGATCCAGCGCCTGGAGCCCAAGATCCGCGCGCTCAAGATCGGCCCCGGCACCGACCCCGAGGCCGAGTTGGGGCCGCTGGTCACCCGCCAGCATCTGGACCGCGTGCGCGGCTACATCGACCAGGGCGTCGCCGAGGGCGCCAAGCTGGTGGTCGACGGCCGCGGCTTCCGCATGCAGGGCTATGAGGACGGCTTCTTCATCGGCGGCAGCCTGTTCGACCGCGTGACGCCTGACATGCGGATCTACAAGGAGGAGATCTTCGGCCCGGTGCTGGCCATGGTCCGCGCCGACAGCTACGACCATGCCGCGCGCCTGATCAACGAGCACGAGTTCGGCAACGGCACGGCGATCTTCACCCGCGACGGCGATGCCGCCCGCGAGTTCGCCCACCAGATCCAGGTCGGCATGGTCGGCATCAACGTGCCGATCCCGGTGCCCATGGCCTTCCATTCGTTCGGCGGCTGGAAGGCGTCGCTGTTCGGCGACCACCACATGCACGGGCCGGAGGGCATCCGCTTCTACACGCGCCTGAAGACCATCACCACCCGGTGGCCGACCGGCATCCGCGCCGGCGCCGAGTTCGTGATGCCGACCATGCGGTGACCCACGGCGGGGGCTCGCGACGGTGGCGAGCCCCCGGCTCCCGACGGGGAGAGCAAATCTGTGAGCTTCATGCTACCTAAACCGCGTCTCGGTAGCGCGAAGACTGCAAATGCCGACGCCCCACCATCCGCACCCCGCCGATGTCCGCAATATCCGGCGCGGCGATCGCCGAGGTCCCGACATGACCCGGCGATGGACACTCTGGGCCGCGGCCCTGCTCTGCACCCTCGCCACCGCGCAGGCGGCATCGCCGCTCGCGCGCTATATCGGCGACCGCGACCGCGCCATGCCGGAGCTCGAGCGGATCGGCAACGCGTTGGGCGACCTCTCCGACCAGGCCAGTTCCGCGACCGCGGTGACGGAGGCCGACGCGTTGCAGCGGCACCAGGACGACATCCTGGCAGGGCTGCAAAAGGCGCTTGAGTCGGTCGTCGGCGTCCGCGCCATCGCGGGCTTTCCCAAGGGACCGGCGCTCAATCTCGCCGGCAGCGGCTGGGGCGACTATTCGGCGCTCGACGGCCTGGAATACCGGTCCGCGGACGGCAATGGCAGGGCGGTCGTGACCACCCTGCCCCTGCTCCGCGCCTGGCTGACCAAATCCCGGCAACGCCGGGAGACGCTGCTGGCCCCTCCGGCGGACATCCGGGCGGCGCTGCGGAGTGGCAATTTCTATACCCCGGCCCTGGCCGCGGACGCGAGCATAACCTGGTATGCCGACATCCCGCTGGCCGCGCCGCCCGGCGGCGACTTCGTCATGGCGAAGCTGGCGAATTGGGAGCAGGACAATGACGGCGCCTACCTGCCCACGGACCTGGTGGTGGCCGCAATCCGCAACGACCGCGTCTTCATCGCCGACGAGCCCGTGGCGCCGCCGATCCGGCGCATCCCCGCCTGCCAGCAGCCCTGGGATGATTTCCAGGGGCGATACGAAGCGCAGATGAAGGCCCTCCAGGACCAATACGAAGCACGGTTGAAGGCCCTGGCCGCGGCAAAGCCGCCGAACCAGGCCGCCCTGGCCGCCGCAAAACCCGACCAGGCGGCCCTGGACCGGCTCGAAAAAGCCCACAACGCCAAGGTGGGCGATTATCACCGCTGCTTCGCCCGGCAGGTTTCGGCGCAGGACTATTTTCCCGCCGTCACCCGCCAGGCCGAGGACCTGCTGGGCCGGCTGACCAGCGCGCAATAGAGCGTGGTCGCCGCCAGTCCTCTAGCGCATCACGGCCCGACGGTCCGTTCAGCCCTTGCGGAAGACCGACGGCGTCATGCCGCGCCGATCCTTGAAGGCGCGGACGAAATGGGACGAGTCACAGAAGCCGGTCGAGGTCGCGATCTCGGCGACCGAGTGCTCGGTGTGGCGCAGCAGGAACTCGGCATGTTCGAGCCGCAGGATCTTGTAGGCCTGGGTCGGCGCCATGCCGACGGCGCTCTGGAAATGACGCTCGAGCTGGCGCCTGGCGGCGCCCAGGCGGCGTCCGATCTCCGCCACCGGCAGGGGCACGTCGATGTTCTGCTGCATCAGCAGCAGCGCCTTCTTCACGAGCTCGTCATCTGTCGTGAGCGTCAGGGGGACGCCGGGCTGTGACGTCTCCGCGCGCAGGGCGTCGTCGATGATCATGATGCGCAGGCTCTTGCTGGCCTGCGCGCGGCCGATATGCCGTTCCACGAGATGGGCGGCCAGATGCGCGGAGCTGGTTCCGCCCGAGCAGGTCAGGCGGTCGCGGTCGACGATGAAGATCTGGTCGGACACGGGCCTGAGGCCGTCGAACTGTTCCAGGAAATCGGCATGGTGGAACCAGCTGACGCAGCAGCGGTAACCGTCCATCAACCCGGCGCGCTGCAGGATGAACGCACCGGTACAGACCCCGACCAGCGGCACGCCCGACGCCGCAGCCTGCCGCAGATAGCGGATATATTCGGGGCTGAGATTGGGAATTTCGCCGATCAGGCCGCCGACGACCACGACATAGTCGAATTTCTTGGGATCGCCGAGCCGCTCGGTCGGCTGAACCAGCACTCCGCAGCTCGACGCCACCGGCCGCATCACGTCGGACAGCACCGTCCACTCGCACAGGATCGGGCGGCTGCGATCCCCCTCGTCGGCGGCCAGCCGCAGCACGTCGACGAAATTGCCGAAGGCGCCCAACGTGAACCGGTGCGCCAGGATGAAGCCGACCGACAAGCGGGGCCCAAGGCGGGGCGACGCGGTTCGCATCTGGCCTCCGGTAACCGCACTGTCGCACCGGTGACATTAGACTGACGCACTCATTCTGTCCAACCGTGGCGCGCTATCGGATAGTGGCGGCATGCCGAGTTTCGCGGTGCTACCATGACCCGCTTTTCCTTCTCGTCGATCCTGACCAACGCCCTGACAGGCAACAAGCACTGGCAGCGGCAATGGCCCGATGCCGAGCCGAAGGCCGAGTATGACGCCGTCATCGTCGGCGCCGGCGGCCATGGCCTCGGCGCCGCCTATTACCTGGCCAAGGAGCACGGCATCACCAAGGTCGCCGTGATCGACAAGGGCTGGCTCGGTGGCGGCAACACCGGCCGCAACACCACCATCATCCGGTCCAACTATCTCTATGACGAAAGCGCCATGCTCTACGAGCATGCGCTGAAGCTGTGGGAAGGACTGAGCCAAGACCTCAACTACAATGTCATGTTCTCGCAGCGTGGCGTCATGATGCTGGCGCACACGGTGCATGACGTGCAGAGCTTCCGGCGCCACATCCACGCCAATCGGCTCAACGGCATCGACAACGAGTGGCTGACGCCAGAGCAGGCCAAGGAATTCTGCCCGCCCCTCAACATCGCGGCCGACGCCCGCTATCCGGTGATGGGGGCGGCGCTGCAGCGGCGGGGCGGTGTCGCCCGCCACGACGCGGTCGCCTGGGGCTATGCCCGCGGCGCCGCCGCGCGCGGTGTCGACATCATCCAGAACTGCCCGGTCACGGCGATCCGCCGCGATGCCTCGGGGGCCGTCGTCGGCGTCGAGACGGCGCGCGGCTTCATCAAGGCCCGCAAGGTGGCCGTGTCGGCTGCGGGCAACACGTCGGTGGTCATGGACAGCGCCGGCATCCGGCTGCCGCTCGAAAGTTTTCCCCTGCAGGCCCTGGTGTCGGAGCCGGTGAAGCCGGTCTTCCCCTGCGTGGCCATGTCGAACACAGTCCACGCCTATATCAGCCAGTCCGACAAGGGCGAACTGGTCATCGGCTCCGGCACCGATCAGTACATCTCCTACAGCCAGCGCGGCGGCCTGCCCCTGATCGAGCACACCGTCGCCGCGATCTGCGAGGTGTTCCCGATCTTCACCCGCATGCGCATGCTGCGCAAATGGGCGGGCATCGTCGACGTCACGCCCGACCGGTCGCCGATCCTCGGCAAGACTCCAGTGCCGGGCCTCTATGTCAATTGCGGCTGGGGCACCGGCGGCTTCAAGGCGACACCGGGTGCGGCGCATGTCTTCGCTCACACCATTGCCCGCGACGAGCCGCATCCGATCAACGCCCCCTTCACGCTGGAACGCTTTACCACCGGCCGGCTGATCGACGAGGCCGCCGCCGCTGCCGTCGCGCATTGAGGACATCACCGATGCTGCTCATCCGCTGCCCCTATTGCGAAGCCGAGCTTCCGGAAGTCGAGTTCTCCTATGCCGGCGAAGCCCACATCGCCCGGCCGGCCGATCCTTCCGCCCTGTCCGACGAAGACTGGAAAACCCACCTCTTCATCCGCTCGAACCCGCGCGGCCGGCATTTCGAACGGTGGCACCACGTCCATGGCTGCGGCCGCTTCTTCAATGCGGTGCGCGACACCGTCAGCGACCGGTTCGCCATGACCTACCCGGCGGGCGCCGCGCGCCCGACTGATGCTGAGATCGAGCGGGCCGCCAGCGTCGAGGCCGCGCGGCCATGACCGGGTTCCGCATCGCCGGCAGGGGCCGGGTCGAGCCCGGCACGCCCGTCGGCTTCACCTTCGACGGCCGGCATTACCAGGGCCTTCAGGGCGACAGCCTGGCGTCGGCCCTCCTGGCCAACGGCGTCCATCTCGTCGGCCGCTCCTTCAAGTATCACCGCCCCCGCGGCATCCTCGCCGCCGGTTCGGAAGAGCCGAACGCGCTGGTCGGCATCGACCGCGGCAACGGCCGCTGCGAACCGAACACGCGGGCGACCATGGTCGAGCTGTACAACGGCCTGAAAGCGTCCAGCCAGAACCGCTGGCCGTCGCTCGAGCGCGATGTCGGCGCCATCAACGACGCGTTCTCGATGCTGATCTCGGCCGGCTTCTACTACAAGACCTTCATGTGGCCGAAGAGCTTCTGGACCAAGGTCTACGAGCCGCTGATCCGCAGCGCCGCCGGCCTCGGCAAGGCGCCTGAGGCGCCCGATCCCGACACCTATGCCAGCCGCTTCGCCCATTGCGACGTGCTGGTCGTGGGCGCCGGCCCGGCCGGCCTGGCCGCGGCGCTCGCGGCCGGCCGCAGCGGCGCCGCGGTACTGCTGTGCGACGAGCAGGCCGAACTCGGCGGCTCCCTGCTGTCCGAGCCCGAGGCGGCCATCGACGGCCGCTCCGCCTGGGACTGGCTCGCCGACGCCAAGGCCGCCCTGGCGGCGATGCCCAATGTCACCCTGCTGCCGCGCACGACGGCGATCGGCTATTACCATCAGAACTTCCTGGGGCTGTGCCAGCGCCTCACCGACCATCTCGGCGTCGTGCCGGAGGGGGCGCCGCGGGAACGGCTGTGGAAGGTGCGGGCCAAGCAGGTCGTGCTGGCCCAGGGCGCGATCGAGAAGCCGCTGGTGTTCGCCGGCAACGACCGGCCGGGGGTGATGCTGGCGGGGGCGGCGCGCAGCTACCTCCATCGCTACGGCGTCAAGGTCGGCAATCGGGTGGTCGTGGCCAGCGCCCATGACAGCGCCTGGCTCGCCGCCTTCGACCTCGTCCAGGCGGGAGTCGAGGTCGCAATCGTCGACATCCGCGCGACCGTGCCCAGCGCCCTGGCGGCGCGCGCCGAGGCCCTGCGCATCAAAACCCTGACCGGCTGCACGGTCACCGGCACCAGCGGCCGGCTGCGGGTCTCGTCGGTTCGGGTCAATCCGGTGTCGAGCGGCCGGGTCGGCCGCAGCCAGACCCTGGCCTGCGACGCGTTGCTGATGTCCGGGGGCTGGACGCCCAGCGTGCACCTGTTCTCGCATACCAAGGGCGCGCTGCAGTGGCACGAGGACCGCCAGATGTTCCTGCCCGGCGCGGGCCTGGAGGCGTGCCGCCCGGCCGGGGCCTGCGCCGGCCGCTTCGGGCTGAAGGCGGCGCTGGACGGTGGCGCCGACGCGGGCGCGGGGGCCGCGGCCGATGCCGGCTTCGCCGCCGAACCGGCCGCGTACCATGTCGACGGCGAGTGGGCGCTGACCGGCGTCAGCAGCCGCGACCTGCCGACCGACCGCAATCCGTCGCGCGCCAAGGCGTTCGTGGATTTCCAGAACGACGTCCTGGCCAAGGACATCCGGCTGGCCGTGCGCGAAGGCTTCACGTCGATCGAGCACATCAAGCGCTACACCACCACCGGCATGGCCACCGACCAGGGCAAGACCTCCAACATCAACGGCCTGGCCATCGCGTCGGACGCCTTGAAGCGGCCGACACCCGCGGTGGGGCTCACCACCTTCCGCCCGCCCTACACGCCGACCACGTTCGGCGCCTTCGCCGGCTACAACCGGGGCAGCCTGTTCGACGTGACGCGCAAGACTCCGATCGATGCCTGGGCCGCCGAGAACGGCGCCGTGTTCGAGCCCGTCTCGCTGTGGCGGCGGGCCTGGTATTTCCCGCAGATGGGCGAGGACATGCACCGGGCGGTGACGCGCGAATGCCAGGCCGTGCGCGCGTCGCTCGGCATCTTCGACGCCTCGACCCTGGGCAAGATCGAGATCGTCGGGCCGGATGCCGCCGAGTTCATGAACCGCATGTATACCAATGCCTGGACCAAGCTGGCGCCGGACCGCTGCCGCTACGGCCTGATGCTCGGCGAGGACGGGTTCATCCGCGACGACGGCGTGATCGGCCGGATGGCCCCGGACCGCTTTCACGTCACCACCACCACAGGCGGTGCCGCGCGCGTGCTCGCCATGATGGAAGACTACCTGCAGACCGAGTGGCCGGACCTGAAGGTCTGGCTGACCTCCGTCACCGAGCAGTGGGCGGTGATCGCCCTCAACGGCCCGAACGCCCGAAGGCTGATCGAGCCGCTGGTCGACGGCATCGACCTGTCCGACGCGGCCTTCCCGCACATGTCGGTGGCGACGGGGACGATCTGCGGCGTGCCGACGCGCCTGTTCCGCGTGTCCTTCACCGGCGAGCTCGGCTTCGAGGTCAATGTCCCCGCGCGCCACGGCCGCGCCGTGTGGGAAACCCTCTATGCGGCCGGGCAGCGCTTCGGCATTACGCCCTATGGCACGGAAACCATGCATGTGCTGCGCGCCGAGAAGGGCTACATCATCGTCGGCCAGGACACCGACGGCACGCTGACGCCCGACGACGCCGGCCTCGGCTGGGCGGTCGGGAAAACCAAGCCCGATTTCGTGGGCAAGCGGTCCCTGATGCGTCCCGACATGCTGAAGCCCGACCGCAAGCAGCTGGTCGGGCTGCTCACCGACGATCCGCGCACCGTGCTCGAGGAAGGGGCCCAGATCGTCCTGGACCCCGGCCAGGCCGTGCCGATGACCATGGTCGGCCACGTCACCTCGTCCTACTGGAGTGCTGCGCTCGGCCGGTCGATCGCGCTGGCGGTGATCGCCGGCGGCCGGGCCAGACAGGGCGAGACGGTACATGTGCCGATGCCCGGCCGGACCCACGCCGCGACCGTCACCGGCACCGTGTTCGTCGATCCCGAGAACAAGCGCCTCAGCGCATAGGAGGCCCAAGGTGCCGCATACCCATCAGGCGCTGCTGGACGCGGGCATGCCGCGCGACAAGGCCAGTCCGCTCGCCATCCGCGCCACCGAAGAGGTTGCCCGTTTCAGCCTGCGGCTCGATCCGGCCGCCCTGTCCCTGGCCGCCACGGCCTTCGGCGCGCCGCTTCCCGCACGCATCGGCCAGACGAGCGCCGAGGCCGGGAGGCTGGCGCTGATGCTCGGCCCGGACGAATGGCACCTGCTGGTGCCCCTGTCCGACGGCGACGCCGTTGCGGCGGCGTTCGAGGGGCTGGCGACGCCGCATAGCCTGGTGGATATCGGCCATCGCGACGTCGGCATCGTGGTCGAGGGTGCGGCGGCCACCTTGGCCCTGCGCTCAGCGATCGCCTTCGACGTCGACGCGATGCCGGTCGGGACCGGCCGCCGCACCCTCTTCGACAAGGCCCAAATCATCCTGATCCGCGACGCGCAGGACCGCTTCCGCCTCGAGGTCTGGCGCTCCTTTGCCGACCATGTGCGGGGCATCCTGCAGGCCGCGGACCGTGAGATCGCGCTCGGCATCTAACCCGGAGGACCAATCATGACCGTTCACCCGTCTTTGCCGCAGGTCGGGCTCGGAGATGCCGCGGTCGCCGCCGCCATCGGGCGCGAACTGCACCGCCAGCAAAACGAGATCGAGCTGATCGCGTCCGAGAACATCGTCTCGCTCGATGTGCTCGCCGCCCAGGGTTCGGTGCTGACCAACAAGTATGCCGAAGGCTATCCCGGCCGGCGTTATTATGGCGGCTGCCAGTTCGTCGACGAAGTCGAAGCCCTGGCGATCGAGCGTGCCAAGCAGTTGTTCGGCGCCGCCTTCGTCAATGTCCAGCCGCATTCGGGCGCGCAGGCGAACCAGGCCGTCTACCTGGCGCTGCTGCAGCCGGGCGACCGGGTGATGGGCATGTCGCTGGCCCATGGCGGCCACCTGACCCACGGCTCGCCGGTGACCATGTCGGGCAAGTGGTTCGATGTCGTCAGCTATGAGGTGAGCGCCAGCGACCAGCGGATCGATTATGCGGCGCTGCGGGCGAAGGCCGTGGAGACGCGGCCGAAGCTGATCATCGCCGGTGCCTCCGCCTATCCGCGCGCCATCGACTTCGCCGCGTTCCGCCGCATCGCCGACGAGGTCGGCGCCTACCTGATGGTCGACATGGCGCATTATGCCGGCCTGATCGCCGCCGGCCATTACCCGGACCCGTTGCCGCATGCGCATGTGGTCACCACCACCACGCACAAGACCCTGCGCGGCCCGCGCGGCGGCATGATCCTGACCAACGACGAGGCGCTGGCGAAGAAATTCAATTCGGCGGTGTTCCCGGGCAATCAAGGCGGGCCGCTGATGCACGTCATCGCGGCCAAGGCCGTCGCGCTCGGCGAAGCGCTGCGCCCCGAGTTCAAGACCTACGCCGGCCAGGTTGTCGCCAATGCCAGGGTTCTGTGCGAGACCCTGCGCCAAGGTGGGCTGGACATTGTTTCCGGCGGCACGGATTGCCATATGGTGCTGGTCGACCTGCGCCCGAAGAAGGTGACGGGCCGTGACGCGGAACGGGCGCTGGAACGGGCCGGCCTGACCTGCAACAAGAACGCGATCCCGTTCGATCCGGAAAAGCCGGCCGTGACATCGGGCGTTCGGCTCGGCACCGCGGCCGGAACCACGCGCGGCTTCGGCGAAGATGAATTCCATCGCATCGGTGCGCTGATCCTGAGGGTCATCGACGCCCTCGCCGAGAAGGGTGGCGACGGCGATGCGGCGGTCGAGCAGGCGGTACTGGCCGAAGTGCGGGACCTTTGCCGGCGCTTCCCAGTCTACGGTTGAATGCCCAAGTCATCGTGACCGGACGAGGCGCCCGATGTTCCTCAGCGTTTTCGATGTGTTCAAGATCGGCATCGGTCCGTCGTCCTCGCACACCATGGGGCCGATGACCGCGGCGGTGCGCTTCCTGGACATGCTGAGGACGCGGTCCGGACCGGCGCCGGCGGCGGTGCGGGCCCGGCTGTACGGGTCGCTCGCCTTCACCGGCAAGGGCCACGCCACCGACCGCGCCGTGGTCCTTGGGCTGCTCGGCTACCGGCCGGCCGACCTCGACGTCGACGCGGCCGAGCGGCAGATGGCCGTGCTCCGGCAGACGAGGCTGCTGAGCCCCGCCGGCCTGCCGGGGCTCGCCTTCGATCCCGAGGCTGATTTGGTCTTCGACTTTGGACCGCCCTTGCCGGGCCATGCCAATGGGCTGGTGTTCCAGGCCCTGGACGGCGCCGGCGGCGTCGTCGCCGAGGAGACCTTCTATTCGATCGGCGGCGGCTTTGTCGTCACCGCCGCCGAGCGGGCGGCAGCGCCCGCGGCGTCGGAAGCGACGGTTGCCGGCTGGCCCTACCCGTTCGACCGCGCCGCCGCGATGCTGCGCATGGCCAAGGACAGTGGCCTGTCGATCGCTGCCATGAAGCGCGCCAACGAACTGGTGGTGCGCTCCGCGCAAGAGGTCGACGACCGGCTCGACCAGATCTGGTCGGTGATGAACGGCTGCATCGAGCGGGGCCTGGGCCTGGACGGCGAGCTGCCGGGCAAGCTGAAGGTGCGGCGGCGGGCGAAGGCCATCCACCAGCAGCTGCTGCGCGAGCGCGGCACGAATTCCAGCCAGCCGCACGTCGCCTCGGACTGGCTGAGCGTCTATGCCATGGCCGTCAACGAGGAGAACGCCGCCGGCGGCAAGGTGGTGACCGCCCCCACCAACGGCGCGGCCGGCGTCATTCCGGCCGTGCTGCGCTACTATCTCGACCATTGTGCGGGCGCCGACCGGCGCAAGGTGTCGGACTTCCTGCTGACTGCCGCGGCGATCGGCGGCCTGATCAAGCACAACGCGTCGATCTCCGGGGCCGAGGCCGGCTGCCAGGGCGAGGTCGGCTCCGCGGCCGCGATGGCGGCGGCCGGGCTGTGCGCGGTACTAGGCGGCACGCCCGAGCAGGTGGAGAATGCCGCCGAGATCGCGCTCGAACACCATCTCGGCATGACCTGCGACCCGGTCGCCGGGCTGGTGCAGGTGCCGTGCATCGAGCGCAACGCCATCGGCGCCACCAAGGCCGTGGCCGCGGCGTCCCTGGCGCTGCGCGGCGACGGCACGCATTTCATGCCGCTCGACAACTGCATCGAGGCCATGCGCCAGACCGGCGAGGAAATGAGCACGAAATTCAAGGAGACGAGCCTCGGCGGGCTCGCCGTCAACCTGCCGGAGTGTTAGGCCGCTTCGGTCCACGGGTCTCCCACCGCGCCGGCGACCACGCGCCGGTGCAGCCCCATGTCGATGTTGCGGCCGGACAGCAGGGCGACGATCAGACCGCGCGCGGCACCGGGCAGCTTGCCCGCCAGCAGGGCCGCGATGCCGACAGCGCCGCCGCCCTCCACGATCTCGCGTTCGATGGCGTAGGCGTGGCGGATGCCGTCGGCGATCTCGGCCTCGGTCAGCAGCACCACGTCGTCGACCAGATCGCGGACCATGCCGAAGGTCCAGCGGTTGTCGAGGCCGATGCCGCCGCCCAGCGAGTCGGCCAAGGTCGGCAGCTCGGCGACCGCAACCGGCCGGCCCGCCGCTAGGCTCGCCTGCATCGCGGCCCCGCGCGCCATCGAGACGCCGACCACCCGTGCCGCCGGCCGCAGTGCCTTGACGGCGGCCGCGACCCCGGCGATCAGGCCGCCGCCCGACAGCGGCACCAGCAGCGTGCCCAGATCAGGCACGTCCGCGACGATCTCCAGCCCAACGGTACCCTGGCCGGCGATGACGTCGGGATGGTCGAAGGGCGGCACCGTCGCCAGGCCGTCCTCGCGCACCAGCCGATCGACCTCCGCCTGGGCGTCGTCCTGCGACTGGCCGACGATCCGGGCCTCCGCCAAAGCTTCGATCTCCCGCACCTTGTTCGCCGGCACCAGGCGCGACAGGCAGACGATGCAGCGCACGCCCTCGGCCGCCGCCGCGTGGGCCAGGCCGCGGCCGTGATTGCCGGTCGAGGCGGCGGCCACGCCGCGCGCCCGGGCGGCCGGCGCCATCGCCAGCAGCGCGTTGGTGGCGCCGCGCAGCTTGAAGCTGCCGGTGATCTGCCGCTGCTCCAGCTTCAGCAGCACCGGCGCGCCGCAGCGCGCCGACAGGCTCGGCGACGGCACCACCGGCGTGCGGATGACGCGGCCGGCGATGCGGTCGCGCGCGGCCTCGATGTCGGCCAGGGTGACGTGGTCAGGCATGGTCAACCTCCGTGTCAGCCGCGCCCACCCGCTCAGCGGCTGTGAAGCAATCGCCACTCAACACCCCTGTCGTCATCCCCGCGAACGCGGGGATCCAGCCGTTGTGGCAAACTCCAAGCCTCGGCACATGATATTGACGTCGAGCCAACTGGATCCCCGCCTTCGCGGGGATGACGAACCAAGAAAAGCCCGCGCGCCAACTCCTTCACCCGCTCAGCGGAGGGTAACCCCGGCCGGCGTCCGGGTCAGCACCTCGGGCCCGCCCGCCCCCAGCAGCACGGCGTTGGAGATGAAGAAATCCCCGCGGCCCGTGCCCATCAGCCAGGACAGCACATGGAAGCTCATGCCGGTCCGGATCGGCATGTCGCTGTCGTGCCTGAGGCCGGTGACCCCGTTGCCGCCAGTCCAGCTCGGCGGGAAGCCGATCCCGACCGCATAGCCGCAATGGTGGCGCCGGTAATCGGGCAGGCCGGCGCGATCGACGACGCGCTGCCAGGCGGCATAGACGTCGCGCACCAGGGCGCCGTCCGCGAGCGCGCCGAGCACCGCCTCGAAGGCGGCCTGGCACACCGCCGCCATCTCCCGCGCGCCGCTGGGGACGCGGCCGATGTGGATCAGGCGGCCGAGCGGCGCGTGATAGCGCGCCACGCAGCCGGTCAGTTCGAGGAACAGGGCGTCACCGTCGGCGAGCCTAGTGTCGCTCCAGGTGGTGTGTTCCTCGCCGAGGCGCGCCGTCGAGCGAATGAATGGCCCGAAACCGGGGTAGGTCCCGCCCGCCGCGATCATCGCCCGCTCGCATTCGGCGGCGATGTGGCGCTCGCTGGCGCCGGCGCGGGCGGCGTCGATGGCCGCTACAGCCCCGGCATCCGAGACCTGCGCCGCCTGGCGCAGATAGGCCTGCTCGGCCGGGCTCTTGACCAGGCGCAGATCGTCGACCAGGCCCGAGGCATCGAGCCAGCGCGCCGTCGGGGCCTGCCGCTGTAGGGCCAGTGCTAGGCCGTGGGGCAAGCCGGCGGACCACGCCTCGATGCCGATGCGATCGGCGCGCGGGCGGGTTTCGGCCAGGGCGCGGGCGAACGCCTCGGCCGCGGTCTCGTGGTCGCTATGGCCGAAGAAGCGGGCCGTCGTCACTTGATGGGCGATCGTCACCCGTTCCATGGCCCGGGTGACCAGGGCCATCTCGCCCTCGATGGGCACGATGAGGAGGTGGGGCGCGAAGTAGCCCCAATGGTCGAGGCCGGTCAGATAGAAGATGTTCTCGGGCGCCGAGAGCAGCAGCAGGTCGAGCCCGCGCGCGGCCATGCCGTGCCGGACAGCGGCGAGCCGCCCGGCAAATTCCTGGCGCGTGAAGTAAGGCGCAATGCCACCGAGCGCGTCCTGCGCGTCCGCCGCGGCGGCGCCCCTCCCCTCGATCTCGCTCATGCCGATCTGCCGAGCCGTGTTGTGCACAACTTGGCGCCATTGAACGATAGGATCAGACGAAACGCAAGGACTGGCCGGAAAATCCAGTATTGTTGTGCACAACTCGATTGTGTCCCCTCCTGGAATCCGGCAAGCTGGACTCTGCTCGCCGCCTGCCGGGGACGCTGATCGATGGCCGAGCGCCGAGCCGGACATGAGGGAGGGAGAGCAATGACCACGGTTCGGATGTCGCGGCGCGGCCTGATTGCCGCGACCGCGTTGCTGATGACCGTCGCCGCGGCCGGCACGGCGTCCGCCGAGACGACGCTCGAGCGGGCCAAGCGCGAGGGCTATATCCGCGTCGGCTTCGCCAATGAGGCGCCCTATGGCTATGCCACGCCCGACGGCAAGCTGACCGGGGAGTCGCCGGAAGTCGTGAAGGCGATCCTGGCCAAGATGGGCATCAAACAGGTCGACGGCGTCCTGACCGAGTTCGGCTCGCTGATCCCGGGCCTGCAGGCCGGCCGCTTCGACCTCATTGCGGCCGGCATGTTCATCACGCCCGCACGCTGCAAGCAGGTGCAGTTCTCCGACCCGACCTATGCGATCGGCGGGGCCCTGCTGGTGAAGAAGGGCAATCCCAAGCAGATCAAGGACTACAGCTCGGTCGCCGCGAACAAGTCGCTCAAGCTCGCGGTCATGGCCGGCGCGGTCGAGGCCGGCTACGCCAAGGATTCGGGCGTCGCCCAGTCCCAGCTCGTCGTGCTGCCCGACCAGTCGAGCCTGGTCAAGGCGGTGCAGGCCGGTCGCGCCGATGCCGCCGGGCTCACGGCGCTGTCGATCGCCGACATGGCGTCGAAGAACACTGGCGTCGAGTCGACCCCGCCCTTCGGCACGGTCGCCGGCAAGTCGGTGGTCGGCTATGGCGGCGTCGCCTTCCGCACCGAGGACAAGGACCTCTACGAGGCCTTCAATGCCCAGCTCAAGACCTTCATCGGTAGCCCCGAGCACATTGCGCTGGTGACGCCGTTCGGCTTCGGCAAAGGCTTCCTGCCCGGCGGCAAGACCGCCGCCGACATCTGCGCCGGCAAATAGCCTGCCGCCCCAAATAGCTTGCCGCCCTGGAAACGCCCTGCCCTGCTGACGGCAGGGCCTTCGTCTCGGAAGGGAAGCCCGGATGACGCTGCCGGCCCGCTTGCTCCTGGTTTGCGCCGTCCTGGCCTTCGCCGCCGCAATGACGGTCACGCGCTTTCACGAGTTCCTGCCCGGCCTGCTCGAAAGCTGCGGGATCACGGTGGCGATCACGCTGGGCGGCTGCGTCCTCGCCGTCGTCATGGCGGTGACGGCCGCCCTGCTCAAGCTCTACGGGCCAGGGCCGCTGCGCTGGTTGGCCGTCGTCTATATCGAGATCTTCCGCGGCACGTCGGCGCTCGTTCAGTTGTTCTGGCTGTTCTTCGTGCTGCCGCATTTCGGCATCACGCTCACGCCGTTGACCGTGGCGATCCTGGCGCTCGGCCTCAATGTCGGGGCCTATGGCGCCGAGGTGGTGCGCGGCGCCGTGCTGGCGGTCCCGCGCGGACAATGGGAAGCCACGGTCGCCCTCAATCTGTCGCCGTGGCAGGCGCTGCGCCGGATCGTGCTGCCCCAGGCCTTCGTCGCGATGATCCCGCCCTGGGGCAACTTGTTCATCGAACTCTTGAAGGCGACGGCGCTGGTCTCGCTGATCACCATTTCCGACCTGGCCTTCAAGGCCGCCGAGATGAACGCCACCACCTACCGGACCGTCGAGATCTTCTCGATCGTGCTGGCCGTCTATCTCGCGCTCGCCATGCTGATCTCCATCGCCATGCAGCAGATCGAGCGCATCGCGGCCCGCGGCCTCGCCCGCGGACGGGCCCCATGACGGGGACCGCGTGATGTTTTGGGACTGGCGCTTTACCCTCGACATCCTGCCCACCCTGGCCGAGGCCTCGGTGATCACGGTGATCGCCACCCTGCTCGGGTTCGCCATCGCCGCACCCCTGGGGCTGGCGTTCGCGCTCGGCCGGATGTATGGGCCGCCCTGGCTCGGCGTCCCCCTGGCCGGCCTGATCGAGGCCATCCGCTCGACCCCGCTGCTGATCCAGATCTTCTTCATCTACTTCGTCGGCCCCGAGGTCGGCATCACCATCGAGGCGATGACCGCCGGCGTGCTCGCCCTCGGCATCCATTACGCGACCTACTGCTCCGAAGTGTACCGGGCGGGACTGGCCAACATCCCGCGCGGCCAGTGGGAGGCCTGCGTCGCCCTCAACCTGCCGCCCCATCGGGCGTTCACCGACATCATCATTCCACAGGCGATTCCGCCGGTGGTCCCGGCCCTCGGCAACTATCTGGTAGCGCTGTTCAAGGATACGCCGCTGCTCTCGGCCATCGCCGTGCTCGAGCTGATGCAGACGGCCAAGATCATCGGCTCCGACAATTTCCGCTACACCGAGCCGATCACGCTCGTGGGCGCGATATTCCTGCTGTTCAGCCTGATCGCCGCGGGGTTGATCAAGCTGGTGGAGCGCTGGCTGAACCGGCGGATCATGCGATAGAGGATGGCGGCCATGTCAAACCAGCCCGCGCCGATGGTGCGCTTCGATAAGGTGACCAAGCGCTACGGCAGCTATGTCGTGCTCGACCAGCTCGATCTCGAGGTCGCGCCGGGCGAGAAGGTCGCGATCATCGGCCCGTCCGGCTCGGGCAAGACCACGGTGCTGCGGATGCTGATGACCCTGGAGCGCATCGACGGCGGCGTGATCTGGGTCGACGGCGAGCCGCTCACCAGCATGCCGCGCAACGGCACGCTCGTTCCCGCCGACCGCGGACATCTGCGCCGGATGCGCGGCAAGATCGGCATGGTCTTCCAGCACTTCAACCTGTTCCCGCACCTGACGGCCCTGAGGAACTGCATGGAGGCGCCGTGCACGGTCCTGGGGCTCGCCAAGGCGGAGGCCGAGCAGCGCGCGACAGCGCTGCTCGAGATGGTCGGCCTGGGCGACAAGCTCCATCATTTCCCGTCGCAGCTCTCGGGCGGCCAGCAGCAGCGCGTCGCCATCGCCCGCGCGCTGGCGATGCGCCCGAA
>CAZEFK010000165.1:0-16752 GCA_964511405.1 uncultured Comamonadaceae bacterium | reverse complement strand
TTCGGCCAGCAGCACCGCCGAGGCCTTGCACAGCACGCAGCCGCGCACCTTGTGCGCCAGCGCCGCCAGGCGGCCGTCGTCACGGCGCGCCTCCAGGGTGACGCGGTCGCCGCACAGCGGATTGTCCGCGGTCGCGCGGGCGTCGGCGTCGGGCAGCGGCGCCGCGCGGGCGGTGGACTTGGCGGTGTCGAGCAGGGCTTGGTGATAGAGGTCGGCAGCGGTCATGTCAGCTTCCGGGCGGCTTCGGCCACGGCCTCCAGGCAGCGGTCGATGTCCGCCTCGACCGTGTAGGGGGCGGTGCTGGCGCGGTTGCTGGCGCCGAGGTCGAAGGCATCGTGGAGCGGCTGGGCGCAATGGTGGCCGCCGCGGATGGCGACGCCGAAGCCGTCCAGGATTTGCGCCACGTCGTGTGGGTGGGCGCCATCGAGGTCGAAGCTGACCACGCCGACGCGCGCCTCCATGTCGACAGGGCCGATCACGCGGGCGCTCTGGATCCGGCGCAGGCCGTCGAGCAGGCGTGCGGTGAGCCGCCGCTCATGGGCGTCGATCGCGGCCAGGTCCTGCTCCATCAGCCAGGCGCAGGCGGCGCCCATGCCGATGGCGGCGCCGATCGGCGGCGTTCCGGCTTCGAACCGGGTCGGCGGATCGGCGAAGGTCGAGCGCTGGAGCGTGACCCGCCGGATCATCTCGCCGCCGCCCAGGAAGGGCGGCATGGCGGCCAGCCGTTCGGCCCGGCCCCACAGCACGCCGATGCCGGTGGGGCCGAACAGCTTGTGACCGGAGAAGGCGTAGAAATCGACGCCCAGCGCCGCAACGTCGACGCGGTGGCGGGCCATCTGCGCGCCGTCCAGCAGCACCGCGGCGCCGACCGAGCGCGCGGCTGAGACCACCGTGGCGACATCCGTCACGGCCCCCGTGACGTTGGAGGCATGGGTGACCGCGATCAGCCGCGTGCGCGGGCCCAGCAGCCCGTCCAGCGCCGCCAGCTTCAGCCGGCCGCTGGCGGGATCCAGCGGGATCGCCTTCAGCACCAGGCCGCGGCGCTCGGCCAGCAGCTGCCACGGCACCAGGTTGGCGTGGTGGTCCAGTTCCGAGACGATGATCTCGTCGCCGGGTTCCAGCAGGCTGCCGAAGCTGTGGGCGACCAGATTGATCGCGGCGGTGGTGCCGCTGGTGAACACGACCTCGTCGGGCCGGGCGTTCAGGAAGCGGGCGACGGTCCGGCGGGCCGCCTCGTAGCGCGCCGTCGCCGCTTCGGCGCGGGCATAGACGCCGCGATGGACGTTGGCCCGGGCGTCGAGGTCGTAGGATTGTATGGCCGCCAGCGCCGGCCGCACGATCTGGCTCGTGGAGGCGCTGTCCAGATAGTGCAGCGCCGCCGCGGGCGGATCCCGGAACGGGAAGTCGGCGCTCCAGGGTGTGGTCATGGCACGGCCTCGGTCAGGGCGGCGTAGGCGTCAGGCGTGTCGACGTCGATCAGCACGCCGTCATGGCCGATCGCCACCTCCGCGACCTGGTCGGCCTGAGCCTCGATCAGGCTGCGGGCACCCTTGTCGCCGGTCACCGCGGCCATGGCCGGGAACCAGCGTCGGCCCCACAGCACCGGGTTGCCGCGCCGGCCCTCGAAGGTCGGCAGGATGATCGTGCGGCCCTCGACCGGGTTGAAGCCGGCGATCAGGCGGGCCAGGTCGTCGCGCCTGATCCGCGGCATGTCGCCCAGGCACACGAGAACGCCGTCGGCGTCGGGCGACAGGGCGGCCAGCCCGGCGCGCAGGGACGTGCTGAGGCCCTCGGCATAGTCGGGATTGTGGACCAGGCGGGCCGGCGCGCCGGCCAGCGCCGCGGCCACGGCCTCGGCGTCATGGCCGATCACCACCACGACCTCGTCGGCCGCCGCGGCCAGCTCGTCGACGACCCGGCGCACCAGCGGCACGCCGTCGAGCGTCAAGGTCAGCTTGTTGCGGCCCATGCGGCTGGAGCGGCCGGCAGCCAGCACCAGGCCCGAGATGCGGGGGGCGCGCGGCGGCGGCTCACGGGCCTGGCCGCGGGCGGCGATCTCCATCAGCAGCCCGCCCGACCCCATGCGCATGACGTCGGTCCGGGTCACGGGCAGGTCGGCGCACAGCCGCTGCAGCACCCAGTCGGCGCCGTTGAGCTTGGGCGACCGGGCGCAGCCCGGCAGCCCCAGCACCGGCTTGCCGTGGCGCTCGGCCAGCAGCAGCAGGTTGCCCGGATCGACCGGCATGCCGAAATGGTGGACGGTGCCGCCGGCCGCCTCGATGCCGGCCGGCAGCACGTCGCGGCGGTCGACGACGGCCGAGGCCCCGGCGATCAGCACCAGGTCGACGGGCGGCAGGGCTTCGATGGCGGCAGCCACCGCCACGGCCTCGTGCGGGCAGCGCGCGTCGTGCACCAGGGTGGCGGCCGAGGCCGCCAGGCGCGCGCGCGTGACCTCGACCGTGCCGTCCAGGACCGACGGTTTCGTACCCGGAAGAACCGTCTGGATAAGGGCGACGGTTCGCGGCCGGAACGGATGCAGGGTCACCAGCGGCCGGTCGATCAGCGCCAGGCAGCGGTCGAGCACGGCGCGCGGCACGGCGAACGGAATGATCTTGACCGTGGCCACCAGCTGCCGCGGCTCGACCACGCCGAAGGGCGGCACGGTCGCGGCCGTGACCGCTTCGTCGACCAGATTGAGGGCGTCCAGGCGCTCGCGGTCGACGGTGACGACGCCTGACGCGGCTGCGACCAGGTTGGCGCGGCCGGTGAACGGCGCGGTCTCGGTGGTCCCGGGCCCGGCCAGGGCGTGGGCAATCGCGGCGGCGGCCCGGTCCTCGGGCACGTCGTCGGGGTCGAGGCGGGCCGCGATCACCTGCTCCAGGCCGGCGGCGGCCAGCGCCTCCAGGTCGGCGGCCGACAGCACCCGGCCTTTCTTCAGCGACAGCTTGCCCCGCCGCACGCTGTGCGCCAGGACGGCGCCGGCGGCCTCAACGACCGCGACCGGGCCGAACCTCATGAGGCTTTCCTCAACGCCGTGTCGCCCAGCCGGCGGGCGGCGGTGATCTCGCCCAGGATGGCGATGGCGATCTCGGCCTGGGACACGGCGCCGATGGCGAGGCCGATCGGTCCGTGGATGCGCGCGAGGTCGGCCTCGGCGAAGCCGCGCTCGCGCAGCCGGCCCAGGCGCCCGGCGTGGGTCTTCCGGCTGCCCAGGGCGCCGATATAGAAGGCCGGCGAGGCCAGCGCCGCCTCCAGCGCCGGGTCGTCGAGCTTGGGATCGTGGGTCAGGGTCACGACCGCGGTGCGGCTGTCGGGCTTGAGCTCGGTCAGCGCCTCGTCGGGCCAGTCGTCGCGCATGGCGACCTGCGGGAAGCGCTCGTCGCTGGCGAAGGCGCGCCGCGGGTCGACCACGATCACCCGGTAGCCGGTGAAGGCGGCCAGCGGCGCCAAGGCCTGGGCGATATGAACGGCGCCAACGATGATCAGGCGCAGCGGCGGCGCCGCTGCCTGCACGAACAGCGCCTCGTCCAGCATGCCGCTCTTGTCGTCGTCGAGCATCCGGCGGACCCGCGCCAGCCGCTCGTCGTCCAGCGCGACCTGGCCGGATTGCACGGTCGGGAAGACCAGGGTCTGCAGGCCGGTGGTGATATCGGTGACCAGCGCCACGGGCTGGCCGGCCTTCTTGGCGGCCAGGAACTGGTCGAGGATGGCGCGGCGCATCAGGCGTCCAACCGCTCGACGAAGAGGCGGATGCGGCCGCCGCAGGCGAGCCCGACCTCCCAGGCCCGCTCGTCGGTGACCCCGAACTCCAGGATGCGCGGCTCGCCCGCCGCGATCACCGCCTGCGCCTCGCGCACAACAGCGCCTTCGATGCAGCCGCCCGAGACCGAGCCGATGAAGGCGCCGTCGCCGCGCACCGCCAGCCGGCTGCCGACCGGTCGCGGCGACGAACCCCAGGTCTCGATGACGGTGGCCAGCGCCACGCCCGAGCCGCCATCGGCCCAGCCACGGGCGGTGTCGAAGACGTCCTCGATATCGATCGCCAGCGCTTCGGGTGCTGTGGACTCCGTGCTCATGCATCCTCCTTTATCGGCGGCGGCGTCAGGCGGCCTTCGGTGGATCCAGCCGGAGCGGGGCGCCGCGCCGGACCGCGGGCCGGGCCAGGGCCTCGGCGAGGTCGGCCAGGCTCTGCAGGTTGTGCACCGGGCGCAGCTCGTCGACATGGGGCAGGATCGCCCGGATCCCCAAAGATCTTGGGGCGAAGCCCTCGTAGCGCAACAGCGGGTTGAGCCATATGAGCCGGCTGCATGACTTGGCCAGCCGCTCGACCTCCTGGCCCAGGCCCTCGCCGGCATCGCGGTCCAGGCCGTCGGAGATGAACAGGACGATGGCGCCCTGGCCCAGAACCCGCCGCGACCAGTCGCGGTTGAAGCCGGCCAGGCACTGGCCGATGCGGGTGCCGCCGGACCAGTCGGTGACCTGCGCCGAGGCTTCGGCCACGGCCACATCGACGTCGCGGTGGCGCAGCGCCCGGGTGATGTTGGTCAGGCGGGTGCCGAACAGGAAGCTCGACACCCGGTTGCGGTCGTTCGACAGGGCGTGGATGAAGTGCAGCAGGATCCGGCTGTAGCGCCCCATCGAGCCGGAGATGTCGCACAGGATCACCAGCGGCGCCGGCCGCGCCTCGGGCGAGCGATGGCGCAGCGAGAGCAGGCCGCCCGAGCGCATGGAGGCGCGCATCGTGGCCCGGAAGTCCGGGCGGTGGCCGGCCGGGTCGGGCTTGAAGCGGCGGGTCCGCCGGGGTGGGAAGGCCAGGGCCAGGCGCTGGATCAGGCGGCGCGCCTGGTCGAACTCGGCCTGGGTCATCTGCTCGAAGTCGCGGGTCTGCAGCATCTCGCGGTCCGAGACGGTCAAGGTGGCGTCGACCTCGACCTTCTCCTCGCGCTCCTCGTCGGCCTCGGGCCTGTCGCGCGCGGCGGCCAGCGCCTCGGCCAAGCGGGTCGCGATCGGCGTGCCCTCGGGCGCCTGCTCGGCCGTGAGCGTCGGCAGCATCAGGCGCATGGCCGCTTCCATCAGGCGCGGATTGCGCCAGAACAGATGGAAGGCCTGGTCGAAGATCGGCTGCTGGGTGCGCTTGGTGACCAGGCAGGCGACCAGCGCCCAGTAGAAGTCGTCGCGGTTGGTCATGCCGACCACGGTTGCGGCCTCGACCGCCTTCAGCATGTGCCCGGGCCCGACCGGCAGCCCGGCCGCCCGCAGCAGGCGGCAGAACATCATGATGTTCTCGGCCAAGCGCCCGGCCACGGCTACCGGCCCAGCGGCTTCTCCGCGAGCTCGGCGCGGAGGAGGGTGATGATGCGCAGCGCCTCGGAGCCCTGCAGCTTGGCGATGTCGTCCTGGTACTTCAGCAGCACGCCCAGGGTGGCATCGACGGTGCCGGGATCCAGGGTCACGGCGTCCAGCTGCAGCAGCGCATGGGTCCAGTCGATCGACTCGGCGACCCCCGGCTGCTTGAACAGGTCCATGCGCCGCAGCTCCTGCACGAAGGCCACGACCTCGCGGCTCAGGCGCTCCGGCGCCTCTGGCACCTTGGTGCGCAGGATGCTGAGCTCGCGCTCGGCGTCGGGATAGTCGACCCAGTGATAAAGGCAGCGGCGCTTGAGGGCGTCGTGGATCTCGCGCGTGCGGTTCGAGGTGATCACCACCAGCGGCGGCTGCTCGGCGCGGACCAGGCCCAGCTCCGGGATCGAGATCTGGAAGTCCGACAGCAGCTCCAGGAGATAGGCCTCGAACGGCTCGTCGGTACGGTCCAGCTCGTCGATCAGCAGCACCGGCGGGCCGGCGATATCAGGCTCCAGCGCCTGCAGCAGCGGCCGCTTGATCAGGAACGGATCGGTGAAGATGTCGGCGGCGATCCGCTCGCGGTCGACCCGGGCGGCCTCGGCCAGCCGGATCTCGATCATCTGGCGCGGATAGTTCCACTCATAGACCGCCGAGGCGATGTCCAGCCCTTCATAGCATTGCAGGCGGATCAGCTTGCGCTTCAGGGTCGCGGCCAGGACCTTGGCGATCTCGGTCTTGCCGACGCCGGCTTCGCCCTCGAGGAACAGCGGGCGGCCGAGGCGCAAGGACAGGAACATGGCGGTGGCAAGGCGGCGCTCGGCGACGTACTGGCCGCGCGCGAGCAGGTCGAGCGTGGCATCGACCGACGAGGGCAAGGAAATCAAAGCGGATATCCGACAGTGCGACTGCCCCAGAAGCTAGGCACTCCGGGGCCGGTTGGCTAGGGCTGGCCCGATCGGCGACCGGTGTTCGCGAACAATCCGTTCAGCTCCGCTCCAGAGGCTGCCCGCCCCAGCGCCGCGAAGCTGCCGGTCTCGGCGATCTCGCGGGCGGCGGCCATGAAGCCGGCCCAGGCGCAGCGGGCGAGGGCGCCGCCGACGCTGATGCGGCGCACACCCAGGGCGGCGGCCTCGGCGACGGTCAGGCCGGGCGCGCTCATCAGCAGGTTGAACGGCTTGGGCGCCACGGCCCGGACCACGGCGCCGACGTCCTCGGCGGTGCGCAGGCCGGGGGCGTAGAGGCAGTCGGCGCCGGCCTGGGCATAGGCCTGCAGCCGCCGGATGACCTCGGCGCGGTCCGGCTGGCCGACCAGATAGCACTCGGCGCGGGCGGTCAGCAGCACACCGGTGCCGGTCCGGTCGATCGCGGCCCGCGCCGCGCGGATTCGCGCGACGGCCAGATCCAGCTCATAGAGCGGCGCCTCGGGGCGCTGGGTCGAATCCTCGATCGACAGGCCGGCGATACCGGTGGCGACGGCGCGGGTGACATTGGCGGCAACACCGTCCGGCGCGTCGGCGAAGCCGCCCTCGAAATCGGCGTTCACCGGGATATCGACGGCGCCGGCGATCGTCGCCAGATGCGCCAGCACGTCCTCCAGGCCGACCTGGTTGTCGGCCCGGCCGGTCGACCAGGCGAAGCCGGAGCTGGTGGTCGCGAGCGCCTTGAAGCCCAGCCCCTGCAGGTAGCGGGCTGAGCCCGCGTCCCACGGGTTGGGGATGACGAAGCAGCCGGCCTCGTGAAGCCTCTTGAATTCGGCGCGGGTGTCGGTGGCCATGATACGGTCTCTCCCAACGGAAAAGAGCGAGCGATGCAGATCATCCGACACAACCCGCCGGCCGTGCCGTCCGTGGCCGCCGCCCGCTACAGCCAGGGCGTGGAAGCCATCGGCTGCCAGCGCCTGCTGGCGATCAGCGGCCAGACCCCCGTCGACGCCCAGGGCCGGGTGCCCGACGGCTTCGAGGCCCAGGCCGAGCAGGCCTGGCGCAACCTGCGGGCGGTCCTGGAGGCGGCCGGCATGGGTCCGGAAAACCTGTTGCGCATCAACGCCTTCCTGCTCGACCGGGCGCATGTTGCGGCCAATCGAACGGTGCGCCGGCGGATCCTGGGCGATGTCGAGCCGGCATCGACCCTGGTGATCGTCAGCGGCCTGGTCGACCCCGCCTGGCTGATCGAGATCGAAGCGCTAGCGGCGCAATAGCGGCCGGGCCCGCGGCGGTGCCGCGGGCCCGGAGCCGGTCAGCCGGCGGCGGCAGCGACCGCGCGCTTGGCCATCACGCCCACCAGGTGGGCGCGATATTCGGCGCTGGCATGGATGTCGGCGTTCAGTCCCTCGGCCTTGGTCTTGATGCCGTCGAGGCTGGCCGGCGTGAGCGACTTGGCGAGCGCCGCCTCCATGTCCTTGTGGCGGAACACGCCCGGGCCGGCGCCGGTCACCGCGACGCGCACGCCCGCGGCCGTGTCGGCCACGAACACGCCGACGATGGCATAGCGCGAGGCCGGGTTGCGGAACTTCATGTAGGCCGCGCGCTTGGGCTTGGGAAACTTGACCGAGATGACGATCTCGTCGGGCTCCAGCGCGGTGGTGAACAGCCCGGTGAAGAAATCGTCGGCCGCGATCGACCGCTTCGACGTGGTGATGGTGGCGCCCAGCGCGACGCAGGCGCCCGGGTAGTCGGCGGCCGGATCGTTGTTGGAGATCGAGCCGCCGAGCGTGCCGCGGTTGCGCACCGCCGGGTCGCCGATATTGCCGGCGAGGTCGGCCAGCGCCGGGATCAGCCGCTTGACGTCGGCCGACGCGGCCACGTCGCCGTGCTTGGTCATGGCGCCGATGACCACGGCGTCGCCCTCGACCTTGATCCCTTTCAACTCGGCAATGGCGCCGAGGTCGATCAGGGACGTCGGCTGGGCCAGGCGCTGCTTCAGCGTCGGGATCAGGGTCTGGCCACCGGCCAGGATCTTGGCATCGGAATCGGCCGCCAATGCCTTGACGGCATCGGCGACGGTCTTGGCCTTGGCGTACTGGAATTCGTACATGGCTCGGGTTTCCTCGTTATTCGGCGGCAGCGCGGGGCGTGGCGGCGTGGATCGCCTTCCACACCTTCTCGGGCGTCGCCGGCATGTCCAGATGCTTGATCCCGTACGGCTTCAGCGCGTCGACGACGGCGTTCATGACCGCCGGCGGCGAGCCGATCGCGCCGACCTCACCGCAGCCCTTCACCCCCAGCGGATTGTGCGTGCACAGGGTGATGTGGGTCCCGACCGAGAACGACGGCAGATCGTCGGCGCGCGGCATGCAGTAGTCCATGAGCGAGCCGCTCAGGAGCTGGCCGCCGTCGTCATAGACGCAGGTCTCCAGCAGGGCCTGGCCGATGCCTTGGGCGAGGCCGCCATGGATCTGGCCTTCGACGATCATCGGGTTGATGACCCGGCCGACATCGTCGACCGCCGTGAACTTCGCCACCGTGGTCACGCCGGTGTCGGGGTCGATCTCGACCTCGCAGATGTGGGTGCCGCCGGGGAAGGTGAAGTTCTTGGGGTCGTAGAAGGCGGTCTCCTCCAGGCCCGGCTCCAGCACGTCGATCGGATAGTTGTGCGGGACGTAGGCCGCCAGCGCGATCTCGCCGAACGTCTTGGACCGGTCGGTGCCGGCGACCGTGTACTTGCCGCCCGAGACCTCAATGTCGGCCTCGCTGGCCTCCAGCAGGTGGGCGGCGATCTTCTTGGCCTTGGCGACGATCTTGTCGGCCGCCTTGACCAGGGCCGAGCCGCCGACCGCCAGGCTGCGGCTGCCGTAGGTGCCCATGCCGAACGGGATCTCGCCGGTGTCGCCATGGACGACGTCGATATTGTCCATGGGGATGCCGAGCGCGTCGGCGATCACCTGGGCAAAGGTCGTCTCGTGGCCCTGGCCGTGGCTGTGGGTGCCGGTCATGACCGTGACGCTGCCCGTGGGGTGGACGCGGATCTTGCCGACCTCGAACAGCCCGGCCCGGGCGCCGAGCGAGCCCACCACCGCCGACGGCGCGATGCCGCAGGCCTCGATGTAGGTCGACAGGCCGATGCCGCGCAGCTTGCCGCGCTTGGCGGACTCGGCCTTGCGGGCGGCGAAGCCGTCATAGTCGGCGGCCTTGAGGCCGGCCTCCAGGCAGCCCGGATAGTCGCCGCTGTCATATTGCAGCGCGACCGGCGTCTGGTACGGGAAGGCGTTGGCCGGGATGAAGTTGCGCCGCCGGATGTCGGCGCGGTCGAGGCCGGTGACCTCGGCCGCGATGTCGACCAGGCGCTCCAGCAGGTAGGTGGCCTCGGGCCGCCCGGCGCCGCGATAGGCGTCGACCGGCACGGTGTTGGTGAACACCGCCTTGACCTCGACATAGATCGCCGGAGTCCGGTACACGCCGGCCAGCAGCGTGCCGTAGAGATAGGTCGGCACGGCGGGCGCGAAGGTCGACAGATAGGCGCCCATGTTGGCCAGCGTCGAGACCTTGAGCGCCAGGAACTGGCCCTGGCCGTCCAGCGCCAGCTCGGCATGGCTGACATGGTCGCGGCCATGGGCGTCGGACATGAAGGATTCCGAACGCTCGGCGGTCCACTTCACCGGCCGCGCCAGCTTGCCGGCCGCCCAGGTGACGATCGCCTCTTCGGCATAGTGGTAGATCTTGGACCCGAAGCCGCCGCCGACGTCGGGGGCGATCACCCGCAGCTTGTGCTCGGGCAGGTGCAGGACGAAGGCGCCCATCAGCAGCCGGATGACATGGGGGTTCTGGCTGGTGGTGGTGAGCGTGTAGTGGCCGGTCGCCGGATCGTAGTCGCCGAGCGCGGCCCGCGGCTCCATGGCGTTGGGGATCAGCCGGTTGTTGACTAGGTCCAGCTTGGCGACCTTGGCCGCCTTGGCGAAGGCGGCGTCGACCGCGGCCTTGTCGCCCAGGTGCCAGTCGTAGCAGACATTGCCCTTGGCCTGCTCGAACAATTCAGGCGCGCCCGGCTTGACCGCGTCGACGACCGCGGTCACGGCCGGCAGTTCCTCCAGATCCAGGCCGATCTTTTCGGCGGCGTCCTTGGCCTGGGCGTAGGTTTCGGCGACCACCACGGCGATCGGGTCGCCGACATGGCGGACCTTGTCGGTCGCCAGCACCGGGTGGGCCGGCTCGACCATGGGCGAGCCGTCCTTGGAGTGGATCTGCCAGCCGCAAGGCAGGCCGACCACGCCGTCGGCAGTGAAGTCGGCGCCGGTGTAGACCGCCACCACCCCGGGCGCCGACTTGGCGGCCCCGGTGTCGACGCCCTTCAGGCGGGCGTGGGCCGCCGTCGAGCGCAGGATGTAGGCGTAGAGCTGACCAGGCTTGTTGAAGTCGTCGGTGTAATGCCCGCGGCCGGTCAGGAACCGCAGGTCCTCCTTGCGCTTGACCGAGGCGCCGATCTGGAAGGCCCCGGCCTTGTCGATGGGCTGGTCCATGACATCACCCCCTCATCTCGGCGGCAGCGTGCTCGATCGCCTTGACGATGTTGTGATAGCCGGTGCAGCGGCAGATGTTGCCTTCCAGCCAGTCACGGATCTCGTGCTCGGACGGGTTGGGATTGGTCTTCAACAGATCGACCGCGCTCATGACCATACCAGGCGTGCAGAAGCCGCACTGCAGGCCGTGATGCTCGCGGAAGGCTTCCTGGACCGGATGCAGCTTGCCGTTGGTGGCCAGGCCTTCGATGGTCGCGACCTGGGCGCCGTCGGCCTGGACGGCCAGCATGGTGCAGGACTTCACCGACCGGCCGTCGACATGGACGACGCAGGCGCCGCACTGGCTCGTATCGCAGCCGACATGAGTCCCGGTGAGGCCCAGCTTCTCGCGCAGCACCTGCACGAGCAGCGTACGCGGCTCCACGTCGACCGTCACGGGCTTGCCGTTGACGGTCAAACTGACTGAGGTGTGCATGTAGATCCTCCCCGCGAAACAAGCTGCGGCAGCGCCAGATGGGCGTCCCTACCGGTCCGGGCCCCCGCCGATGCGGGGAGCTTAGCCGACGAGGCCCGGGGGTCAAGCTGCCGAAGGGCAGGGATGCCGCACGTCGTTATGACGCTTTGGCGATCTTGACAGGCCGCAGCAGGAAGGCGGGGACATGGTCGCCCAGGCCGACCACCGGCTGATCGTCCTCTTCATAGCGGTGACGGCGCCGGTCACGATCGCGATCCCGATCCCGGTCGCGCCCGCGGCGGTTGTCGCGGTCAAACGGCGTGAGCTCGGCGGTGGCCGGTTCGCGCGCCGGGCGCTCTGCCTCGGGCTCGGGACGGGGGCGACGGTTCTCGGCGGCCCTGGCCGGCCGCTCGCCCTCGGGCTTGGCCGGCTGCTCCCGGGTGGGCCGCTCCTTCTCGGGCTTGCCCTTGCCGCGGCGGCGGCGCTTGCCGTCGTCCGGCAGGAACTCCTGGGTGTCGACGCCGGCGATGTCGAAGCGCGGGATGGCCTTGCCGATCAGGGTCTCGATCGCCGAGACCGCACGCCCGTCCTCGGGTGTGGCGAGGGTGAAGGCGCGGCCGGTCTTGCCGGCGCGCCCGGTGCGGCCGATGCGGTGGACATAGTCCTCGGCGTGGATCGGCACGTCGAAGTTGAAGACATGGCTCAGGTCGACGATGTCCAGGCCGCGTGCGGCGACGTCCGAGGCGATCAGCAACGTGATCTCGTCACGCTTGAAGCGCTCCAGGGTCTCGGTGCGCACGCTCTGCGGCAGATCGCCATGGATGGCGGCGGCGTTGAAGCCGTGACTGACCAGCGACCGGTGCAGGATGCCCACGTCCTTCTTGCGGTTGCAGAAGACGATGGCGTTCTTGATGTCCTCGGCGCGGATCAGGCGACGCAGCGCCTCGCGCTTGTCGTCGTCGTCGACCACCGACAGGTGCTGGGCCACGGTGGTCGCGGTCGAGGCCGGCGGCGCCACCGAGATTTCCTTGGGATCGGTCAGGAAGGCGTCGGCCAGGCGCCGGATCTCGGGCGGCATGGTGGCCGAGAAGAACAGGGTTTGCCGGCGCTGCGGCAGCCAGCGCACGATCTTCTCGATGTCGGGGATGAAGCCCATGTCGAGCATGCGGTCGGCTTCGTCGATCACCAGGACCTTGACGTCCATCAGCAGGATGCGGCCGCGCTCGTAATGGTCGATCAGCCGCCCGGGCGTCGCGATCAGGACGTCGACGCCGCGGTCCAGCAGCTTCTCCTGGTCGGCGTAGGAGACGCCGCCGATCAGCAGCGCCATGGTCAGCTTGTTGTACTTGCCGTACTTCTCGAAGCTCTCGGCGACCTGGGCCGCGAGCTCGCGGGTCGGCTCCAGGATCAGCGACCGCGGCATCTTGGCCTTGGCCCGGCCGCTGGCCAGGATGTCGATCATCGGCAGGGTGAAGCCCGCGGTCTTGCCGGTGCCGGTCTGGGCGCAGCCCAGGACGTCGCGGCCGGCCAGTACCGACGGGATCGCCTGTGCCTGGATCGGGGTCGGAGTCTGATAGCCGGCGTCGACGACCGACCGCACGACGTCGCCGCTAAGGCCCAATTCCGAGAACGTCATCATCCCGTCACGTGATCTGCCCATGGGGATCCGGCCCAAAGCCGAGAGGGCGGGCCAGGCCGAGCCTGTCCGCGCGCAGGACACAAGTGGTCGCAGGAGCCCAGAAGTCAATGTCGAATAGGCGCGGGCGAACTCTTTGGGCGACTTGCGACCGGACCGTGGGGGCGGCACTGTGGCCGCCATGCCCCATCTTCTGTTCCTGCCCGGCCTGCTGTGCGACGCCGCCCTGTTCGCACCGCAGATGGCGGCCCTGGGCGGCGCCTGGGAGACCAGCGTCGCCGATCTCACCCGCTCCGACAGCATCGCCGGCCTGGCGACCGATGCGCTGGCCGCCGCACCGGAGCACTTCGCCTTGGCCGGCCTGTCCATGGGCGGCTATGTCGCGCTGGAGATCCTGCGTCAGGCGCCCGGGCGCGTCACCCACCTGGCGCTGCTGGACACCTCGGCCCGGGCCGATACGCCCGAGCAGCGGACGCGCCGGCTGGGCCTGCTGGAGCTCGGCCGGATCGGCCAGTTCCGCGGCGTCACGCCGCGGCTGCTGCCGCTGCTGGTGCACCCGTCGCGGCTCGACGACGCGGACCTGTGCCAGACCGTGCTGGACATGGCCGCGCGCATCGGGCCTGAGGGCTTCGTGCGCCAGCAGACCGCGATCATGGGCCGGATCGACAGCCGGCCGTCCTTGGCGGCGATCACCTGCCCGACCCTGGTGCTGTGCGGCGCGCAGGACGCCCTGACGCCGCCCGAGCACGCACGCGAGATGGCCGCCGACATCGGCACCGCCGAGCTGGCGCTGATCCCCGATTGCGGGCACCTGGCCACCATCGAGCGGCCCGACACCGTCACCGATCAGTTGCGGCGCCTTCTCGCGAGAGAGGGTTAGCGCGCAAGGCACGCGACGTGAAGGACTGGCCGTTGGCTTCCATCTTGGCGCGGATGTCGGCGAGCGGCCATCCGGTCAGGTCGGCCAGGTTGTCGGCCTCGATCGCGAAGCGGCCCGGCAGAGAGTTGAAATAGCTGGTGCCCGCGGCGCATTCGGCGTCTTTCGTCCAAGGATGCTGCATGACGTAGCGGCCCTGGAAGGTCGCCCGGTTCGGCGTCTCCATGAACGCCAAGTCCTCGGGGAAGTGTTCCGCATCGTACCGTACGTGCAGCCGCGTGACGTACACCGAGGATTGCCGGTTCCATGAGGTATATGGCACCGGTGCCTCGTCCTCGATCCAGCGCACGCCGAGATCCACCAGCTCCTTGCGTGTCATGGACGGCGCAGCGCACGGGTCGCAGAAGCCGACGTCCCAGGCATATTCGAGGAATACGGAACTCTTATCGCTGCGCTGAAAGGCCCGTTCGAAGGTTGCCTTGTAGAAGTTGCCGAAGTCGTTGGCGACGAACAGCGGTATCTGTTTTTCCGAAGCCAGTGCGAGAGTTCGATAGTTGGTCGTCTCGACTCGGCCCTTCTCGGTCAGGGCGTAGACGATTAGGTCCTGCGGGCCGGCGGCGTTGACGGTACCCAGACGCAGGGGAAGCATGAACTTCTTGGATTCGTATCGCACCTGCAGCGGTCGGAGGAAGTGTTGACCCAGCAGCTCCATCCTATCCAGGTTCACCTTGGCGAGGAAGAAGCGCATCTTCTGCTTGATGTAGCTGCCGAGCACGGCGCCGGCCCCGTCGGGGATCTTGTAGCCGTTGTCGGTCAGGAAATTGACCAACCCGTCGCTCTCCTGGGCGGCCAGGATGACCACGTCGTATTCACCGACGTCGTATCGCGCCTCGACGGACACCCCCTTGTAGCGTTCCGGCTGAGCGGGCCCGGCCGCCGCCTGGGGAGCCGGCGCAGCGGCGACCGACGTCCAGGTCCCTGTGCCGTACTCAGCCGGCGGTGGCGGACACGGATCCGGATCGAAATACTGGACCAGCCTCGGCGCCGTGAACGCATCCAAATGGTCGATCACCGGCATGTCGACGACGCCGATCTGCTTGCGCTCGATGAAGGTCGGCACCGGGATCACGACGGCGAAGGTCTTGGCGTCGCCTTCGTAGTCGCTGGCCATGGTCGTCGCCATCTGGCCGTCATGCCAGGTCAGCACGACCTTGGAGGCCTTGTTGAACAGCTTGGCGTCGGCCTGGGCGACGTAGAAGCCGCAGAAGGCCGCGGCCGGGCCCGCGGCCAGGGCGTGGCTGACCAGGATGGTGGCGGCAAGGGCGGCGCGCAGTGTCTTCACGCGTTCGGTCCTTTCAGGCGGGGCGCGGCGTCGACCATTGGAAGCGCGGCGCGGGGAAGGCGCGGTCGAGGAGCGGGGACAGCGGCGACAGGACGATCAGCGCGGCGTAGAGCGCCGGCCTGATCTGGTCATGGAACGCCAGCCAATAGGCGAGCCCGGCCACCGTCGCCGCGAAGATCAGGCGGGCGATGCGGGCGTCGGGCACCGTGCGCGGGTCCGAGATCATGTAGAAGGCGAACAGCAGCAGCGAGCCGTTCTGCAGCTGGTGCAGCGGGATCGTCAGCGGATCGCCGAGCTGGATGGCGCGCCAGACCAGCAGGCCGGCATAGCTGCCGAGGAAGGCCAGGGAAATGTCGGCGCGGCTGGCCGCCGCCAGGACCACGATCGCCAGCAGCGACAGCAGCGCCGCCAGCCACAGGGCGGTGCCCCACTGGCCCGGCGACACCCAGGCATGGTCGGTGCCGAACACCATCGCGCCGATGGCGACCGCCGACGGGTTCCACAGATGCTTGCCGCGGATGCGCACCGCATGCTTGGACGCCATGGCCAGCAGCCCGGCGGCCGCCGGGACCCAGAGCGCATCGCCGCGCAGCAGCAGGGCGAGCGACAGGCCGGTGATCAGCGCCGAGCGGACCTCCAGCGCCGGCGTCCGCCACAACCGGTGGCAGAGGGCCTGGCCGACCAGGCAGGCGCCGATGCCGACGAGGCTGGGCAGGGGCCGGGCGCCGAAATCGACCCAGGCCAGGTTGAGCGCCAGCAGCACCGCCAGCACTGCGATCTGCAGATGCCGCGCATCGCCGACCGCCCTTCCCACAACTCCTGCCGGACTCCGCATCCGCGGCCTATCTAGCCAACGACCATCCGCGGGCAGCCTAACCGGATAATTGTGACGAAATCCAATTAACGTCCCTACACGTCCAGGTCGCGGGCAAAGCGGGCGTTTTCCTGGATGAAGGCGAAGCGCAGCTCGGGCTTGCGGCCCATCAGGCTCTCGACCAGGCTTTCGGTGCTGGCGCGCTCGGCCACGGCGGCGGCCTCGGGCAGGGTCACGCGCAACAGGGTGCGCCGGGCCGGGTCCATGGTGGTCTCCTTGAGCTGGCTCGGCACCATCTCGCCCAGGCCCTTGAAACGGCTGATTTCGACCTTCCCGCGCCCCGACATCGCCTGCATCAGCCGGTCCTTGTCGGCGTCGTCGTGGGCGTAGACGGTGCGGTTGCCCTGGGTCAGGCGGTAGAGCGGCGGCTGGGCCAGGAACAGCCGGCCGGCCTCGATCAGCGGCCGCATCTCGCGGTAGAAGAAGGTCATCAGCAGCGCCGCGATATGGGCGCCGTCGACGTCGGCGTCGGTCATCACGATCACCCGCTCATAGCGCAGCTTGGGCAGATCGAAGCGGTCGCCGGAGCCGCAGCCGAGCGCCAGCACCAGGTCCTTCAGCTCCTGGTTGGCGGCCATCTTCTCGGCGCCGGCGCGGCCGACATTCAGGATCTTGCCCTTGAGCGGCAGGATCGCCTGGGTCTCGCGGTCGCGCGCCTGCTTGGCCGAGCCGCCGGCGCTGTCGCCCTCGACCAGGAAGATCTCGGTGCCGTCGGTGGCGTTGCCGGAGCAGTCGGCGAGCTTGCCGGGAAGCCGCAGCTTGCGCGTCGCCGAG
>CAZEFK010000164.1:0-16824 GCA_964511405.1 uncultured Comamonadaceae bacterium | reverse complement strand
CAGGCCTGACCTACGAGACCCCGCGCGGCCCCGAGCTGGCCGCGCGGTTGCCCGCGGTGCTGCACGTGCTCTATCTGATCTTCAACGAGGGTTACACCGCGGCCCGGGGCGACGACTGGCTGCGCCCGCAGCTGTGCGACGAGGCGCTGCGCCTGGGCCGGGTGCTGGCCGCGGCGATGCCGGATGCGGCCGAAGTGCACGGCCTGTTGGCGCTGATGCTGCTGAACGCCTCGCGGACGGCCGCGCGCACAGGCCCCGACGGGGCGCCGATCCTGCTGATGGACCAGGACCGCGCGCGCTGGGACCGCGGCTGCATCCGCGCCGGCCTGAAGGCCCTGGCCCGCGCCCGGCTGCTGGGCGGCGGCGCCTACAGCCTGCAGGCGGCGATCGTCGCGTGCCACGCCCAGGCCGCAACCGCGGCCGACACCGACTGGCCGCGCATTGCCGCCCTCTATGCCGAGCTGGCTGCGTTGGCGCCGTCGCCGGTGGTCGAGCTGAATCGCGCCGTCGCCGTCGCCATGGCCGATGGGCCCGCTGCCGGCCTGGCGATCGTCGACCGGCTGGCCGGCGAGCCGGCGCTGCAGGCCTACCACCTGCTGCCCAGCGTCCGCGGCGACCTGCTGCAGCGCCTCGGCCGCACCACCGAGGCCCGCGCCGCCTTCGAAGCCGCCGCGGCGCTGGCCGGCAATCGCCGCGAACGCGAGCTGCTATGGCGGCGGGCGGCTGAGCTGGCGGTGTAGGCGGCGGGCGCTTCGGCGCCCGCCGCCTCGTTTATACTGTGGCGCCGCCGCTCTTGCCTCGGCGGTCGACTTTTGCAGCGAGCTGGTCGCTCCACCCCGTTTTGACGGCGTGCACGCAGGCAGCCCAGGTCACCGAGCGGCCCAGGCGCGCGTGCAGCGCCTCGGCGTCGAGCCTGATCGCTCGCCGGGCTGCGCTTTCGCCCTTCAACTGGGCCAGGAGCATGTTCAACGTCGGATGGGAACGGCGCTCACGCCGAAGCGCGTTGCGGAGTTGTCTGGAAACCGATCTCACCATCATCCTCACCGATTAATAGGGCTCCAGGCTGGCGCAGGGAACCGCGCCGCTGGGCTCAATCGGAGAGAGGTGCCGTCGTTTTAATCCACTTGCCGCCGCAGGTAAAGGCTCGACCGGTGCCCAGGATGTCCGCGCCAGCCGCGACTGCGGGCCAAAGTTCGGCCGAGACTGTCACGTCGTTTGTTCGTTCGGCCCGTCCCACATCCAATTCACATTGAAAACCACATATACTGAATATACATTGTCGCGATTTTTGATGCCTCCTAAAGATCTATAATAATGTCTGTTGCGTGCTGGTTTGAAATACTTGATATAGTAGTCATCAGTTTTGATGGATGTACAATAACTGAATATCGCCTCCGCTATGGCAAGAGCCTCTTGCGCAGAGAGGCCTGTGGCCAGGGCAATTGAGTGCTCCCAACGATCTTTCAGATGTTGTTTGGATCGTTTTACGAGAGATTGCGTCACGCCGATCTTGTATTCGGTGACGTCGTCTGTCCCGATGATTCGATACAGCGTCTCTATCAGTCGATGGATATCGTAACCTCCGGCTCGGTTGCGTGCCAAACTTGGGTACAAGCGTGATGCGCTAACCGCCATTGATCACCATAAAACAGCGAAGGCAGCGCCTTACCAGACTGTGCCAATGACCACTCTTAACACGGACGCGAGCCGGCGCGAAAACCGGATTGGACCGCCAGCGCAACCCAGCGCGATGATCACATCCGTCAACGTGGTGTGCATTGGCCGGTGGTCATGTGCAGCTCGGCCAGAATGTGGCGAACCAGACGGCGCTGAAGGCGCTCATCCCGCCGTCCGCTCCCGGGCGATCAACCCGGCCAGGATGCGCCGCGCACGCACGGCGCCAGCGTCGGTCCCCAGCATTACGGGGCCCAGCGCCATCAGGTCGGTGGTGCCCATGTTGGCCTGGACTGCCTCGATCATCGGCTTGTCCTGGGTGTCGAAGGCGATGCGCAGCGACTCCAGCCGGCGGGCGTCCATCTCGGGGTCGGGCTCGCCCCAGTTGCGCCCCTGCGCCCAGAAGTAATGGGTCGAGGTCGCGGTCTCCGGGGTCATCAGGTGGCAGCCCTGGCTTTCCCGACCGTCGCTCTCCGGCGCCCCCTCGGGCAGCACGCCGATGCTCAGCTTCATCAGCGCCGGCGGGTCCCACCGCACATTGAGCCAGCGCTGTGCCGGCCGGTCGCCGGCGCCGTACCAGGTCTGCAGCAGCGGCGGCAGGATCTCGTTGCGGGTACGCCGGTTGGCATGCACGGTCAGGCCGGCCTCGAACACCTCCGACTGTGCCCGCCGCACGGCCTCGCTGCCCAGCAGCCCAGGATGCAGGAACTCGATGTGGCCAAGGTCCATGATGTTGTCGGTCATCAGTTCGTAATGGCCGGTGGCCCGCGTGTAGCCGGTGACGGTCTGGAACGCCGGGTCGGACAGGAAGTCGAATTCGGGGATCCGGCCGGGGTCGGGCGTGGCGTCGCCCATCCAGATCCACAGCAGCCGGTCGCGCTCGACCAGCGGATAGCTGCGCACCCGCGCCTTGTGGGGGATGACGCCGGTGCCGTGCGGGTTGAGCACGCAGGCGCCCGCGCCGTCGAAGCGCAGGCCGTGGTAGCCGCACTCGATGACGTCGCCGAACAGCCGGCCGCGTGACAGCGGCGCGAAGCGGTGCGGGCAGCGGTCGTCGAGCGCGGCCGCCGCGCCGTCCGGGCGCCGGTACAGCACCAGCCGGCGATCAAGGATGGTGCGCGGCAGCAGCGCCGCGCCGACCTCGGCGGACCAGGCCGCGACGTACCAGGCATTGTGCAGGAATTCCATGGCGTCCTCCCCGAAGCTGTATGGGCACAGCGTAGGTGGCGCCGTATCATCCCTCCATTCGATATCGCGGATAACGAGTATCCACGGCATGGATGTCAGGGGCGTCGACCTCAATCTGCTGGTGGCCTTCGCGGCGATGGCCGACCATCGCAGCGTGACCCGCGCCGGGCAGTCGATCGGGCTCAGCCAGCCGGCGATGAGCGCGGCCCTGCAGCGCCTGCGCACCCTGTTCGACGATCCGCTGTTCGTGCGCGCCGGCGCCGGCATGGCGCCGACCGCCAAGGCGCTGGACCTGGCCGGGCCGGTGCGCCGGGTGCTCGACCTGGTGCGCGAGGAGGTCCTGCAGCGCACCGGGTTCGACCCGGCCCGCGCCGACCGGCTGTTCTCCCTCGTGACCCCCGACATCGGCGAGATCCACTTCGTGCCGGCGCTGATCGCGCGCCTGCAGGCCGAGGCGCCGAACACTCGGCTGCGCACGGTCGCGCGCGACCGCTCCGCCGCGGCCGAGGCCCTGGAGTCCGGTGCCGCCGACCTGGCGGTCGGCTATTTCCCGGACCTGCGCCGGGACGGGTTCTTCCAGCAGCGGCTGTTCGACAACCGGCTGGTCGGCATCGCCCGCGCCGGCCATCCGGAGGTGGGGCCGGGGCTCGGCTTGGCCGACTACCTAGCGCTGCCCCATGCCGAGGTGCGCCCCCATGGCCGCGAGCATGTGCTGGAGCAGTTCCTGGAGCGCCGCGGCCTCCGCCGCCGGGTGCTGGTCGAGCTGTCGCACTTTGCCGGCCTGCTGCCGGTCATCGAGGGCACCGACCTGGTGGCCGCCGTGCCATCGGCGTTCGCGGCGCGGCTCTGCAGCTATGCCGATATCCAGCAGTTCGAGCTGCCGATCCGGACGCCGCCGATCCCGGTGCATCAATCCTGGCACCGGCGCGCGCACAAGGATCCGGCCAACATGTGGCTGCGGTCGCTGGTGCACGCGCTGTTCGCGCGGCCGCCTGGCGGCCCCCCTTGATGTCACGCCTATCCTTGCATTTTGGGAGGCTAACTCCCAAAAAACGAGGATGCTTACGCGCCGTCTGCTTCCACTGCTGATCGATCGCCTGGATGCGAGCCCGGCCGTGCTGCTCCTCGGCCCGCGCCAGGTCGGCAAGACCACCCTCGCGCAAGCGGTCGGCGACCGTCGTCCGTCGATCTATCTCGACCTGGAGTCGGACACCGATCAGGCCAAGCTCGCCGACTCCGAGGCCTACTTGGATCGCCACGCCGACAAGCTGGTCATCCTGGACGAGGTCCAGCGCCTGCCGGGGCTGTTCCAGAACCTGCGCGGGCTGATCGACCGCGGCCGGCGCGAAAGCCGCCGCTCCGGGCGTTTCCTGCTCCTGGGCTCGGCGTCGCTCGACCTGCTGCGGCAGTCATCGGAGACGCTGGCCGGTCGGATCGCGCACCTGGAACTGGGCCCGGTGGACGTGACCGAAGCCGGCGCTGCCGCCCTCGACCGGCTTTGGGTGCGCGGCGGCTTCCCCGACAGCCTGCTGGCATCCAGCGATGCCGAGAGCCTGCGCTGGCGGCGCGACTTCATCCGGACCTACCTCGGGCGCGACGTGCCGCAGATGGGCGCGCGCGTCCCGGCGGAAACCCTGCGCCGGTTCTGGACGATGCTGGCGCATGTGCAGGGCGGATTGCTGAACGCCTCGGAGTTCGGCCGGGGACTGGGGGTCGACCACAAGACGGTCGCCGGCTATGTCGACCTGCTGGTCGATCTGCTGCTGGTGCGCCGGCTGCAGCCGTGGCACGCCAATGTCGGCAAGCGCCTGGTCAAGTCGCCGAAGGTCTACATCCGCGACAGCGGCCTGGTGCATGCCCTGTTGGGCCTGGGCGACCTGGACGCGGTGCTGGGCCATCCCGTCGCCGGCGGCAGTTGGGAGGGGCTGGTCGTCGAGACGGTGGCGGGCCTGCTGCCCGCTGGCGGCGATGCCTTCTTCTACCGGACCGCGGCAGGCGCCGAGATCGACCTGCTGTTGTGCGTGCCCGACGGACGGCTGTGGGCGGTGGAGGTCAAGCGCGCCATGGCTCCAAAGGTGGGCAGGGGATTTCATGCCGCCTGCGCCGACCTGGCGCCGGACCGGCGGTTTCTGGTCTATCCGGGCAGCGAACGGATCCCCTTGGGCCACGGCGTCGAAGCGGTCGGCCTTGCCGAGATCGCCGGCATGCTCATCGCCACCGGGCCCTGACTATGCTGAACGAGGGGGCACCTCAAGATTTGTGCGCCAAACCGCGCCGCGTTCGCGGCGCTGCTCGGCCGCTACGCCGACATCCGGCTGTTCGACCTGCCGATCCGGACGCCGACGATCCCGGTGCACCAGTTCTGGCACCGGCGCGCGCACAAGGATCCCGGCAACATGTGGCTGCGCGGCGTGGTCCATGCCCTGTTCGCCCGGACGGCGGCGCCGGCAAGGTCGATGCAGCGGAGCATCCGTTAGGTCGCCCGGTTCGAGGCTGGGCTCGGTGCCGATAGCTGCCGTCGGCAATCGCCGGCTCGGGCCGACAAGTCCGCGGCCAGACGCTCGACAATCCGGTGGTCAAGTCCGTCGGCGCCGGCCTGCCGCCGCACATCGGCAAGATGATCCGGGAGCATCTCCGCCAGTGCCGCCGCCCGGGCCACGAGGGCGTCGGGATCGATCCGCAGGGTGTCTCCCAGCCTGCGCCATTGGCGGGCGCCGATGTCGCGAAGGCGGTATGCGCCGCCGATCTTCATCGCCAGGCGCAGTTTCTGGGGGTCGAAGCGGCCATAGGGCAGGGCGCTCGCCACATCGTACAGCGGCGCGAGGCGCACGCGTCCGTTCGCGCCGATCAGCAGCGAATAGTTCTTGGCGTGGGCATCGGTGCCGGCGATCAGCCAGTTGAAGATCAGGGCATCGACGAACCGGGCCCGATCCTCGTCCGGCCGGCTCGATGCCGTGCCCAACAGGTCCATGACTGCCCGCGCGCCGGGGCCGCCTTCGGTTTCGTATTTTGATGTCGGCAGGACGGCCAGAGCCTGGCACACGTCCTCCTGGTGGACGCGGACGATGCCGCCGGCGGTTTGCCGCCGGTCGTAGCGCTCCACGACGATGGCGGCTTCGCGCTCGAACCGCCGAACCTCCGACCGCGTCGCGATCAGGCCCATTGCGCGGGCCAGGCGCAGGCAGATGTGCTCGTTTCCCGCATGGCCGTCGAGGTCGGCCGAGGGCGGCTTCAGGATGTGGGTGGTCGGCGTGCGCCCGGCCGGCACGCCCCACCGGCCGTCCTCGAGGAGAAGCGCGGTTTTCGGCTGCGCGCCGGCGAGGCTGAACTGGCCGGTGTCCCCCGACGTGCGCCAGGCCGACGGATCGGTCCTGAGCAGCCGCAGCCGCTCCGCGATTTCAGCCTCCGTCAACCACGCGACATCGCGGGGGCCCTCGGTCGTGAGATCGCCGATGCGCTCGGGCCGGGCGAACTGGACCGCGCCGGCGCAGTCTTCCCCGACATGGGCGACGAGCGCAAACGCGTTGCGCGCGGAAACCTGAAACCGTTTGGCCCATCGGTCCAGGATGTGGGCGTTGTCCGGGAGCAGGCCCCAGAGGAACGCCTCGATACGGTCATGGGGATGGTCCGCGACCGCCAGTGGCATCGACAGCGACAGGGGGTAGGCGCCGGGGGCGGCGCGCCAGCCGTCGTCGTAGGTGAAGCGGAGCTGCCCGCGGGTGTCGCGCGTGACGGTGCCGACCACGCGGCCAGCCATGAGCGCGACAAGCGCCGCCGTCACGGCCGGTCGGTCCGGAGGTCGTCGAGGATCTCGTCGATGTCGACGGACGGCACGGCGTCGCCGACCGGACCGGCGGTTGCGAGCGAGACATCGAGCCCCAGGGCTTCGAGCGTCCGCAAGACCAGGCCGATCTCGGCCCGCGGCTTGCCTTTCTCGATCTCGACGATCCACTGGCGGCTGACCTTGGCCCGCCGGGCTAACGCCTCCTGGTCCCAGCCCGCGGCGCGCCGCCGCTCGCGAATGGCAAGGCCGATGTCGGCGGCCGTGCGAACCTTCATGGCGACAATCCCGGCCTGTCGTCGAACGGCGACAGTTTGGGAAAGTCAGCGATCGGCGACAAGGGCCATTGCCGCCGATCGCTTTGTCATACGCGCGGCTACGCCGCCGCGCCGATCGTGAGCGCGATAGTGCCCACGCCCTCGACCGTACCCGCCAAGCGGTCGCCGGTCTTGACCGGGCCGACCCCCTCGGGCGTGCCGGTGTAGATCAGGTCGCCGGGCTGCAGGTGGTAATAGCGCGAGAGGTGGGAGATCAGGTCCGGCACCGACCAGATGAGCTGGTCGAGAGTGCTGGCCTGCTTGGTCTCGCCATTGACCGCGAGTTCGATGCGGCCGTTGGCCGGATGGCCGCAGGCCGCCACCGGCACGATCTCGGACAGCACCGCGGACTCCTCGAAGTCCTTGCCCAGGTCCCAGGGGCGCTGCTTGGCGCGCTCTTTGAGCTGCAGGTCGCGCCTGGTCATGTCCAGGCCGCAGGCATAGCCGAAGACGGCCGCCAGCGCCTGCTCCGGGGCGACCCGGAACGCCGGGGCGCCGATCGCCACCACCAGCTCCATCTCGTAATGGTAGTTCTCGGTGCCGGGCGGATAGGCCACGGTCGTGCCGGACGGCACATAGGCCAGCGCCGACTTGGTAAAGTAGAACGGCGCCTCGCGGTCGGGCTGGACGCCCATCTCGCGGGCATGGGCCTCGTAATTGCGGCCGACGCAGAAGATGCGGGCGATCGGGAAGCGCTCGGTCCGGCCCCGGATCGGGGCGCTGACCACGGGCGGCGGCGGGAAGGCGAAGTCGGTCATGGCGAATCCTCGTGTCATTCGGCGTCGGGCTGACGGCCGGGCTCGGCGTCGGCGAAGGCGGGAAGGGTGCGGGCCGCCGCGGCCAGGCGGCGGATCGTCGGATAGGCGTCCATCGGGCAGTCGAGCCGCTCGGCATTATAGACCTGCGGCACCAGGCACAAATCGGCGAGCCCCGGCGTGTCGCCGCAGCAGAACCGGCCGACCCGGTCGTCCGCCGCCAGCAGCGCCTCCAGGCCGGAAAAGCCCTCGGCGACCCAGTGGCGGTACCAGTCGTTGCGCGCCGGCTCGTCCAGGCCCAGCGCGTCGCGCAGGTGCAGCAGCACCCGCAGGTTGTTGAGCGGATGGATGTCGCAGGCGATGGCCAGCGCGACCGACCGGACCCAGGCGCGGTCGATCGGCGCCGGCGGCAGCAGCGCCGGCTCGGGATGCGTCTCGTCCAGGTACTCGATGATGGCCAGGGATTGGGTCAGCACACGGCCGTCGGCCTCCAGCACCGGCACCAGGCCCATGGGGTTCATCGCCAGGAAATCCTGCGACTGCTGCTCCTTGCGGCGCAGGTGGATGAAGGCCTGGTCGGCCGTCAGGCCCTTCAGCTTCAGGGCGATGCGCAGCCGATAGGAGGCCGAGGAGCGGAAATAGCCGTGGAGTTTCACGCGCGCATCCTTTTCAGATGGGGACCGGGGACGGACGGAGCGGTGGCATGGCGGGACGGCGCAAGGGCATACAGTCGGTCGAGATCGGCATCGGCGTGCTCGATGCGCTGGTCCGGCTGGGCCGGCCGAGCAGCCTGTCCGACATCGCCAAGGCCAGCCAGCTGTCGCCCAGCCAGGCGCACCGGTACCTCGCCAGTTTCGTCAATACCGGCTATCTGCGCCAGGATCCGGCGACGGCGCTCTACGACCTCGACAGCGGCGCCCTGCGGCTGGGCCTGGCCGCCATGGGCCGGCTCGATCTGTTCGCCGCGGCCGCGCAGGGCGCCCAGGACCTGGTGGCCGCGACCGGCCGCACCGGGCAGCTCGCAGTGTGGGCTGATCTGGGCCCGACGATCGTGCGCTGGTACCCGGGGTCGCCGCCGATCTACACGACCCTGACCATCGGCTCGCGGCTGCCGCTGATCCATTCGGCCACTGGCAAGGTGTTCCTGGCGTTCCAGAACGAGCTTTTCGTCTCCGACCTGCTGCAGCAAGAGCTGGCGCGCGACCGGACCGCGGGCCCGATCGACATCGACGCCTTGCGCCGGCAGGTGCGCGCCGATCTGTCGGCCGGGGTCGACGGCACCACCGTACCCGGCCTGCGCGCCTTTGCGGCGCCGGTGTTCAACCTGCAGGGGCAACTGGTCCTGGTGGTCTCGATCATCGCCTCGCCGGCCTTCGCGGCCGGCGAGGACGCGGCCGTGCGGGCGCAGCTGATCGCCACCTGCCGCGAGATCACGCATCGACTGGGCGGAGCCTGGCCGGGACAGGCGTAAGCAGGGCGCGCGCCGCCCGCGGATCGAAGGCGGCGGCCGACAGCATGGCCTCGGGCAGGGCCGCCCCGGCCGCGAGCAGCCGGCGGCAGGTGGCCATGTCGCGGCCGGCATTGATCGTGACGGCGCCGGCGAGCCGAGCGCCGTCCAGCAGCAGGAACACCTGTCCGCCCGGCAGGCTCGCCCGTTGCGCGACGATGCGGCCGGCCATCGTGTCGCCGGCGAGCTGGACATTCAGATCGTACTGGTCGGTCCAGAACCAGGCGGCGTCGTCGGCCGGTGGCGCCAAGTCCAGGATCGCCGCGGCCGCGCGCTCGGCCGTGGCGTTGGCGTTCGCCCAGGTCTCGCAGCGGCGGTGACGGCCGTCGCGGCCGGGCAGGGCGGCCATGTCGCCGACCGCGAAGATCGCGGGATCGGAGCTGCGCATCGCGGCGTCCACGACCACGCCGTCGTCGGTGATCAGGCCACAGGCCTGGGCCAGGGCGGTGTCCGGCACGATGCCGATGCCGGCGACGGCGAAGTCGGCGGTGATCGTCGCGCCGTCCGACAGCAGGGCCTGGATGCCGTCGTCCTCGGTCAGTGACCGGATCCGCACGCCGGTCCGGATCTCGACGCCCTCGGCCGCATGGCGCGCCGCGATCAGGTCGGCGACCGGCGCCGGGACGTTGCGGCCGAGCAGCCGCGAGCCGACCTCGATCACGGTCACGGCCAGCCCGCGCTGGCGCAGCGTCGCCGCCACCTCCAGCCCGATCACGCCGCCGCCCACGACCAGCACCGACCGGGCCCGGGCGGCCTGCGCCGCGATCGTGCGCGCGTCGTCGAGCGTGCGCAGGACATGCAGCCGCTCGGCATCGAAGGGCAAGCGCCGGGGCTGGCCGCCGGTCGCGAGCACCAGGGCGTCGTAGGCCAGCGCGCTGCCGTCGTCGAGCTGAACCCGCCGGGCCGCGCGGTCGATGGCGGTGACGCGGCGGCCGAGGCACAGCGCGACTCCGGCATAGGCCGCGGCTTCGGCCAACAGGGGTGGCGGCTGGTCCGGGCCGGCCAGCATCGCCTTGGACAGCGGCGGCCGCTCATAGGGCAGCTCCGCTTCCGCGCCGATCAGCGTGACCGGCCCGCCATAGCCGCCCTGGACCAGGGCCAGCGCCGTGCGGCCCCCTGCCTGGCCGGCGCCGACGATCACCACGCCTGCCGCTGCCACTGTGCCCTCCGCATTCGCTCTTGACGTCGCCCGTCGTTGCTTAATATACAATCAATAGCACGATATGCAATAACCCAGGGAGGAAACGATGTCCCTCATGGCGACGCCCGATAGCGGCCGGACCTGGGATGCGGCGAGGCCCTCCCGGGTGCCCTACTGGGTCTATTCGGACGATGCGGTTTACCGGCGCGAGCTGGAGCGCATCTGGTACGGCCGGCACTGGCTCTATTGCGGCCTGGAGGCCGAGATCCCGGCGGTCGGGGACTTCAGGACCACGACCCTGGGCGAACGGCCTGTGGTCGTCGTGCGCAGCGACACCGACGAGATCAGCGTGCTGGAGAACCGCTGCGCCCATCGCGGCGTCAAGTTCTGCCAGGCTCGCTCCGGCCACGCCAAGGAGCTGCTGTGCCCCTATCACCAGTGGGCCTACGACCTGCGCGGTGGCCTGATGGGCGTGCCGTTCCGGCGCGGCGTGCGCCGCCAGGGCGGCATGCCGGCCGACTTCGACCCGGCCCAGCACGGCCTGCGCCGGCTCAAGGTCGAGGTGGTCAACGGCGTCGTCTGGGCCAGCTTCTGCGACGACGTGCCGAGCTTCCGCGAATATTTGGGCGAAAAGTTCTGGCGGCACTACACCCGCGTCTATGACGGGCGGAAGCTGGAGATCCTGGGCTACAACCGCCAGCACATCCCCGGCAACTGGAAGCTGATGATGGAGAACATCAAGGACCCGTACCATGCGGGCCTGCTGCATGTGTTCTTCGTCACCTTCGGGCTGTTCCGCGCCGACCAGAAGTCGGCGGTCGACATCGACGACACCGGCCGCCACGGCATCCTGATCAGCCGCAAGGGCGAGCAGGTGACGAACGACGTGACGTCCGACATGCGCAACTTCCAGGGCGACCTTACGCTCGCCGATCCCCGTATCATGGACGTGGTCCAAGAGTTCCCGGGCGAAGACACGGTCGGCATGATCACGGTATTCCCCAGCGTGATCCTGCAGCAGCAGGTGAATTCGCTCAGCACCCGTCACATCGTGCCCAAGGGGCCCGGTGGCTTCGACTTCCACTGGACGCATTGGTGCTATGCCGACGACCCGCCCGACATGAAGCTCCGGCGGCAGCGCCAGGCCAACCTGTTCGGCCCGGCCGGCTTCGTCTCGGCCGACGACGGCGAGATCATCGAGATGAGCCAGCAGGGCTTCGGCCCGGCGCCGGACGAAGCGGCGCTGGTCGCCATGGGCGGCCACGACATCGCACCCACCGACCACATGGTCACCGAAACCGCGATCCGCGGCATGTACCGCTATTGGCGCGAGGTGATGGGGCTATGAGCCAGACCATGCCGGCGCTGCGCGCCCGCGTCCAGGAGTTCTTCGACGCCTATTACGACACGCTCGACGACGTCCGCCTGGAGGCATGGCCCGGCTTCTTCGCCGAGGACTGTCTGTACCGGGTGATCCCGCGCGAGAACTTCGAGCGCGGCCTGCCGCTGTGCACGATCCGGGCGGAAAGCCGGGGCATGCTGCAGGATCGCGTGGTCGGCCTGACCCGCACCCAGATGTATGCGCCGCGCACCTATCGCCGCTTCCCCGGGCCGCTGCGGATCACCGCTGGCGCCGAGGGCGTCGCGGTGCGCCACAACCTGCTGATCGTGCAGGTCCTGATCGACCAGCAGCCGGCGATCGTGCTGTGCGGGGTCTGCCACGACCGGCTGGTCGAAGCCGACGGCCGGCTGCTGATCCAGGAGCGCACCGTGGTCTTCGACTCCGAGATGATCGCCAACAGCCTGATCTACCCGGCCTGAGGTGCCCCCCGTGCAGACCATGACCTGGATCCCCACCCTTGCCGCCGCGGCCGTCGACCAGGACGGCGTCGCCGCCACCGTGGTCGCGGGGCAGCGCATCGCCCTCTATGCCGTCGACGGTGCCTATTTCGCGACCGCCGACGTCTGCACCCACGGCCAGGCCTTCCTGTCGGAGGGCTATCTCGACGGGCACCTGATCGAATGCCCGCTGCACCAGGGCCTGTTCGACGTCCGCACCGGCGCCCCCGCCGGCGCGCCCTGCACGGCGGCGATCCGCACCTTCCCGGTCAAGGTCGAGGACGGCGTCATCCATGTGCGGGTCGGCGGAGATCTCTGACATGCGCAACGATGCCGAAAGCCGCCTGCACGCCCTTTACGACGAGATGCGGCCGCACAGCCTGCATCCGCTGTGGGAGGTGCTGGCCCAACTGGTGACCCCGGCGCCGCAGTCGGCGGCGCTGCCGGCGAAGTGGGAGTACCAGCTGGCGCGCGACTACCTGCTGCGCGCCGGCGACCTGATCACCGCCGAAGCGGCCGAGCGCCGGGTCCTGATCCTGGAGAATCCGGGATTGGCCGGGTCGTCGGGCATCACCACCAGCCTCTATGCCGGCCTGCAGCTGATCCTGCCCGGCGAGGTGGCGCCCTGCCACCGGCACAGCCAGTGCGCCCTGCGCTTCGTGCTGGAGGGCGAGGGCGCCTTCACCGCGGTCGATGGCGAGAAGGCGGTCATGGCCCCCTTCGACCTGGTGCTGACGCCCAACTGGCAGTGGCACGACCACGGCAACTCGTCGGGTCGGCCGATGATCTGGCTGGACGGGCTGGACATCCCGACCGTCCGCCATTTCGACGCCAGCTTCGCCGAACGCCTGGATCAGCCCGCGCACCCGGAGACGGTGCCGCCCGGCGACAGCCGCATGCGCTACGGCCGCAACCTGCGCCCCCTGCGCGGCACCGCGGCCGATCGCCGGCCGGCCCACCAGCCGCTGTTCCACTATCCCTATCCGGAGTGGCGGGCGAGCCTGGCCGACCTGGCCGGGTCAGGCGCGCCGGACCCGTGGCTGGGCCACGCCCTGGAGTTCGTGAACCCGGCCGACGGCGGCGCGGTGATGCCGACCATCTCGGCCCATGTCCGGCTGCTGCCCCGTGGGTTCGAGACCCGGCCGCGGCAGGCGAGCGACGGCACCGTGCTGGTGGTGGTCGAGGGCCGGGGCCAGGCGCGGGTCGGCGACCAGGATTTCACGCTCGGCGACCGCGACGTGCTGGTGGTGCCGAGCTGGCGGCCGCTGCGGCTGCGGGCCGACACCGACCTGGTGCTGTTCGGCTATTCCGACCGCACCGCCCAGGAAAAGCTGGGGCTGTTTCGCGAACATCGCGCCTAAACACATGATGCAGGGAGGAAATAAATGACGACACGCCGGATGCTTGCCGCGGCCTGCGGCCTTGCCAGCTTGCTGGCCGCACCGGGCGCTTCGGGCGCCTCCGGCGCCCCAGGCGCGCCGGCCGCCGAGGTCAAGGTCGGCATGATCACCACTCTGTCCGGGCAAGGTGCCGCCCTGGGCGTCGACATCCGCGACGGCTTCGCGCTGGCGGTCAAGCAGCTGGACGGCCGGCTGGGCGGCGTGCCGGCGCGCATCATCGAAGGCGACGACCAGCAGAAGCCCGATATCGCCAAGCAGATCGCCGACCGCATGGTCAGCCGCGACGGCATCGACATCGCCACCGGCACCGTGTGGTCGAACCTGGCGCTGGCGCTGATGCCCAGCTTCGCGCGCGCCAAGGTGCCCTATGTCAGCCCGAACGCCGGGCCGTCGCAGCTCGCCGGCCACCAGTGCAGCGACTGGTTCTTCAACACCGCCTTCCAGAACGACGGCCCGCACGAGGCCATGGGCAAGTACCTGGCCGACCACGGCGTCAAGCATGCCTACCTGCTGGCGCCGAACTACCCGGCCGGCAAGGATGCGCTGGAGGGGTTCAAGCGCTTCTACAAGGGCGAGGTCGCCGGCGAGGTCTACACGCCCCTGGGCCAGCTCGATTATGCTGCCGACATTGCCCAGCTGCAGGCGGCGAAGCCCGACGCCGTCTATATCTTCTATCCCGGCGGCATGGGCATCAACTTCGTCAAGCAATACGCCCAGGCCGGCCTGGGTACCAAGATCCCGCTCTACGGCTCGGCCTTCACGCTCAGCGAGGAGATCATGCCGGCCATGGGCGACGCCGCCCTGGGTCTGAAAAGCGCGGCGCACTGGGCGGTCGACCTCGACACGCCGGCCAACAAGGCCTTTGTCGCGGCGTTCCAGGCCGCGTATGGCCGCGTGCCCTCGGTCTATGCCGCCCAAGCCTATGACGCGGCTCACCTGGTCGACGCCGCCGTGCGCGCGGTCGGCGGCGATGTCGCCGACAAGGACGGGCTGCGCAAGGCGCTCGCGGCGGCCAAGTTCGACTCGGTGCGGCCGGACTTCGCGCTCAACCGCAATCACTTCCCGATCCAGACCTACTATCTGCGCGAGGTGGTCAAGGACGGCCAGGGCCACCTGATCAGCGCCGTGCGCGAGCCGATCCTGAAGAACCAAGCCGACGCCTATGTCGGCGCCTGCACCAAGTAGCGATGGACGCGACCCTCGTCCTGGAGCAGGCGCTCAACGGCGTCCAGCTCGGCGTGATGCTGTTCCTGATGGCCGCCGGCCTGACGCTGGTGTTCGGCATCATGGACCTGGTCAACCTGGCGCACGGCTCGTTCTACATGCTGGGCGCCTTCCTGACCGCGACCCTGGCGCACTGGTTCGACAGCTTCCTGCTGGGGCTGCTGGCCGCGCTGCCGCTGACCGCGCTGCTGGGCATGGTGGTCGAGGTGCTGGCCCTGCGCCCGCTCTACCGGCGCAGCCACCTGGACCAGGTGCTGGGCACCTTCGGGCTGATCCTGTTCTTCAACGAAATCGTCCGCATGATCTGGGGGCCGCAACCGATCTTCCTGAATCCGCCGGCCTGGCTGGCGGGAACCGTGCAGATCCTGCCCGGTGTCGGCTATCCCGCCTTCCGCCTGGCGATCATCGCGGTCGGGCTGGCGGTGGCGCTGCTGCTGTGGCTGCTGATCGCGCGCAGCCGGGTCGGCATGCTGGTGCGCGCCGGCGCCAGCAATCGTGAGATGGTCGGCGCCCTCGGCGTCGATATCGTGCTGCTGTACTCGGCCGTGTTCGGGCTGGGCGCGGCGCTGGCCGGGCTGGCCGGCGCCATCGCCGGGCCGATCCTGGCCGTGCAGGTCGGCATGGGCGAGAGCGTGCTGATCCTGACCTTCGTGGTGATCGTGCTGGGCGGCATCGGCTCGATCCGCGGCGCCCTGGTCGGCGCCCTGATGGTCGGGCTGGTCGACACCATGGGCCGGGTGTTCCTGCCGGCCGTCCTGCGCAGCCTGATGCCGCCGGCCCAGGCCGACGGCGTCGGCGGCTCGCTGTCCTCGATGCTGATCTATCTGGTGATGGCCGCCGTTCTGGTGTGGCGTCCCCGCGGCCTGTTCCCCGTCCATGGCTGAGCTTCGGGACCTGGCCGCGCCGATCGCGGTCGCCGCCCGCCCGACCTTCGGGCGCGAGCGGCTGGTCCTGGCCCTGGGCCTGGCCGTGCTGCTCGCCCTGCCGCTGGTCGCCGCAGCCACGGGCAACGGGTTCTACGTGGACCTGGGCGCGCGCATCCTGATCTTCGCGCTGGCCGCCGCAGCGCTGGACCTGATCCTGGGCTATGGCGGCATGGTCAGCTTCGGCTTCGCGGCGTTCCTGGGCATCGGCGCTTACACCGTCGGCATCCTGGCGTTCCATGCTGCCGACGGCTCGGCGGTGATCAGCTGGCCGGTGGTCGTGCCCGGCACCGACAACGCGCTGATCGCCTGGCCGCTGGCGATGCTGTTCGGCGCGCTGTTCGCGCTGGCGATCGGCCTGATCTGCCTGCGCACCAGCGGCATCCACTTCATCATGATCACGCTGGCCTTCGCGCAGATGCTGTTCTATCTGGCGGTGTCGCTGCGCGCCTATGGCGGCGAGGACGGCCTCAATCTCGACAGCCGCAACCGGCTCCTGGGCTTGGACCTGTTCGATCCGGCGACCTTCTACTATGTCTGCCTGGCGCTGCTGGTCGCCGCGCTGGCGCTGGGCCGGCGCGTGGTGCGCAGCCGCTTCGGCATGGTGCTGCAGGGCTGCCGCGACAACGAGCGGCGCATGCGCGCCCTGGGCTTCCCGACCACCCGCTACCGGCTGGCCGCCTTTGTCCTGGCCGGCGCGGTCGGCGGGCTGGCGGGCGCGCTCCTGGCCAACGCCACCGGGTTCGTGGCCCCGGCCTATATGAGCTGGGTGCGGTCGGGCGAGCTGATCGTCATGACCGTGCTGGGCGGCATGGGCAGCCTGGTCGGGCCGGTGCTGGGCGCCGCCGCCTATCTGCTGCTGGAGGAGGTGCTGTCGGACTGGACCGAGCACTGGCAGGTGGTGCTGGGGCCCGTGCTGCTGCTGATCGTGCTGTTCGCGCGCGGCGGCCTGTGGGGCTGGGTTGCCGGACGGGGTCGGGCCGATGGCTGAGGCCCCGATGCTTGAGACCCGCGGCCTGGAAAAGCGCTTCGGCGGCCTGCTGGCGACCAACGGCGTGTCGCTGACCGTGGCCAA
>CAZEFK010000163.1:0-16824 GCA_964511405.1 uncultured Comamonadaceae bacterium | reverse complement strand
GTCCAGATCGCGGCGGTGGCCCGGTGGTCGTCTTGGTCGTCGGCGGCGTCCGGGATCGCCACCAGCCCCGGTCGCAAGCGCCGCAGCCGCTCCAGGGCGCGCGCGACGGCGGCGGCATAGCCCGGCATGCCGGGGCCGGGGACGGCGCCGTCGGGCAATTGCCAGAACTCGACCCGCTCGGCCGCGACGCCCAGCGCCGCGGCGGCGGCCAGCGCCTCGTCCTGCCGCAGCGCCGCCAGGCGCGCCGGCGGATGGGTGCGCGAGGCCGGGTGCGAGGCCGCGCCGTCGCTCATGACGATGATGGCGACATCGGCGCCGCGGCCGCGCATGGCGGCGATCAGGCCGCCGCAGGCCAGGCTTTCGTCGTCGGGATGCGGTGCCGCCACCAGCAGCGGCGCCGGCAGGTCTTCGGGCCGCAACAGTGCGGCCGGGTTTGTCTCCATGCCGGCGGAGAACCGCCGGAACGCGGCCCCGGTTCCGCGGCGCGCCACATCCCGGCTTGCGCCCGCCTCGCCAACCCGGCCACGATCACCGATCCCTGCGACCCGCACCCGAGGCCTCCGCGCCATGCGCCTGTCCCGCCTGCTGATCTCTCTCGCCGGGCTCGCCGCGCTTGCCGTTGCCGGCCCCGCGGCGGCCAAGACGCTGCGCTTCGCCATGGCCGGCGATGCCGCGACCCTGGATCCGCACAGCCAGAACGTGGCCACAACGGCGCAGCTCCTGCGCCAGATCTATGAGCCGCTGGTCAACCGCGACCGCGCACTCGGGCTGGAGCCGGGCCTGGCGGTGTCGTGGACCGAGGTGGACCCGACGCGCTGGCGCTTCGTCCTGCGGCCCAACGTCAAGTTCCACGACGGCACGCCGTTCACCGCCGACGACGTGGTGTTCTCGGTGGCGCGTGCCGCCGCGCCCGGCTCCAACTACGCCAACTTCGTCGACACCGTGACCGGCAGCGTCGCCGTCGACCCGCTGACCGTCGACATCACCACCCGCGAGCCCGACCCGGTGCTGCTGGACAAGCTGACCAGCGTCGCGATCGTGAGCCGGGCCTGGGCCGAGGCCAACCATGTCGAACGGCCGCAGAATTTCGCGCAGAAGGAACAGACCTACGCGGTCAGCCACACCAACGGCACCGGTCCCTACAAGCTGCAGTCGCGCGAGCCCGATACCCGGACCGTTCTCGTCCGCAATCCCGATTATTGGGGGCCGGTCGAGGGCAACGTCACCGAATATATATCGCTGCCGATTTCGTCAGCGGCAACCCGGGTCGCGGCCCTGCTGTCCGGGGAGGTCGACTTCGTGCTCGACCCGCCGCTCCAGGACGTCGACCGGCTGAAACATACCGATGGCATCACCGTGCTGGTCGGACCCGAGATCCGCACCATGTTCCTGGTCATGGACCAGGGCCGCGACGAGCTGGCCACGTCCTCGATCAAGGGCCGCAACCCGTTCAAGGACCGCCGGCTCCGCCAGGCGCTGTACCAGGCGATCGACATCGAGGCGATCAAGACCCGGGTGATGCGCGGCTACGCGATCCCGACCGCGCTGCTGTTCCCGCCCGGCGTGCGCGGCTATGCGCCCGATCTCGACCAGCGGCTGCCGCTCGACCGGGCCAAGGCCAAGGCGCTGCTGGCCGAGGCCGGGTACCCGGACGGGTTCGACTTCGCGCTCGACTGCTCGAACAACCGCTATGTCAACGACGAGGCGATCTGCCAGGCCCTTGTCGTGATGTGGGCGCAGATCGGGGTCAAGGTGCGGCTCAATTCGATGCCCCTCGGCCCGTTCTTCGCCAAGATCCAAAGCCGCGACACCTCGATGTTCCTGCTGGGCTCGGGGCCACCGACGCTCGACGCCTTCTATTCCTTCCAGATCAACCTGCTCAGCCCGACCGGCCGGCCCGGCGATGGGCTGTGGAACTTGGGCGGCTACAAGAATCCCGAGATGGACCGGCTGATCCAGGCGATGCGGCTGGAGCTGGACCAGACCAAGCGCGACCAGCTGATCCACCAGGCGCTGGAGCTGTACAAGAGCGACGTGGCGCAGCTGCCGCTGCATCACCAAGTGATCCCCTGGGCGATGCGCAGCACCGTCCATGCCCAGCACCGGGCCGACGACCAACTCGAGGTCAAATGGGTCACGATCGATTGACCGGCCGCGCCGCCGGCCTGCCGCCCCGGGTGGTCGAGGGCGTCAGCCTGGGCATCCTGGTCCTGGACACCCGCTTCAGCCGGTTTCCCGGCGATGTCGGCAATGCCCTGACCTGGCGCTTCCCGGTGCATTACAAGGTGGTGCGCGGGGCCTCGCCGGACCGGGTCGTCAACGCCCGTGCCGAAGGCCTGCTTGATGCCTTCGTCGCGGCCGCGCGCGAGCTGGTCGACCTGGGCGTCGACGGCATCACCACCACCTGCGGGTTCCTGTCGCTGTTCCAGGAGGCGCTGACGGCGGCCTGCCCGGTTCCGGTGGCGACGTCGAGCCTGCTGCAGGTGCCGCTGGTGCAGCGCTGCCTGCCGCGCGGCAAACGGGTGGGCGTGCTGACCTACTCCAAGGCGGCGCTGACGCCGGACCATCTGGCGGCGGTCGGCGTGCCCGCCGACGTGCCGGTCGAAGGCGTCGAGCCCGGCGGGGCCTTCTACCGCGCGATCATGGACGGCGACCGCAGCGTGCCCCAGGCGGCGTGGGCGGCCGACGTGCTGGCCGCGGGCCGCCGTCTGATCGCCGCCCATCCGGACGTCGGCGCCGTGGTCGCCGAATGCACCAACATGCCGCCCTACTCGGCGGACCTTGCCGACGCCCTCGGGCTGCCGGTCTATGACATGGTCTCGCTGGTCGAATGGTTCCAGGCCGGCCTGGCGCCGCGCCGCTGGCCCGGGTCCCGGTAGCGCGCGAGCGCGCAGGCGCAGGGACGGACGCCGCGGGGAAATCCCCCTGGCCGTCCGCCCCGGCCGTTACCGCTGGTTACGGTAAGAAGGGCAAAAGTCCGGGCAGACCCGCCAAAGCTGGTTCTCGTCATCCCCGAAGGCGGGGATCCAGTTGGCTCAACGACAATATCAAATATGCCAACCGACAGTTTGCCGCAAACGCTGGATCCCCAATTTCGCGGGGATGACAGCGGGAGGCTGGGGCTGAGACGGCTCGCCCGGACTTTTGCCCCTGTTACTGATTACGCGGTCAGGCGCGCTTGGCCCGGCCGCGGCGCGCAGCGCCCTTGGGGGCGGGCTTCTGCGGTTCCGGCGCCGCCTTGCGGCCGAGCCCGATCTTCTTGGCGAAGGTCGAGCGCTGCAAGGCATAGTTTGGCGCAACCATGGGATAGTCGGCCGGCAGGCCCCACTTCGCCCGGTACTGGTCCGGCGTCATGTTGTACATCGTGCGCAGATGCCGCTTGAGCATCTTGAGTTTTTTCCCGTCTTCCAGGCAAACCAGGTAATCGGGTGTGACCGAGCGGCGGATCGACACGGCGGGGACCTGTTTTTCCACGGCCGCTTCCTGGTGCGCCGGGCCGGCACCGATCGTCAGCAGAGTGTCTCGGATGGTCCGCAGAACTCCCGCGATCGCATCCGGCGTGACGGCATTGTTCGCCAGGTATGCGGCCGCGATCTCCGAGGTATGGCTCAGGATATCGGTCCTCAGCTCGGTTGCCTCGGTTGCCGCCGTCGACGAGGTACTATCCATGAGCGTCAAGCCTTCAAGAGATCGGTAAGTTGCTCAAGCATAATCTATTGTGACGCCGAGAGCAAAGGTCTTGCGGTAAAGATTCCGGCTTTTTGCGGATCCGGTCGGGCGCGGCGCCAGCCGCCGCCGGCTATCGAATGCCTCGGTACTCTGGCGAGCATCTTAATCCAAAGTATAGGTTTCCGGGTCAGAGTGAGCGGCGGGCATCAATGCCAAGTTCTCTGGGGCGGGCAGCGGCGACCGTCGATGATCTTGGCGAGCCCCGTTGTCGAGCAGTAGCCGAGGCCAAGGCCATGGACCCGAGTTGGGATCCGCGCATCGTCGAGTTTTGGAGGTCATGGCGGGACTGGCGCGGCGGCCGGCTGATGCCGCTGCGGACAGCGGTCGATCCGACCCGAATGCCGCGGCTTCTGCCCTATGTTTGGATGGCGTCGCGGCTGGACGCCGGCTGGCGCTACCGGCTGGCCGGCGAGGCGGTCAACCTCGTCCATGGCCGGGCCCTGCGCGGCCGCGGCCCGGCCGATATCCTGGAGGCACCGACCGCCGCCGTGGCGGCGGCGCGCATGGACCTGATGGTCAGCCGGCCCTGTGGCGTGTATGCGGTCGGGCTGCTGCCGATCCGGGGCGGGCTGGCGGTGCCGACCGAGCGCATGACCCTGCCGCTGGCCGATGGCGACGGCGTGGCGCGCCATGTCATCGGGCTGTTTCTGCATACCCTGCGCCATGTCGACCGGCCCCGGAACGACCTGTGGCAGCAGACCGTCACGGAGCTCCCGCTCGAGGCGGAATGGCCCGGGGAGCCCGGCAGCGGGCTCCCCGCCTCAATGATGGAAGGAAATGCGCGGCGCGCATTTCCTGGGGAGCCCGACAGCGGGCTCCCCACCTCAAAGATGGAAGGAAATGCGCGGCGCGCATTTCCTGGCGCCGGCGCAGCCGACTGACGGGTCAGCGGCCGAACCGCTCGGTGACCGCCATGGTCGCGAGCAGCGTCAGGCTGGCTGAGTAATAGCCTTCGTCCGCTCTGAGCGGCTCCGGCCTGATGCCGCCGGCCGGATCGGCCGCGCGCTCGTCGAGCCGCCGGATGTTCCAGAAGCCGGGCGGCATCGGCTCGGCCGGCACGCTGCCGTCCTTGAGGTCGATCCAGGGCGGCGGCGGCCGGTCGGCGAAGCTCGACCAGAACTTCAGGAACGGCCACAGCTGGGCGCCGTCAGCCCCGCCCCAGGCCAGGTACAACGGCACGCGGATGGCGTCCCAGCCGAACCGCGGCGGCCGCTCGGGCCACGGCGCCAGGCCGTGGGGGTCGCCGCTCCAGCCCTTGGGGACCAGCAGCCAGTCGGGCGGCAGCGAGTAGCGGCCGAGGCGGGCGCGCTCGACCAGCCGGCGCCAGCCCTCGGCCAGCTCCGCCCAGATCGGATCGGGATCGATCCGGCCCAGCGCGGCGTAGGCGGGCAGCACGCCATAGGACAGGTTGACGACGATGCCGGTCTTGTCCTCGAAGCCGGTTTCCGCCGGCAGCAGGATCGGGCCCGTCGCCAGGCGCCGGACCAGCCGGGTGCGCAGGCGCTCGGCGATCGCGCGCGCCGCCGCCAAGTCCTCGGGCCGCGACCAGCGTGCGCTGGCGGTGGCCAGCGCCCAGGCGATCAGCAGGTCGCCGTCAGCCGCGTCGTTGTGGTCGCCCACCGGCTTTGCGCTGCCCGGCTGCCAGCGCCAGGCATAGAGCGCGTCACCGCGGATCTTCAGATGCTGATCGGTCCACCGGCGGATCCGATCGAAGCCGGCCTGGTCGCCGGCCGCCGCGGCCAGCAGCATGGCCGTGCCCTGGCCTTCACTGTGGCTGATGCCGCCATTGTCGGCGTCGATCACCCGCCCGTCGCTGCTCACGAAGCGGCGGGCATAGGCCTCCCAGTCGGCCGGATCGACGCCCCGGTCGACGCCCGGGTCGGCGCGCGCGGGCGCCGACGGCAGCCCGGCCGAGGCGAGCAGCAGACACAGTCCCAGCAAGGCGGCCCTGGCGCCCATTCCCACGTCTCCTCACGGATGTCCGTCGATACCCACATCGGGCGCGCCGCGCCAGCCCCGGACGCCGTCGCCCCGGACGCCCGCCCTGTGCGGCACGACGCCAATGTCCTGTCGCCAATGTCCTTGCCAATCCGCCAGCTACACGCTTGGTTAACGATTCGTGTGGTTTCTATGGACAGGCGGCGGCCGTGCGCCGTCAACGGGCTGCCATGGGCTGGTCGGCCCTTTGATAGGATGATATTAGCGGTGAACCGAGGCTGGTTATCCTGTCCTGTGAGCGAGCTGCATGCCTGAAGCACCCGACATCGCGCGCCTGAAGCGCAAGGTCAACGTCGACGAGATCGACTATGTCGAGTTCGATCTGACGGCGGAGGGTGCGCAGGCCATGGAACGGTGGCCGCTGCTGAAGTCGCTGCACGAGGCCGGACAGGACGCCCCCGATGGCCAGGCGGCCCTGCGCATGAAGATGGCGGCCATGGCGCCGACCGATCCGCGGCTTGGCCAGCCGGGACCCAGTCTCGAACGGCCTCGTCTCGAACGGTCCCGTCCCGAGCCAGCCCATCCGGAACCAACCCGACCCGAGCCGCCGCGCATCGTGGCGCCGACGCCCGAGACCGCCGTCGCGCGTGAGCCGCTGCCCTTTCCGGTGCACGCATCCCGCGCGCCGCTTGAGCCGGTCCCCGACCTCCGCCCGGCACCGGGCCAGGCCCCAGCTGCCCCCACTGTGTCGCAGCCAGTCCCGGAGGTGGCGGCAGCGCCGTCCGTGGAGCCGGCCACAGCCGCGGCGCCCACCCGGGCACCGGGCCCGGCCGGGGCGCCATTGGGCCTTCTGTTCCAGCGGCTGGTCGCGGCGCCGGCACCGGTGCCGCAAGGGCCAGGGCAGGACGCTAAGCAGGACGTCAAACGTGACGTCAAGGGCCTGTTCGCCCGCCTCCGGTGACGCAGATCCCGCCATGCCCCTCATCCTGACGCGCTCGCCCAAGGGAGGCGCCGGCAAGACTACGCTGGTGGCGAACCTGGCCATCGGCCTCCGGTCGCTCGGCTGGGCGGTCCAAGCGGTCGACCTCGATCCCCAGAACAGCCTGCGCTTCCACCTGCATCTGCCGATCACGGACGAGGGCGGCTGGGCCGAGCGCCTGCTGTCGAACCGGTCGTGGGACGAGTCCATCGAGACCAACCCGCAGGGCGTGCAGGTGGTGCCGTTCGGCGCCGTCCCCGCCGGCATGCTGGAGACGCTGGAGCGCCAGATCGGCGAGCGCGGCCTGCCCATGATGGCCGATCTCGCGCGCCGGGCCCGCGAGCCCGACACCATCGTGATCATCGACACGCCGCCCGGATACACTCCCTATCTGCGGGTGGCGCGCCAAGTTGCCGACCTGTCGATCGTGATCCTGCTGGCCGATGCCGCGTCGTTCGCCGTGGCGCCGGCGCTGACCCGGCGCAGCCGCTCCGACGAGGCCGCCGCCGGTGCCGAACGGGCCACGCCGACGGTCTATGTCGCCAATCAGTACGATGCCGGCCGGCGCCTGTCGCGCGATGTGCACGCCGCCATGACGCAGGTCCTGGGGCGGCGGCTGGTCGGCACCATCCGCACCGACCAGTCGGTGGCCGAGGCGGTGGCCTGCCGCACCTGCGTGCTGCTGCACGACGTCGGTTCCGGCGCCGCGGCCGACCTGATCCAGTTGGCGCTGTGGCTGGACGCTCATTTCGACGAGGCCCAGCAGCCCGCCTTGAGCGCGGCGTCGGCATGATCCGGTCCCTGGGCCCCGACGATCCCGACTGGCCGCTGCGCGTCACCGGGTTCGTCGGCATGACGCTGCACTGGGTCGCGGCGGTCGCCGGCCTTGCGCTCATGCTGATGGTCGTGGCGATCCCGCTCGACCTCATGCAGCAGGCGGCGTTCGGATCGCTGACCATCGTCATGCTGCTGGGTCTGATCGGATCGCGCAGCCGCCTGGTGTCGATCATCCTGGTCCTGCTCTCCGCCGTGGTCACGTCCCGCTACATGTTCTGGCGGATCAACGAGACCATGGGGTTCGAGAGCGTGCTCGAGGCGGTGCTGGGGTTCGGCCTGTATTCGGCCGAGATCTACCGCGTGACCATGCAGTTCACGGGCTATCTGCCGACCATCTGGCCGCTGCGCCGGCGGCCGGTGCCGATGGTTGGGCGGCCCGATGACTGGCCGACGGTCGACGTGATGATCCCGACCTACAACGAGTCGCTGTCGATCGTGCGGACCACGGTGCTGGCCGCTCTCTCGCTCGACTATCCGCGCGAGAAGTTCCGGGTCCACCTGCTCGACGATGGCCGCCGTCCCGAGTTCGCGGCCTTCGCCGCCGAGGCCGGCGTCCATTACATCACCCGCCCGGACAACCGGCATGCCAAGGCCGGCAACCTCAACCACGCGCTCACCCGCTCCACGGGCGACTTGATCGTGGTGTTCGATTGCGACCACATCACGACGCGGGCGTTCCTGCAGCTTACCGTCGGCTGGTTCCAGCGCGATCCCAAGATCGCGGTGCTGCAGACCCCGCACCACTTCTATTCGCAGGACCCGTTCGAGCGGAACCTCAAGGTCGTCGACACGCCGAACGAGGACAAGCTGTTCTACGGCTTGATCCAGGACGGCAACGACCTGTGGAACGCCACCTTCTTCTGCGGCAGCTGCGCCATCATCCGGCGCAGCGCGGTCGACCAGATCGGCGGCTTCGCCGTCGAGACCGTAACCGAGGATGCCCACACCGCCCTGAAGCTGCACCGGCTGGGCTACAAGACCGCCTATATCGGCATGCCGCTGGCGGCCGGCCTCGCCACCGAACGGCTGTCGCTGCATATCGGCCAGCGCATGCGCTGGGCGCGCGGCATGACCCAGATCTTCCGCCGCGACAATCCCCTGCTGGTGTCAGGTCTCAGCCTGTTCCAGCGCATCTGCTACCTCAACGCGATGATGTTCTTCTTCTTCGCGTTGCCGCGCATCGTCTTCCTGACCTCGCCGCTCGCCTTCCTGCTGCTCGACGCCAACATCATCCACGCCACGGCGGCGTCGGTCATGGCCTATGTCGTGCCGATGACGGTGCACACGCTGTTCACCAACTCGCACATCCAGGGCCGATACCGGCACTCGTTCTGGAACGAGGTCTACGAGTCGTCGCTGGCCTTCTATCTGCTCGGCCCGACCCTGGTCACCCTGTGGGACCCCAAGCGCGGCAAGTTCAACGTCACCGACAAGGGCGGCAAGGTCGACATCGATTTCGTCGACCGCCGGGTGATCCGCCCGCATCTGGTGCTGATCGGACTTCTGGCGCTGGGGCTGGCGGTCGGGGTGGTGCGCTACTTCGTCGACAATCCGCTTGAGCCGCGCGACACCCTGCTGTTCAACCTGCTGTGGGCCAGCATCAACCTGATGGTCATCGGCGCCGCCGTCGGCGTCGCCCGCGAGTCGCGGCAGGTGCGCACCCACGTGCGGTTGCGCACCTCGGTGCCGGTCACGATCTGGCTGCCGGACGGCCGCTCGGTCAGCAGCAACACCGAGGACATCTCGCTGGGCGGCGCCTCGATCCCGGTGCCGCGGCCCGACGGGGTCGAGGACGGCGTTACGCTCATCCTCGAACTGCCGGTCGGCAACACCACCGCCAAGCTGCCGGCCAAGCATGTGAGCTGGAGTCAGCGGGCGCTGCGCGTGCGCTTCCCGGACATGCCGATCGGGCTGGAGCGCGAGCTGGTGAAGGTGGTGATGTGCCGCGCCGACGCCTGGACCCACTGGGACAACGTGCCGCCGGACAATGTCTGGCGGTCGCTGGGGCGCATCTTCGGCCTGGGCATCCGGACCCTGGCGGGCGGCGCGGTGTACCCGGCGCGGGTGGTCCTTCAGCGGATCCGGCCGCCGCAGCCGGGGCCGGCAGCGCGGCGGGCCGGCGCGGCCGTCGTGGCCGCGGTCGTGCTGGGCGCCGCCGCGGCCGCCCAAGCGCCCGCCCACGCGCAGGGGCCGGCACTGGCGGTGCCGGCCGGGGGCGTGCCGGTCGAGCGCGACTACAGCCTGCGCAGCCTGGGCGCCGAACGCGGCGTCAGCCTGCGCACCACCGATATGGCCGGCTCGCTCTATTTCCAGCTGCCGCGCGCGATGGACGTGACCGGCGCCAGCCTGACCCTCGACTACACATGGTCGCCGTCGCTGATCACGGCGCTCAGCCACCTGGTGGTGCTGGTCAATGACGAGCCGGTCCGGGCGCTGCCGCTGCTGACCGGGCAGGGGACCGCGACCAAGGTCGAGATCCCGATCCCGCCGGCGCTGCTGCGGCCATCCAACCGGCTCGGCTTCCACTTCGTCGGCCACTATGCGCGCGACTGCGAGGATCCGCTGAGCGCCGCGCTCTGGAGCACGGTCGGCCGGACCAGCGTCCTGCACATGACGGGCCGGCGGCTGCTGCTGCCCAACGACCTGGCGCTCCTGCCGCTGCCGTTCTTCGACGACCACGACCCGAGCCCGCTGCGCGTGCCGGTGATGCTGGCGCAGCGGCCGTCGGCCGCCGTGCTGCAGGGCGCGGGCATCGTGGCGTCGTGGTTCGGCGCCCTGGGCGGCTTCCGGACCGCCCGCTTCCCGGTGGTGCTCGGCAACCTGTCGCGCGGCAATGCCATCGCCTTCGCCCTGCCCAACGAATCGCCGCCGGGCCTCACGGTCGGCGCGATCACCGGCCCGTCGGTGCGGGTGGTCGCCAACCCGGTGGACCCGGACGGCAAGATCCTGGTGATCATGGGCCGCGATGCCGAGGAGCTGCGCATGGCGGCGGCCGGGCTGGCGCTCGGCAGCGCGGTGCTGTCGGGCCCGGCGGCCCAGGTCGATGTGCACGAGCCGCCGCCGCGTCGCCCTTATGACGCGCCGCGCTGGATTCCCTCGGACCGGCCGGTCCGCTTCGGCGAGTTCGCACGGCCCGAGGAGCTGCAGGCGACCGGGTTCCTGACCAGCATCGGGCTCAATTTCCACAGCGCGCCCGACCTGTTCGTCTGGCACACCGACGGGATTCCGGTGACGCTGCAACTGCGCCGGCCCGAAGGCGATTGGATCGACCAGCGCGGGTCGCGCATTGACGTCTATGTGAACGGCGGGTTCGTCAAGGCCGAGCCGCTCCTGACCCGCAACTGGTGGTCCCACTTGCAATACTGGGCCGGCAACTATCATCCCGACGAAGTCATGGATGCGCCGACGCCGCCGTTCTATTTCAGCGGCCAGAACCGGCTGGAGGCGGTGTTCGACATCAAGCCGCTGCAGACCGCCCAGTGCGCCGACACCATCCCCTCCGGCGTCCGGGTCGGCATCGAGCCCAGCTCGACCATCGACCTGTCCCGGACCCCGCACTACGCCGTCATGCCGGACCTGGCCTATTTCGCCAACGCGGTGTTTCCCTTTACGCGGATGGCCGACCTGTCGGAGTCGGCGGCGGTGCTGTCCGAGACGCCCAGCGCTGAGGAGATCGAGGTCTTCCTGACCGTCATGGGCATGGCCGGCGCGTCGACGGGCTACCCGGCGCTGAAGCTGCGGGTGGTGCCGCCTGATGCGGTCGAGCAGGTCGCCGGCCGCGACCTGCTGGTGATCGGCCTGTACGGCCACCATGCCTTCCTGGACCAACTGGCCGACCGCGCGCCGGTGCGGGCTGAGCTGGGCCGGATCGTGGCGCCGCGCCCGCTCGTCATTCCGGGGGGGCCGGCGCCGGCGCTCCAGCCGACCACCAGCAACGGCGGGCGGCTGGCGGTGATCTATGGCGTGGAATCGCCCTTGGCGCCCGAGCGCAGCGTCGTGGTCGTCGCGGCCACGGCGGCCGCGCGGCTGGCGCCGGTGCTGGCGACGCTGACCGACCCCGACCGGCTGGGCCAGGTGCGCGGCGGGCTGGTGCTGTTCGACGGCGACCAGACGGGCGCGGTGCCGCCCGAGCGCACGTACAATCTCGGGCGGCTGCCCTGGATCACCTGGTTGCGCTGGCATCTGGCGAACCGGCTGTTCGAGACCATGGCCGGCGTGCTGCTGGGATGCCTGCTGCTGGGCGGCTGCATCTACAGTTTCCTCTATCGCACCGCGGCGCGGCGCTTGCAGGCGGGGAGCTGATGTCGCGACGAACGCTGATTGCCGGCGCGCTGCTCGCCGGCCTGGTGGTGGGGGCCGGCGGGCCGGCGGGCGCCCAGGAACCGGCGGCGGAAGCCGCGCTGGCGGCCAAGGCGCGCTACTGGCAGGCCCGGCAGCGCGACGACCTGGCGCTGCAATCCTGGCAGCGCCTGATCGAGGCCAATCCCAACAACGCCGAGGCGCTGTTCAATCTTGGCCTGATCAACGCGGCGGCCGGGCGCGAGACCGAGGCGCGCGAGTTCCTGCTGCGCCTGGGCACCGCGGCGCCGGGCGATCCGCGCATCGCCCAGGTCGAGGCCGCGATCCGGCGCGGCCGCCTCGACCCGGCCGGGCTCGACAATGCCCGGCGCCTGGCCCGCGCCGGCCGGATGGCGGATGCCGTGGCCGCCTATGAGGCCCTGTTCGGCGAACGGGGTCCGCCCGACGACCTGGCGGTCGAGTACTACCAGACCATGGCCGGGGTACCCCACCGCTGGGACGACGCCCAGGCCGGGCTGCGCCAGCTGGCCGATCGCACCGGGTCGGCCGCCGCCCGCCTGGCGCTGGCGCAGGTGCTGACCTATCGCGACCAGAGCCGGCAGCAGGGCATCGACCTGCTGGCGCGGCTGTCCGACGACCCGGCCGTGGGCACGCTGGCGCGCGCGGCTTGGCGCGACGCCCTGGGCTGGCTGCCGACCGGTGTGGAGTCGATCCCGCAATACCAGGCCTATCTCGATCGCAACGGCACCGACCCGAAGATCGCCGCCCTGGTCGCCAAGGCACACCAGCCGCGCCAGCTCACGCCCGAGGAGCAAGCCGGGGCCGACCGCCAGCAGGCGTTCGACCAGCTGAACAAGGGCCGCCTGGAGCAGGCCATCCGTGACTTCGAGGCGGTGCTGGCCAAGCGGCCCGACGATCCCGACGCCCTTGGCGGCCTGGGCGTGGCGCGGCTGCAGCAGAACCGCCCGGCCGAGGCCAAGCGCCTGATCGAGCAGGCGATCGCCGCGGCGCCCGACAGCCGGTCGAAATGGGAGCCGGCCCTGGCCGGCGCCGAGTTCGGGCTGCTGATCCAGGACGGCAAGGCGGCCCAGGCGGCAGACCGCTACAGCGACGCCATCGCCCGGTTCCGGCAGGCGGAATCGCGGGCGCCGGCCGGCGACACCACGGCGCAGCTCCTGATCGCCCAGACCGAGGCGCTGGCCGGCCGCACCGCCGAGGCCGAACGGGCCTTCCGCACCGTGCTCGCGCGCAAGCCCAACGATTCGGCGGCGGCGACCGGGCTGCTCGGGGTGCTGACCCAGGCCAAGCGCTATGACGAGGCGGCGGCGCTGGCCGCAAAGCTCGGCCCCTCGTCGCCGGCCAGCCAGGACTTCCGCAAGCAGGCGCAGCTCCGCGACCTCAAGGCCCAGGCCGACGCCGCCGGCGAGCAGGGCGACTGGGCGACCGCGGTGCGCGCCATGGCCGAGGCGCGCGAGCTGGCGCCGACCGATCCCTGGGTCGCGATCGACTATGCGCGGGCGCTCCGCCACCAGGACTCGCCCGAGATCGCCGACCAGGTAATGGACCGCATCGCCACGCGGGCCGACGTCGATGCCGCGGCCGCCGAGGCGGCGGCGATCTATGACAGCGAAGCCGGGCGGCTCGACGCCGCGCTGGCGGCGATCGACCGCGTGCCGGCGGCCAAGCGCTCGGCGGCGCTGGACGCCCTGCGCCGCCAGCTGACGGTGCGGCGCGAGATCGTCCAGGCCAAGCAGGCCCCGGCGCCGGACCAGGCGCGGGCGGCCCTGCTGGCGATCGCCGGACGGGTGCCGTCCGACCCCGAGGCGGTGACCCAGGTCGCCATGGCGCTGAAGGACGTCGGCGCCTCCGATGCGGCCAACCAGCTGATGCGCGGTCTGCTGCAGCGGGTGCCCAATGCGCCGCCCGGCGCCTGGCTCGGCTATGGCGCGCTGCTGCTCGACGCCGGCCGCGAGGCCGACCTGCGGGCGGTGCTGGCCAAGGTCGACGGGGCGGGGACGCTGAGCGCGATCGACCGTCAGTCGCTCGACGGCCTGCGGGCGGGCTTGGCCGTGCGCGCGGCCGACCGCGCCCGCGCCCAGGGCGAACTTGCGACCGCCTATGATCAGCTGGCGCCGGCGCTCCACGCCCAGCCCCACAGCCCGGCGTTGCTGTCGGCGCTGGCGCGGCTCTATGAGAGCGCCCGGCAGCCGCGCCAGGCGAGTGCCATCTACGATTCGGTGCTGGCCCGCGACCCCGGCAACATCGACGCCTTGCGCGGCGCGATCGGCGCCGGCGTGGTGGCCAACGACACCGCTCACGCCCGCCAGCTGGTCGACGCCGCCCTGTCGCGCGCGCCCGAGGATCCGCAGCTGATGCTGCTCAAGGCCGAGCTGGAGCGGGCCAGCGGCAATGTCGCCGAGGCCGTGCGCCTGCTGCGCCAGGCCCGGAGCCTGGTCGGCGGCGCGCCGCTCGATTTCGCCGGTGCTGCGGCGCCGACGGTGCTGCCCGGCCCGGCGGCTGCGCCGGCCCAACCCCAACATGTTCCCGGCAACCCGTTCGTAACCGGCACCAGCCTGCCGATCGGCCTCCGGCGCGCCTTGCCGGTGGTCAGCGAGGCCGATCTCAAGCGTCCGGTCCGCGAAGTGGCCGCGCTCGGGCCGGTCGACGACCCCGGGCCGGTCCGCACCGCGCAGGCGGCACCCCTCGGCCTGCAACCCTATCTCGGGCCGGGCGAGCCCAACCCGGCCTTTGCGCCGCCCCTGTCGGTGCAGCCGCCGCCGACGCCGCAGAACCGCGCGCTGCAGTCCGACATCGACAAGACCCTGGCCGAGATCGACAAGGCGACGGCCACGACGGCGCAGGGCGGCATCGCGGTCACGTCGCGCAGCGGCGAGGCGGGGCTGGGGCGGGGATCGCGGATCGAGACGCCGCTGCAGGTGGCGCTGTCGCCCAACTATACCGGCCGGCTCACCGCGTCGCTGACGCCGACCTTCATCGACAGCGGCAACCTCGATATCGGCACCTTCACGACCGCCCGACAGTTCGGCACCAACGCCGCGCTGGGCGCCGGCGCCGCCGTCGCGCCGACCGGGCAGGCATCGGGCGCCGGCATCAATGTCGCCTATACGCTCAAGGGGGTTTCAGCCGACATCGGCACCACGCCCTTGGGCTTCCCGGTGACCAATGCCGTCGGCGGCGTGGCCTACGAGACCAAGCTGGGCGCAGCGCCGGTCACGGTGCGCGGCGAGGTCAGCCGGCGGGCCGTCACCGAGACCCTGCAGTCCTATGCCGGCACCAAGACGGCCGCGGTTCCGGCGCTCGGCCTGGCGGCTCAGACCAGCGGCGGCGTGGTCAACACGGCCGGCCGGGTCGACGTGTCCTATGACGATTCGCTGTTCGGCGCCTATGCCAACGGTAAATACGGCATCCTCACCGGCCGCAACGTCCAGCAGAATCACGGCATCGAGGCCGGCACCGGGGCCTATATCCGGCCGTACCGCAGCGACACCGACGAGCTGAAGGTCGGGCTGAACCTGACCAGCCTGTTCTACGACCGCAATCTGCGATACTTCACGCTGGGCCAGGGCGGCTACTACAGTCCCCAGTCCTACTACTCCGCCAGCATTCCGGTCGAATATAGCGGCAAGGCGGGTGCGTTCGAGTACGATCTCAAGGCATCGGCCGGGTTGATCCAGGTGCGCGAGAAGAGCTCGCCCTATTTTCCGACCAATGCCAGGGCCCAGGCCGCGCTTGATGCCGTTGCCGCGCTTGACCCGACCCAGCCGTCGCGCTACCCGGGACAAAGCCGCAGCAGTCTCGGCTACACCATCGGCGGCAAGGTCGAATACGAGTTCCTGCCGAATCTGCGGGTTGGTGCGGAAGTATCGTCGGACAACGCCTATAACTATGACGAGACGCGGGCGGCACTGTACTTGAAACGGACGTTCTCGACGCTGGCACAATGAACGATTTCACCCCCCACACGGCACCATCGACGCTGCCCGAAGCTGTGGCCGAGAGCCTGGCGCGCTATCGCGCCCACCGGATGACGCCGGGGGCGACGGCGGTCCTGACCGCATTGCTGACCGTGGCCACGGCGCGCGTCGAGCCGGCCCAAGGCCGCCGCCTGCTGCAGCTGGTCGGCCAGGCGCTGGCGGCCGAGCGGCCGCTCGCGCCGTGCGCCACGCTTACAGAGATCGAAGACCACGCCAGCACGCAGCTGACCGAGCTCGGCCTGGGCTGGTGCCGGATGCGCGAGGCCGAGGCCTGGATCGAGATCGCCCATTGCGAGCTGCCGCCCTTGACCGGCCTGCCGTACCTCCTGGAAGGGTTGTACGAGGGCTGGCTGCAGGCCGCTGGCGCCGATCCCGCCCTGCGCGCGCTGTGGCAGGGCAGCGACGCCGAGCCGGTGCCGGCGGCCCGGCTGCGGTTCGGGCATCCGGAGCGGATCGGCCCCGAGCGGATTGGGCCGGAGCGCGACGGCGAATGACGACCCCGATCGCCCGGCATCGCCGGGTCGACATCGAGGAAGCGCGCAAGGGGCTGGAGCGGTTGGCCGACGGTCTGCCGCCGGTGCCCCGCAACGCCAGGCTGTTGCCGCCGACGCCGCCGCCACGGCGGATGAAGGGGGGCGGGCCGGCGCGCGTGGCGGCGGCGCTGGCGCTGGCCCTGCTGGTCACCGCCGCGTCGATCGGGTTCCAGATGTTCGGCGCCTTCGACCTGCCGACCTTCAACCTGGGCGGCGGGACGCAAGCGCCAGTGGCGCTGCGGGCCGAGGCCGTGCAGGTGGCGGGCGACGAGACGACCGCCCCGCTGGCGGACAAACCGCCGGAGGTCCAGGCCAGCGACGTCGGCGCCCCGGCCGGCGCCTTGCGCGCGGCGACAACCCCGATCGTCGCGGCCCCGCCGACCGATCCCGGGAGCGCCGTGGCCGCGGTCTCGCCCCCATCGCCGCCGCCGCCGGTCAGCCCCGCGGCGGCCTCGTTCGTGCCGGCGCCGGCGCCCACACCGGCTCCCGTACCCGCCAGCACCGCGCCGCCGGC
>CAZEFK010000162.1:0-16987 GCA_964511405.1 uncultured Comamonadaceae bacterium | reverse complement strand
CTGGTCACGGCCGCCAAGGGGCTGACCAACGGCGCCATCCCGATGGGGGCGGTGTTCGCCAGCCGGCGCGTCCACGATGCGCTGATGCAGGGTCCGGAGGCGGCGATCGAGTTCGCCCACGGCTTCACCTATTCGGGCCACCCGGTCGCCTGCGCCGCCGGCCTGGCCACCTTGGACATCTTCCGGGCCGAGGGGCTGTCGACCCGCGCCGCCGACCTGGCCGAGCCGTGGCGCCGGGCGATCCAGGGCCTGCGCGGCCTGCCCCATGTCGCCGACATCCGCACCATCGGCCTGATGGCCGGCATCGAGCTGGAGTCGCGCCCCGACGCCCCGGGCCGCCGCGCCTACGAGGTGTTCGTCGACTGCTTCGAGCGCGGCCTGCTGGTGCGGGTGACCGGGGACATCGTCGCCCTGTCGCCGCCCCTGATCGCCGAGCCGTCGCACATCGACACCATCGCCTCGATCCTGGCCGACGCGCTGCGGCGCGTCGCCTGAGCGGTCATCGGCCGACCGCCTTGGTGAACCCGACCAGGCGGTCGACCGCCAGCACCACCGCCGCGGTGAACAGGATCAGCGCCATGGCGAGGGCCGCCACCAGCGGGTCGGTGCGGCTTTCGGTGTAGCGGAACAGCGCGATCGACAGGGTGGTCAGCCGCGGACCGACCAGGAACAGGCTGATCACCGTCTCGTCGAAGCTGACCAGGTAGGCGAGCGTGCCGGCGGCCAGCACGCCCGGGGCGGCCAGCGGCAGGGTGATACGCAGGAAGGTCGCCAGCGGCCGGGCGCCGAGCGTCGCCGCGGCGTCCTCCAGTCCGGGCGGCAGCGCCGCCAGCGCCGTGCTCATGACCCGGACCACGAAGGGCAGCACCACGACGATGTGGGCCAGGGCCAGCCCCGGCCAGGTCGCGACCAGGCCCAGCGGCTGCAGCGCCATCAGTAGCGCCAGGCCGATCACCAGGGTCGGCAGCAGCAGCGGCGCCGACAGCACGGCCGACAGGAACCGGGGCACCAGCCCGCGCGTCACCGCCAGCGCGGCCGGGACCCCGGCCAGCAGCGCCACGACCGTCACGATCGCCGCCAGGATCGCGCTGGTGCGCGCCGCCGCCAGCATCGGGCCGTTGGCCACCAGCGCCGCGTACCAGCGCAGCGACAGGCCGGACGGCGGGAAGGTCAGGAACTGGTCGGCCGACAAGCTGAGCACCGCCACCACCAGCAGCGGTGCCAGCAGGAAGGCGTAGCCGCAGGCGGCCAGCGCCGCCGTCGTCCGGCCGCTCATGCCGCCCGACGGCGCGCCAGCAGGCCCTGCGCGCCCAGCAGCAGGGCCAGCAGCACCAGGGCGTAGACCGACAGGGCGGCGGCCGCCGGCCAGTCGAGCGTCTGGGTGGCGGCGTCGTAGATCTCGGTCGCCAGCACGAAGACGCGGCCGCCGCCCATCAGGTGCGGCGTGATGAAGGCCGAGATCGCCAGCACGAAGGCCAGCATCCAGGCGGCCGAGACCGCGGGCAGGGTCAAGGGCAAGGTGACCCGCCAGAACACCCGCGCCGGCTTGGCGCCCAGGGTTGCGGCGGCTTCCTCCAGCAAGCGGTCCAAACGCCCGAACCCGGCCAGCAGGGTCAGTACCGTGTAGGGCATGACGCTCTCGGCCAGGCCGATGCGCACGCCGGTCCAGTTGTAGATCAGCTGCTGGGCCGGCAGGCCCAGCGCCCGCAGCCCGGCATTGATCAGGCCGCCATCGCCCAGGATGGCGAGCCAGCCGATCACCCGGGCGGTGCCCGAGACCAGCAGCGGCGCGATCGCGACGATCGCCAGCAGGCCGCGGAACCGACTGCGCGTGCGGACCAGGAACAGGGCCATGGGATAGGCCAGCAGCAGCGCCGCAGTCGCGGCGGTGGCGGCCAGCACCAGGCTGTCCCAGGTCATGGTCCAGGTGAAGTCGTCGACAGCGAGCTTCCGGTAGGTGGCGCCCGAGACAGTCTCGACCAGCGCACCCGCGTCCGAAGTCTCGTTCAGGCTCATCCGCACCAGAATCGCCATCGGCCAGGCGAAGGCGACGCCCAGCAGCGCCAGCGCCGGGACGCACAGCAGCCAGCCGGCCGCCCGCCGGCTCATTGGGCGAACCACAGGGTGTCGGCGGCGGCCCAGCCGACCCGCACCGGCTCGCCCGGGTTCAGCGCGCGCCAGCCGCCGTCGGCGGTGCCGAGGTCGACCGGCACGCGGCCGGCCGGCGTGTCGACCGCCACCTGCGCGACGTCGCCGGTATAGTCGACCGCGGCGATCCGGCCGGCCAGCGCGTTGTCCGCCGATTCGCCTGGGTCGAGCAGGCGGATCCGATGCGGCCGCACGAAGATCTCGACGGTCCCCGCCGCGGGCAGGCCCTCGGCCCGAAGCTGGGCCGGGCCGGCCTGCACGGCGCCGGCTTCGACGCGGCCGGCAAAGCGCGCGCTGCGGCCGACGAAGGTGGCGACGAACGGCGTCGCCGGACGCTCGAACACCGCCTCGGGCGGGCCGAGCTGGACGATCCGGCCGCGGTCCATGACCGCCACCTGGTCGGCCATGGCCAGCGCCTCGGCCTGGTCGTGGGTCACGAACAGGGCGGTGGCGCCGACCCGGCGCTGGATCGCCCGCATCTCGCCGCGCAGCTCCTCGCGCAGCTTGGCGTCGAGCGCCGACAGGGGCTCGTCGAGCAGCAGCAGGTCGGGCTCGGCGGCCAGGGCCCGGGCCAGCGCCACCCGCTGCTGCTGGCCGCCCGACAGCTGCCGCGGCCGCTTGACCGCATGCTCGGCCAGGCCGACCAGGGCCAAGGCGTCGGCGGCCCGCCGCTGCCGCTCGTCCCGCGCCAGGCCGCGCATCTCCAGGCCGAAGGCGACATTGCCGGCGGCCGTCATATGCGGGAACAGGGCATAGGACTGGAACACCACGCCCATCCGGCGCTGATACGGCGCCAGCCCCGTGATGTCGCGGCCGTCGAGCAGGATCCGGCCGGCATCGGGCCGGTCCAGGCCGGCGATCATGCGCAGGGTCGTGGTCTTGCCGCAGCCCGAGGGGCCGAGCAGGGCGACGAAGCTGCCGCGCTCGACCGTCAGCGACAGCTCCCGAACCGCGGACCAGCTTCCGAACGACCGTGACAGCCGGTCCAGGACCAGATGCGGCATCAGCGGCCGGCGGCCGAGATGACCTCGCGGCGCCAGCGCTGGTTCCAGGCCTCGCGCAGCTTCACCATCTCGCCCCAGTCGAGCGCGATCACCCGCGCCTTGTTCTCGGGCGCCGCCGCCGTGCGCGCGGCAGCCTCAGGGCTGATCTCGGCCTTGCGGTTGGTCGGCCCGTAGAACATGCGCTCGGTGAAGGCCTTCTGGGCCGCGGGCGACAGCGCATGGTTCAGGAAGGCGAAGGCGGCGTCGCGATTGTGCGCATTCTTGACGACGTTGATGGTGTTGATCTGGAAGGCCGAGCCTTCGGCGGGCAGCAGCACGCCCAGCCGGCCGCCTGATTTGTCGTGGTAGAACTGCGCCCGGGCGTTCCAGCCGGTCGCAAAGGTGACCACGCCGTTCAGCACCAGGGTGTAGCCGTCGGGCTGCGCATCGAAGGTCTGGACCGACGGTGCGAGCGCCTTGAGCGCCTTGAACGCGCCGTCGGCCTTCTTCCAGTCGCCGCTGTCGGCCTTGGCCAGGATCGCGGTCAGGGCCAGCCCTTGGATATTGGGCGGCGCCGCGAGCGCCAGCCGGCCCTTCCATTTCGGGTCCCACATGTCCTTCCACGCGGTCGGCGCCGGGGTCACCGCCTTGGTGTCGTAAACCAGCACCAGGTGGTCGAAGGTGACGCCGGGCCCGCAGGCGCCGCCGGATTGGCGCGCCTGCGGATCGAGGTCGTCGAGCGCCGGGACCAGCGCCGGCGTCACCGGCTCGACCAGCCCCTCGGCGCAGGCCAGGGCCGCCGTGGTCGTGTCCATGATGATGATGTCGAGCTGGGGGTCGGTCTTCTGCGTGCGCAGCTGCCCCAGCATCGCCGCCGAGGTGTCGCCGGCGACATAGGTCACCGGCGTGGCGGGATGGGCTGAATTGAACGGGTCGACCACGGTCGCGGTGTAGTTCTCCTGGAACACGCCGGCATAGCCCATCAGCCGCACCGGCTCGGCCTGGGCCGCCGCGGCAACCGTGACCAGAGCGCCGACCAGGATTGCTCGCATCATCCGTTCTCCCCGCAACGACGATCGCCGCCAAGTAGGGCAGCAATCGCGAGACCGCGCTAGGGGTTAGGACGCGCTCATCCGCTTCATCCCTTGGACTCGGCCAGCACCTTGGCCGTGGCGCCGCTGAGTTCGCCCAGCTTGGCGCCGGCGGCGACCTTGCCCTGATTCGCGAGGCCCGCTTCCTGGCGGGCGATGGCCCGCCGCGCCTCGGCCTCGGCTTCGCCGGGCGGCAGCACCAGCACGCCGCTTTCGTCGCACAGCACCGCGTCGCCCGGCATCACCACGACGCCGCCGATCGCCACCGGCTTGTTGAGGCGGCCGCCCAGGTCGTACAGCCGGGTGGTGATCGGCGCCAAACCCCGGCACCACATCGGGAAGGCCGAGGCCTCGACCTCCTCCAGGTCGGTGCACGGCCCGTCGACCACCCCGGCCTTGGCCCCGGCCGCCTTGGCCGCGACCGTGACGCCGCCGCCCCAGCAGGCGTGGCGGTCGTCACCCAGGCGATCGACCACCAGGATGTCGCCGGGCCGCAGCAGGCCCAGCGCGTGGTGCAGCAGGGTCGAATCAGGGCCAGGGATGGCCACCGTGACCGCCGTGCCGGCCACTCGCCGGCCGCGCAGCAGGGGCTGGATCCGGCGGTCGCAAAAGCCCCAGTGGCGCCAGTGCCCGACGGTCGCGGTCTCGGTCTGCTCCAGCAGGGCCACGACCTCGGCGCTGAGCGGCGCCGGCATCGGTTCGATCTCGTACTTGGCCATCCGATATGTCTCCTTCAGCCGCCCGGATCCCAGCCGGGCGGCGCCAGCTCGAAGCCCTCGAAGCGAAAGCCGGGGGCGACGGTGCAGCCGACCAGGGTCCAGGCGCCCAGACTTTGGGCACTCTGCCAGTGGTGCTGCGGCACGATCAGCTGCGGCCGCGCCCCGGCCGCCAGGTCGGGGCCGAGGACGGCATAGTCGGTTGTCCGGCCATCGGCCGAGCGCCCGAGACGCAGCGGCGCCCCGGCATGCCAGTGCCAGGTCTCGACGGCGTCGACGCGGTGCCAGTGCGACCGCTCCCCGGCCGCCAGCAGGTAGTAGATGGCGGTCGAGCGCGGCCGGCCGTCGGCATCGCTGGCGACATCGCGGAAGGTCTCGCGATAGTGACCGCCTTCGGGATGGGGCTCGAGGTCCAGGAGCGCGATGACGGCTGAAGCGTCGAGCCCGCTCAGCGGAAGACGTCCTTGCGCCGGCGCAGCTCGCCGAAGACCTGGGCCGGATCGGTCGCGGGCAGGCCGCAGGCCGCCGCCAGCGCCGGCTGATCGGCGCGCAGGAACGGGTTGCTGGCGCGCTCGACCCCGATGGTCGACGGGATCGTCGGCTCGCCGCGGGCCCGCAGCGCCTCGACCTCGGCCGCGCGGGCGCGCAGGGCGGGGTTGGCCCCGTCCACGGTCAAGGCGAACCGGGCGTTCGCCTGGGTATATTCGTGGCCGCAATAGACCCGGGTCTCGGGCGGCAGGTCGCGCAGCCGCGACAGCGAGCGCCACATCTGCTGGGGCGTGCCCTCGAAGGTGCGGCCGCAGCCCAGCGAGAACAACGTGTCGCCGCAGAACACCGCCTGGTCGTCCGCGAACCAGAATGCGATATGGCCGCGGGTGTGGCCCGGGATGTCGAGCACGGTGGCGACCGACTCGCCCAAGGCGAAGGTCTCGCCATCGGCCAGTGCCATGTCGATGCCGGGGATGCGGTCGCGGTCGGCGGCCGGTCCGACCACGCGCGCGCCGGTCGCCGCCTTGATCTCCAGGTTGCCGCCCGAATGGTCGGGATGGTGGTGGGTGTTGAGGATGAAATCGAGCCCCAGCCCCTGGTCGCGCAGCAGGTCCAGCACCGGGGGTGCGACCGACGGATCGACCACGGCGGTCTTGCCGCTTCGCTCCTCGCGCAGCAGATAGGCGTAGTTGTCGCTGAGCAGCGGGATCAGGCGGACGGTCAGCATGGCCCCGACCTTAGCACCGCGCTCCGACGCTGTGCTAGAAGCGTGCCGATGTTCGCCGACGTCGTCGACCTCAGGGATTTCTACGAGACCAGCCTGGGGCAGGTGGCGCGCCGCATGATCCGCCGCCGGCTGCGGCTGATCTGGCCCGACGTGCGCGGCCTACGGGTGCTGGGCCTGGGCTATGCCACGCCGTTCCTGCGGCCGTTCCGCGACGAGGCGGAGCGGGTGATCGCGGTCATGCCCGCGGGGCAGGGCGTGCTGCACTGGCCGAGCGACGAACCGAACCTGGTCGCGCTGGCCGACGAGGCCGAGCTGCCGCTGCCCGACCTGTCGGTCGACCGCGTCGTCATGGTGCACATGGTCGATGCCACCGAGCAGCTGCGCCCGATGCTGCGCGAGGTGTGGCGAGTGCTGGCCGGCAACGGTCGCATCGTCGTGGTGGTGCCCAACCGCCGCGGCCTGTGGGCCCGGGTCGACCGCTCGCCGTTCGGCAGCAGCCGGCCGTTCTCGCCCGGCCAGCTGTCGCGGCTGTTGCGCGACCACCTGTTCACGCCGACCCAGGTCGCCCAGGCCCTGTACGTGCCGCCGACGCGCAGCCGCATGCTGCTGGCCTCGGCGCCGGCCTGGGAGGAAGCGGGAACGCGCTGGTTCCAGACCTTCGCCGGCGTCGTCATGATCGAGGCGGCCAAGCAGATCTACGCCGCGACGCCGGTGCCGCATCCGGGCCGCCGGCGGCCGCTGCTGGTGCCGTTGCCCCAGGTGCGGGCAGTACCCGCTATCGTTGCAGCCCGGCAGCGATGGGGGCGAATCGGGAACTCTGCGCCGACCGGCTAGGACTTGGGCGAGTCGCGGCGACGCTTGAGCAAGATGTAGTAGGCGCCGCTGCCGCCATGGCGTGGCTGGGCGACCGCGAAGGCCAGCACGCGTTCCCGATTCGGTCTAAGATTGAGCCACACCGGCAGGCGGTCGCGCAGGATGCCGCCGGCCTTCTCCTCCGGCCGCCAGCCCTTGCCGGTGATCACCAGCACGCAGCGCCGGCCCAGCGCCGCGGCCGATGCCAGGAACCGGTCCAGCGCCTCGTGCGCCTGCGCCTGGGTCAGGCCATGCAGGTCCAGACGGCCGTCGATCGGGATCTCGCCGCGGCGCAGGCGCTCGCCGGTGGCCCGGTCGAGGTCGGCGACCACGCCTGACTTGAGCTCCGGCCGCGGCGGCCGCGAGCGCGGCGGCACCGGTTGCGGCGGTGGCGGCAGAGGAGCTGCCGGTGGCGGCGCAGCGGCCGGCACCGGCGTCACCGGGTCGGGGGGCGGCGGCTTGCCCTTGAGCGGCGCCACGTCCCGCGTCGCCAGACGCCACAGCCGCAACTCCTCGGCACCCGGGCGGCGGGTCCGGCTGGGCCGGCCGCCGGGGCCCTCACGCATGCCGGCGGCGACGGGCTTTGCGGCTAGTCATCCTGCTCCACCAGCAGGATGTGCAGGCGCCGCGGGCCGTGGGCGCCGAGCTGGATGACCTGCTCGATGTCGCCGGAGCGCGACGGCCCGGTGATGAAGTTGACGGTGCGCGGCATGCCGCCCCGGGCGCGGACGCGATCCCAGCCGTCCTCGTAGGGGCCGACGAGGTCGGAGCGGCGCAGCACCACCACATGCGTGTCGGGCAGGAAGTTCAGGGTGCTGGGGCTGGCCGGGCCCGAGCACAGCATCAGCGTGCCGGTTTCGGCCACGCCGGCGGCGGCCGGCGTGACCGACGCCAGGTCGCTGTCCCGGGCCGGGCCGAAGCGCACGGTCAGGAGCGGCCGCGCCTCCCAGGGCAGGTCCCGCAGGCCGGGTGCGGCCGCCAGTTCCGCCGGCAGGTTCTCGCGCGCCAGGAACCCGGCGACGGCGGCGGGCACGTCGGCCATCCGCGACACTGGCTCGACGGTCGCCGATGCCGCGGTCGCCATCTCGGTGAACAGCGCCACCAGCCCGGCCTGGTCGCGGGCGACCCGGGCCGGGGTCAGCGACCGCGGGTGCTCGGCCAGGCGGAGCGTCGCTTCGGCCTTGCCGCCGGCGTCCAGCGGCCCCCGCCCGAGCGCGCGCCGGATCGACCCCAGGATGTGGTCGCGACCGCCGCTCATTGGCCGCGCCGCTCGCGCCAGAGGGCCTGGAACGTCCGACCCTGGGGCGCCGGCATGTCGCGGCCCGCGGTCCAGCCACCGGCCAGCGGCAGCCTGTGGAAGCGCCCGGCGCGACGGCCCAGCAGGCCCAGAGCCCAGGCGCCGGCGCCGGCGGCCAGGCGATAGAGCGCCGGGCGGCGCGCGAAGAACGCCCACACCGCCAGGCCCCAGCGCGCCGGCTTGGGGCCCAGGCCGCGCTCGAACTGCCGCTCGCGCCAGTGGCGCATCATCTTGGGCAGCGGGATCTTCATCGGGCACACCTGCTCGCAGCGCCCGCAGAAGGTCGAGGCGTTGGGCAGATGACCGGCCTCCTCGATGCCGATCAGGGTCGGCGTCAGCACCGCGCCCATGGGGCCGGGATAGACCCAGCCATAGGCGTGGCCGCCGACCGCGGCATAGACCGGGCAGTGGTTCATGCACGCCGAGCAGCGGATGCAGCGCAGCATGTCCTGGAACTCGGTGCCGAGCATGGCCGAGCGGCCATTGTCCAGCAGCACCACGTGGAAGGCCTCGGGCCCGTCGGGATCCTCGGGCCGCCGCGGCCCGGTCGAAAACGTGGTATAGGCCGAGAACTCCTGGCCGGTCGCCGAGCGCGCCAGCAGGCGCAGGATGGTCGACGCGTCCTCCAGGGTCGGCACCACCTTTTCCAGCGACGCCAGCACCACATGGGCCTTGGGCAGCAGCTGCGTGAGGTCGCCGTTGCCCTCGTTGGTCACGATCACGGTCGAGCCTGATTCGGCGATCAGGAAGTTGGCGCCGGTGATGCCGACGTCAGCGTCCAGGAATTTCTGCCGCAGCTCGCCGCGCGCCTCGTCCTGGAGGGCCCGAGCCTCGGTCAAGTCGCGATTGCGGTCGAGATGGGCGTGGCGGTCGCGGAAGGTGTCGGCCACCTGTTCCTTGGTCAGGTGCAGCGCCGGCGCGATGATGTGGCTGGGCGGCTCGTCGCGCAGCTGGATGATGTACTCGCCAAGATCGGTTTCGATCGGGATCACGCCGTTGGCGGCCAGATGGTCGTTGAGGCCGATCTCCTCGGCGATCATCGACTTGCCCTTGGTCACGGTCCTGGCGCCCAGGCCGCGGCAGATGTCGAGCACGATCGCCCGCGCCTCCTCGGCGGTGCGGGCCCAGTGGACATGCCCGCCGGCGGCCTCGACCTTGGCGGCGAACGCCTCGAGATAGACGTCCAGATGCTCGAGCGTGTGGTTCTTGATCGCCTTGGCCGCCTCGCGCAGGGCCTCGAACTCGGGCAGCTTGGCGATGGTCTGGGCGCGCCGGTTCTGGAACCCCGGCTTCATGTTGCCCAGCGCCTGCTTAAGCGTGGCGTCGGCCAGGGCGGCGTGGGCGTTCTGCTTGAAGGCGTGGCTGGTGGCTTGCATGGGCGCCAAGTTCCTACCGTCCGGGCTCGCCGATGGCCGGCTCGTCGGCCATGCCGGCCAGCACTTCGGCGACATGGCGCACCTGGACCCGGCTGCCGGTGCGCTTGAGCTTGCCGGCCATGTTCAGCAGGCACCCCAGGTCGCCGGCCAGCAACAGGTCGGCGCCGGTCGAGTCGACCTGGGCGGCCTTGTCGGCGACCATACGGTCCGAGATCTCCGGGTACTTGATGCAGAAGGTGCCGCCGAAGCCGCAGCACACCTCGGCCTGCGGCAGCTCGGCCAATGTCAGGCCGCGCACGCTGGCCAGGAGCTGGCGCGGCTGCGCCTTGATGCCGAGCTCGCGCAGGCCCGAGCAGCTGTCGTGATAGGTGGCGGTCGCGGTCCAGTCGGCCTGCACTTGGGTCACGCCCAGCACGTCGACCAGGAACGACACCAGCTCGTGCGTGCGCACCGCCAGCGCCCGGGCGCGCGGCGCCATGGCCGGGTCGTCGGCGAACAGTGCCGGATAGTGCTCGTGGATCATGCCGCCGCAGGAGCCCGAGGGCACCACCACATGGTCGTAGCCGTCGAACGCGGCGATGACGTCCGCTGCGATCGCCTTGGCCGTAGCCCGGTCGCCGCTGTTGAAGGCGGGCTGGCCGCAGCAGGTCTGCAGCCGCGGCACCGCGACCGTGCAGCCGGCGTCCTCCAGCAGCTTCACCGCGGCGAAGCCGACGCTGGGCCGGTACAGGTCGACGAGGCAGGTGACGAACAGCGCGACACGGCGCGGCATGGCGGCGAGGCTCTCCCGATGGCCGGCAATAGTTAGCTGGTCGGGCGCCGCTCCGCCACGGTCCTCGGCAGCAGCAGCCAATAGCCGCCGCGCTGCTTCATGGTGCCGGCCAGCCGCGCTGCGTCCGGACCGTTGCCCCAGAACAGGTCGCCTCGGACCGGGCCGCGGATGGCGCCGCCGACGTCGTCGGCGACCATCAGCCGCCGCAGATGGCCGTCGGGCGCCACCTTCGGCTCGCCGGGCAGCTCGACGTCCAGCCAGACCGGCGCGCCCAGCGGCAGGAATGCCGGGTCGACCGCCAGGCTGCGGCCGGGCGTCAGCACGGTGCCCAGCGCCCCGACCGGCCCGTCGCCGTCGAGCACCCGGAAGAAGACATAGGACTGGTTGCGGTCGCGCAGCTCGGGGGCCTGGTCGGGATGCTGAGCGAGCCAGGCCCGGATCGCCGGCATGGTGACCGCCTCGGGCCGCAGCGCGCCCGTCTCGATCAGCGCCCGGCCCAGCGCCAGGTAGGGGCGGCCGTTCTGGGCCGCGTAGCCCAGCCGCATGACCCGGCCGTCGGGCAGGACCACCCGGCCCGAGCCCTGGACCGACAGGAAGAAGGCATCATCGGCATCGTCGACCCAGGCCAGCGGGCGGGCGTGGGCGCCCAGCGCCCCGCCCTCGATCTCGGCACGGCTGGGATAGGGCCGGAGACGGCCATCGACCACGCGGCCGGCCAGTCGCTGGCCCCGCCACTCGGCGCGGAACTCGCCCAGGTCGGCCACCACCAGGTCGTCGGGCGGGCCGTAGAGCGGCACCTGGAAGGACCCACCGCGGGTCGGCGAGCCGCGCAGCTCCGGCTCGTAATAGCCGGTGAACAGGCCTTGGCTGCCCTCACGGCCGCCGACCCGGACCGGCTGGAAGCGGCTTTCGAGCACCGGCCGGACGGTGTCCGGCGTGGCCGAGGCCAGGTCGGCACAAGGCGCGCGCCAATCGGCACCGGTGCCACCGATACCGTTCGGGCCGATCGCCTGGGCGTCGGGGATCCGGCCCAGCACCGCACAGCTCCGCTGCAAGTCCGGCAGGGCCGCGGCGACATCATCGTCGCGCCAGCCGGCCAGGTCCGCGAAGCGGGCGGGTTCGAACACGGCGCGCTCGGGGCCGACGGGCGCGCCAGTGGTGCACGCGGCGAGCGCCAGGCACAGGGCGGCCAAGCACGGGGTGGCGGTGCGAAGGAACGCGGGTCTCACGGTGCCGCGCCGCCGATCGCCCGGTCAGTCGTGCTCGCGCGTGGCGACCAGGGTCCAGTTGGGATCGCGCGACGCGAGATCGCGCTCGAACACCCACAGGTCGACGAGTTCGTCGGTGCGGCTGGGATCGCCGTCGACCACCTGGCCGTCGGCGCCGCGCAGCACATGCACCTGCTGCGACGTGAAGCGCACGCCGAGATGGGCGCGGCGGCCATCGAGGCGTGCCTCGAACAGATCCGCCGCCTCGATCGCCGACAGCGTGAACTCCAGCGTCTGGCCGGCGGCGCGACGGTCGGCCGCGGCCTGCGCGAAGCGCTGGTAGATGTCCGGCGCCAGCAGCGGGCGCAGCGGTTCGAGCGCGCCCTGGGCGAAGGCTTCCAGGATCATGCGGAAGGCGGCCCGGGCGCCGCTCAGGAACGCCGCTTCGTCGAAGCTCGGGTCGGCCGCCTGGATCGCGGCCAGGCCGACGGCCACCGGCACCGGCCCGCCGTCGGCGGCGGCGCGGCTGCGGTCGGCGAGGCCGGGCATCGGTACGACATTGTCCGGGCGGGCCTCGACCGGCCGCTCGAACGGATGGGGCCGCGGGCGCTCCGTCCCCGTCCGCTTGCCGAGCACACTGCGCAGGCGGAAGAACAGGAATCCCGCGACCATCGCGAACAGGACGATGTCGATTACGAAGCCGTCGCCCATCTGCCTACCATTTTCGTGGCTCGAACGGTGGCCGGCCACAGGACCCCATGGGTCATCCCGGCGCATTCCCGGCCGCAGCACCGCGGTTCCGCGGCCACCGCCTGATGGTGTACATAGGCCTCCGTCGGCAAAAGAGCAAGCATGGGCCCAGTTCTCCGCGCAAGCGCCTCGGCGCTCCCCTTCATCGAAATCGCCTTGTTCGGGGTGATGGCCTGGCAGTTCGGGGTGGCCGTCACGCTGCTGTTCGTGGTGATGTCCGCGGTGCTCGGCGCCGTGCTCATCCGTCTTCTGGGCAATGCCATGCTGGCGCAGGTGCGGCTGGCGCTGGTGCGGCGCGAGTCGCCGGAAGAGGCGGTGTTCGATGCCGCCTGCGTGCTGATGGCGGGCGTCCTGTTCATCATTCCGGGGATCCTGACCGACCTGTTGGCGCTGCTGATCCTGCTGCTGCGCCCGCTGCGCCATGCCATCGGCATCCAGATGTGGCGCCGGGTCGCCAAGTCGCCTTATCCGCCGCCCAAGCCCGCCGTGGTCATCGACGCCGAGTTCAGCGACGTGCCCGAGCCGCCGGCGCCCCGGGCGCCGTCGAGGCCGGCGCCGGGCCGGGCCGAACCCGCTCCGCCGCCCCGGGTCGAGGCGCCGCCGCCGAAGCCGCCGCCACGGCCCGAGCCGCGGCCAGAACCGCCGACCATCGACATGCCGAAGCTCGAGCCCACCGCCGACGCCCCCGTGCCGCGCCTGGGCAAGCCGACCCGCTCCCGCCGCAAGCCACCGCCGCCGACATGATCCTGATCCGCCACGGCCAGTCCGAATTCAACGTCGTCTTCAGCCGGACCCGCCAGGATCCCGGTATCCGCGACCCGGCGCTCACCGACGAGGGCCGGCGCCAGGCCGCCGAGGCCGGCGAGGCCCTACGCGGCGCCGGCCTGACCGCGCTGGTGACCAGCCCCTACCGGCGCGCCCTGGAGACCGCCGAGATCGTCGCCCGCATCCTGGGGGTGCCGGTCGAGATCGATCCGGTGGTGGGCGAGCGCGCGGCCTACGCCTGCGATGTCGGCAGCCCGCCGGGCGAGCTCGCCGGGCGCTGGCCGGACTGGCGCTTCGACCATCTGGCCGACCCGTGGTGGCCCACCCTTGAGGAGTCCGAAACAGCGCTCGCCCAGCGCTGCGCGCGGTTCCGCGCCGCCACCGACCGTCTGGCCCACCGGCCGGGGCTGGGCGTGGTCAGCCATTGGGGCTTCATCCGAGCCCTGACCGGCCTGACCGTCGGCAACGGCACGGCGGTGCGCTTCACCGTAGCGCCCGAACCGGCGGCGACGGTTGTGCATCCGACTTGATCGTGGTACCGCGGGCGCCCATTCGCCCCTAGGAGAATTCCATGGCCGACAGCTCGAACGGGGCACAGCCCGACCGCACCGAGGCGGACGGCGCGCCGCCGCTGATCGTCAACGCCCAGTACCTGAAGGACCTGTCGTTCGAGAACCCGAACGCGCCGCAGAGCCTGCTGGCGGCCCAGGACGGCCCGCCCCAGGTCGAGGTGTCGGTCTCGGTCGGCGGCAACAACCTGGCGCCGAATGTCTACGAGGTCGTGCTCAGCATCACCGCCACGGCCAAGCAGGGCGAGCAGACCGCGTTCGTGATCGAGGTCGCCTATGGCGGCGTGTTCACGATCAACGGCATCCCCGACGAGCATGTGAAGCCGGTGCTGATGATCGAGGGCCCGCGCCTGCTGTTCCCGTTCGCCCGGTCGGTGATCGCCGACGGCACCCGCGAGGGCGGCTTCCCGCCCCTGATGCTGCAGCCGATCGACTTCGTCACGCTCTACCGGCGTGAACAGGGCGAGCTGACCGCCCGGGCGTAAAGCGCTGTCCCGAGCGGCGAAGACTATCCCCGCGCCTTGGCCGCCTTGAGTGCCGCGACCCCCGGCAGGTCGCGGCCTTCCAGCCATTCCAGGAACGCGCCGCCGGCCGTCGACACATAGCTGAAGGCATCGGTCACGCCCGCGGCCGCCAGGGCCGCGACGGTGTCGCCGCCGCCGGCGACGCTGACCAGGGCGCCCTGCCGCGTCAGCGCCTCGGCGGTGCGGGCCAGAGCGAGCGTCCCCTGGTCGAAGGGCCGGGTCTCGAAGGCGCCGACCGGGCCGTTCCAGACCAGGGTGCGGGCACCGCGCAGCGCTTCGGAGAAGGCCGCCACCGACCCCGGGCCGACATCCAGGATCATCTGGTCGGCCGGGACGGCGTCGATCGCCACGGTGCGGTGCGGCGCGCCCTCGGCGAAGGCGGCCGCGACCACGGCGTCGTCGGGCAGCAGGATCTGGCAGCCGCGCCCGGCGGCCGCGGCCAGGATCTCGCGGGCGCGCGCCACCAGGTCGGGCTCGGCCAGCGAGCGGCCAACCTCGCGGCCCTGGGCCAGAAGGAAGGTGTTGGCCATGCCGCCGCCGATGATCAGCCGGTCGACTCTAGCGATCAGGTTGCCCAGCAGGTCGAGCTTGGTCGAGACCTTGGCGCCGCCGACGATGGCGGCGACCGGGCGCTGGGGATGCTCCAGGGCCCGGCCGAGCGCATCCAGCTCGGCCTCCATCAGGCGCCCGGCGGCGGCGGGCAGGCGCTCGGCCAGGCCGGCGGTCGACGCATGGGCCCGGTGCGCGGCCGAGAAGGCGTCGTTGACATACAGGTCGCCGAGCTCGGCCAGGGCCGCCACGAACGCCGGCTCGTTGGCCTCCTCGCCCTTGTGGAAGCGCAGGTTCTCCAACAGCCCGACCGCGCCGTTCGCCAAGCCGCCGACCAGCGCCCGGGCGGGCGCCCCGATGCAGTCGGGCGCGAAGGCGACCGGCCGGCCGCCCAGCGCCGCCGACAAGGGCGCCACCAGCTGCTGCAGCGACAGCTCCGGCGATGGCCCCTTGGGCCGGCCGAAATGGCTCAGCACCACCACGCGGCCGCCGCGGTCCGCCAGCTCCTTGAGGGTGGCGGCGGCGCGCTCGATGCGCGTGGCGTCGGTCACCCGGCCGTCCTTCATGGGTACGTTGAGGTCGACGCGGACCAGCACCCGTTTGCCGGCCGGATCGATGTCGTCGAGTGTGGCATAGGAACGGGGCATCGGCTGGATCCCTGGCTGGACGCGCGCGCCGGCACATATGCGGCGCGCGGCCCCGGCTTGTAAACGCCGGTCAGCTGCGCGGCACGCCGAACCGCAGCAGCGCGAACGCGAAGCCGAAGATCGCGATGATCAGGCCGGCCAGCGTCCAGACCGTCGGCAGCAGGCGCAATTGGGCATCGATGCCGACCATCCGACCTTTCATCTCGGCGAGATCCTGACCGAGCTTGACCACATCCTTGCGCAGATCGACCGCGTCCTTGCGCAGATCGGCCACATCCTTGCGCAGATCGGCCACGTCCGCGTGCAGGCGGCCGATGGCCGGTTCCAATCGGCGCAGAATCTCGATGGCCTCGCCGTCCGAGGGCGGCATGCGCGGGGATGGGGTGCTCATGGGTGCCATCTTACACTAACGGCTCGTCCAGGACGAACCGACCGTGGGGATCCTCGATTTCGACCACCCACAGGTCGGGATCGCGGCTAACCTGGCGGCTGATATAGGCGTCGGCATCCGGCTCGGGCACCGGGTCGGCGCCGGTGCCGGCGGCCCAGCCCGGCTCGCCCAGGCCGGTGGTGACCCGGGCATAGACCCGGCAGCCGGCCTGGAAGCCGTTGACCTTCAGCAGCACCGCGCCGGCATCGGGGTCGCCGCGGCGGACCAGCACGGCCGTGACGCCGGCGGTGGCGCACTGGCGGATCCGGGCCTGCACTCGGAGCTCGGTTCGCAATCGCGGCGCCATGATCGACCCTTGTAGTTGACTCCGCCGGGCCAGTGCCCAGGCTATAGAGGTGATGCTCAGCTACTCCGCGGCGCTTGTCACCGGCGCGTCCAGCGGCATCGGCGCCGCGTTCGCGGCCGCCCTGCCGGCGACCACCGACCTCTTGCTGCATGGCCGCGATGCCCCGCGCCTGGCCACCGTGGCAGCGCCGCTGCAGCGGCCCGGCCGCCGGGTCGAGGTGATCACCGCCGACCTGGCCGACGGCGATGGCCGCCGCCGCGTGATCGAGCGGGCCGACGCCTTCGGCATCGAACTGCTGGTCAACAATGCCGGCTTCGGCCGCTGCGGCCCGGTCCTGGAGAATCCGCCCGAGGACGAGGCGGGCATGGTGCTGGTCAACGTCCTGGCGCCGGTGGCGCTGACCCGGGCGCTGCTGCCCGGGCTGATGCGCCGCGCCGATGCCCAGGGCCGGCGCGCCGGGGTGGTCATCGTCGGCAGCGTGGTCTCGTTCCTGCCCTGCCCGGGCTTCGCCACCTACGCCGCCAGCAAGGCCTTCGACCTCGCCTATGCCGAGGCACTGGCCGTCGAGCTGCGCGGCCGGCCGGTCGATGTCCTGGCGCTGTGCCCGGGCACCACCGACACCGGCTTTTTCCGCCGCGCCGGGCTGGACCCCGGCAACGGCCGGATGGCGCCGGAGCGCGTGGCGTGCGAGGCCCTGGATCGGCTGGGCCGGCAGGCGGTCCACGTCCCCGGCGTCGCCAATCGGCTGGTCACGCTGGCGGTGCGGCTGGCCCCCCGCGGCCTGCTG
>CAZEFK010000161.1:0-17340 GCA_964511405.1 uncultured Comamonadaceae bacterium | reverse complement strand
GGGCGGCGCAATGGATGCGGGCCGCGCCGGCCGCCAGCAGGGCCGCAACCAGCGCTCGCCCGATGCCGCGGTTGGCGCCGGTGACCAGGACGGTGGCGCCGGCAACCGGCGTCGCCGGCGCGGTGCGGGCGCGTGCGACGGCGCCGCGAAAGCCCACATGGTTGAGCGTGATGTCGTCGGCCAGGACGGTCAGCTGGAAGCCCTGGCGCCGGCGATCGGCGGCGAAGGTGGCATAGGGCGTGAAGCAGCCGCAGGGCGTGCCGGCGGCGCGGCAGGCGGCCTGAATCGCCAGCACCGTCGCTTCGTGGCGCGGGCCGAACTCCGGGAAGGTGCCGATCGACATCGCCAGGTCGCCGGTGCCGATGAACACCAGGTCGAGCCCCGGCGTGGCGGCGATCGCCGCCGCATTGGCGACACCGCGGGCGGTCTCGATCATGACCGCGACCAGCACCCGGTCGTTCGCGCCGGCGGCATAGCCCTTGAAGTCCATGAGCGGCCTGATGCCGCCGCCGGAGCGGGCCCCCTGGGGCGGATAGCGGCTGGCCGAGACCACGGCCGCGGCCTGTTCGGCGGTCTCGACCAGCGGCACGACGACGCCGAGCGCGCCGGCATCGAGAGCCGTGCTGATCGCGATCGGGCTGGCGTCGGCGGTGCGGACCAGCGGCACCGTGCGGGCGCGCACGATCCCGATCGCCGCCTCCAGCGCCTGGCGTTCCCACAGCCCGTGCTGCAGGTCGAACATGACCGCGTCGGGCCCGGCATCGGCCGCGAGCTCGGCCACGGCCACCGAGCCCAGCGACAGCCAGATGCTGCCGGCGTGGCCACCCGCGCGGATCTTGGCCCTGAGGTCGGACGTCCCGTTGGTCATGCCTGGCCCTCCGGCCATCAGCAGCGCCCAGCCGGCGAGCCCGCGTCAAGGCCCGCTGGGCGCATGGTCCGATGCAGGCCGGCGGGGCCGACGACCGGAGCCGCCGCTAGGCGGGCGCCATGCGGCGGCGGCGCGGCGCCACCCAGCGCAGACCGGCGGCCAGCACCACCCCCGCCACCAGCAGGCCGATGCCGATGACCGGGCGATGCGCGATCCACGCGATGGCGATGACGGTCAGGGTCAGCGGAATCGCGACGATCAGCGCGGCCACCGCCGCGACGGCGTCGACCACGCCTTCCAGGAACGGCAGCAGGCTGGCCAGCCAGGACAAGGGCGCCGACAGCAGGGCCAGGCCGATCCACATCAGCAGGAACCCGACGCCGCGCAGGATCCAGGTGATCATGCGCGACTCGGACTTGGCCTCGTGGAACATGTCGCCGGCGGTGCGGGTGCCGAGGTCGACCAGCTCGATGGTGCGGCCGTCCGGGCCGCGATAGGGGGCGAGCACGGCGCCGACCTGAGCCGCAACGACGCTGACCGGCTGGGCGTCGATCACCTCGAACGACACCCGCATGTCGCCGACCGCCGGCGACTCGGGCGCGGCGCCGCGATAGAGCTGGTCGCCCACGCGCGTGAAGGGCGGCATCAGGTCGCCGCCGGTGACCGCGGCCGGCGGCGCGAACGCCTTGAAGCCCGACATCTTCTTGACGACGCTCTCGTCCAGGGTGAAGCCGCCCAGATGCACGGCCTTGGCCTCGAACTCGGCGCTGCGCACCGGCATCGGCGGGTTGGCGTGACCGTTGGGACGCTTGAACCGTCCCGAGTCGATCGGGGTTTCGGACCAGTCCCGGGCGTAGTTGTAGGTCGTGACCTTGGTCTCGCCGCCGCCCACCCGCTTCTCGGTCTTGGTCTCCTCATGCTCGTGCCACTGGTACATCTCGACATGACGGCGCAGACGCATGGCGTCCGCCTTGCCGGCATGGAACACGGGGTCGGTCACCCCGCCGTCGACCGCCGCCGTGGCGGTCACATGGACGAGCCGGCCCTCGTTGGCGCGATCGACCGTGTCGGCAGGCACCGACGCCACCGTGCGGGCGCCGGCGTTCAGCGACGTGATCTCGGCGACCGCCCGGCCCTCGTTCCAGTAGAGGAGCCCGATGCTGACCAGGAACAGCACAATGCCGACCAGGACCGCGACGAACGAGCCGGCCATGCGGCCGAACCAACTCTCCTCCGTCACCTCGGTGACACTGTCGTCGTCGTCGTCGTCGAAATCGTCGCTCATCGCCTGGTCTCCTGCCCGGACCACGTCACATTAGACTTACGCCAAAACCATCAATTTGTATATTCGTTTATGCTTGGTCTTCATCGGCATTGTCCAAGCCCGGCTGGTAGCCCGCCCGCAACAGGGCGACGGCGCTCGGCGGCGTCAGCACGGGCAGCGCCGCCGCCAGCGGCTCGGGCGGACCGTAGCCGGTCCAGGACCAGCGCCGGGCGCCAGTGCGGCCGATCCGCCAGCAGCCGTCGGGGCCGCCGACGAAGGTGCCGGGCGGGAGATCGGCGGTCGCGGATGTGAGCGGCGGGCGAATGCGCTCGCCATGGAGCCGGCGATCGATCGCGGCGGCATCGGCCGCGCCATGGACCGCCGCCCACGCTGCCCGGAACCGGTTGTAGTCGGCGCGTCGGCACAGCGCGCAGGGCCGGTGGCCGGCCGCCAGGGCCGCGCCGTCGTCGAAGAAGAACAGGCTGGTGTACCGCCCGGGCGGCATCGGCGGCCGCCGGTTGCCGCGCCAGTCCAGCCGACAGGCGATCCAGCAGCGGTGCTGCCAACGCGCCCGTCCCAGCCGCCGGTCCGCGTCATGCAGGATGCCGCGATTGCCCATCAGGCGGCCGCGCGCCGCCACCGCCTCGAAACTGCCCCAGGGCGTCACCCGGTTGGGGAGCGGCATGCGGCGTCGAGCAGGATGGTCAGCAGGGCTCCGTCGGTGCCGGTGACGGCGCAGCGGATGGCGATGCCGTCCCCGTCCGCCGTCCAATCGGCAGCCTGGGCACCCTGCCGCGCCAGCAGCACGGTCGCGGGCGCGACGGCGGGCAGCCGGACCAGATGGCCGGCGGGCAAATCAGCCGGCAGGCGGACGGCGATCCGCGCCGGCTCGATCGCCAGATGCCGAAGCCGGCCGGGCACGTCGGTGGACAGGATGGTGCGCCCGTCTTGCTCCAGCGCCATGACCCCGCCCCGGCGGACGACGGTGATGCGCCCGATCGGCGCCGTCAGCGGGCCGAGGACCACGTCGCCGCCGGCATTGGTCAGCTCCCAGCCGCCCCACGGGTTGACGTCCATGATCTCGGCCGCGGCCAGCGCCGGCAGCAGCGCGCCCCAGCTATAGAAGCCGTCGGTGTCGGCCTGGTCCAGCGCTTCGCCGGTCTCGGCGTTGAAGTTCTCGCCGCAGACTCGGCCGGACTCCCAGTTGGCGCGGAACATCCGCCAGCCGGCGTCGGCCAAGGCGGTCGCCTCGCCGTCCAGGCCGGCCCGGCGCAGGCCGTGCCAGACCAGCCAGTTGAGCGGCGGCCACACCCGCCCGCGCCAATAGACGTTGTCGCCATAGGCCGGATCGTCGCGGCGGGTCGAGGGCAGGATCCAGCCGCCGCCGAAGCCGCCGGGATCGCGCAGATGCGCGAGAAGCCGTGCGGTCTGATCCGGGGCCGCCGCCCCGGCCAGCAGCGGATAGAAGCTGGTCGGCGCCACGCTGCGCACGAAGTCGCCCGACCACAGGCGGTTGGCAAAGATCCCGCGCGACTCGTCCCAGAAATGGCTGCGGATGCGCGCGCGATGCTCGGCCGCGATCGCCTCGAAGCGGTCGGCCCCGGCCCGGTCGCCCAGCGCCGCCGCGATCCGCGCCAGCATCTCGGCATCGAGCGCGACCAAGCAGTTGAGGCCGACATCCTCGCAGTCCAGCGTGCCGGCCTCGGGCACGAGCTGCGCCTCGTCATGGATCGGCGAGTTGTCCATGAACGACTCGTCCTTGGCGCCCAGCTTGGTGCCGCGGTAGAGGCCGCGCCCGACCGGCGAGGTGCCGAACTCCAGGATCCGGTTGCCGTTGCCGTCGCGCCGGCGCCACCACCAGTCGTGGTTGCGCCGGAGCGGCTCGTAGGCCAGCTCCAGCAGCGGCCGGCTGCCGGTGCGCTGATGGACCAGCCAGGTCACGAACGCCGCGATCGGCGACTGGCTGCGGTCGAGCCAGGCGTCGTTGCCGGTCAGGAGGCAGGGCAGGTTGCCGTCGGGCGTGGCGCCGGCCACCACGGCCATCAGGTTGTCGCGCGCCTGGTCGGCGTCGAACGGGGCCGCGAGCAAGGCGTGCACCACGACGTCGTTCAGCCAGACGCCGAAGCCGCCGAACTTCTTGCGGTCCCAGTTGCGGCTGCAGCCGGTATAGGCGCGGCGGTTGACCGGATCCCAGACGGTGTTCCAGCCGACCACATCACGCACGGCGTCCAGGGCGCCGGCATCGGCACCGGTCTGCATGGCGAGGGGCGGCGCAACCGGGGCCGCCGCCGCCAAGGCCAGCGCCCGCTCGATGGCCACGTCGCGATCGTCGGCGAGCGCCGCCGCAAAGCGCGCCGCCGGCGCCTCCTCCAGATTGAAGCGCAGGGCCAGCACCCGCCCCCGATCCGCCCGCGAACCCAGGTAGAAATAGCCGCGGTCCTCGAGTTCCTCGGCAACGGCCGCGACGGTCTCGTGCCCGGTCACCAGCAGCGGCGCCGGCGCCGCCGCGACGGCGGCGACCCGAGGCCCGAACGCGGCCCAGGCGACGCCCCTGCCCTCGTCATAGCTCCAGACCGCGCCGTCGTCCGCGGACAGGCACAGGCACACCCAGAAGCGCAGGCCCCATTCCCCGGTCGCCACGGCGGTCCAGTCGCCGACCACGGCGAACGGGTCGGGTTTCACGTAGCGCCACGCCAGCGCCGTGCCGGCGTGAGCGAGGTCCAGCTCGACCAGGCTGGCGTCAGGCGCATGGCGGCCGTAGCGGACGGCCGACCCCGGCGGAAACAGCGTGGCCTTGTCGGCGCGCGCCGAATAGGCGAGCGGGGTCAGGCGCAAGCCCAACGGCAGGAACAGCATCTCCGCCGGCCGGTCGGCGGCCCAGGTCGACCAGGCGCGCGCCAGCGGCACCGTCGCGGCGCGGAAGGATGGATCCGGGCTCATGGGCTCCAGCCGGGCGGCATGTATTGGCGCGGCCCCAGGTCGGGGCCGCCGGCCTGGCGGATCGCCTCGGCCACCCGGCGCTGCCAGACGCCACCCTCGGCGCGGGCATGGGTGATGCCACCGCCCTCGGCGCCGGCGGTCAGGCTCTCGCGGGTGTGGCCGGCGCGATGGAATTTCGGCGCGTGCGGGCTGCCCTCCTTCCACCAGTAGCAGCGGCCGTTGTGGCTCCAGTCCGAGACCACCAGGCCGGGCATGCGCAGCAGCAGGACGATCTGGCTGCCGGTGCCGGCGTCGTAGCGTCCGGACGCCGGCGGCCGGCCGCGCTGCGGCTCCAGCACGTCGGCGTCGAGGACGGCACCCGCCTTCAGGTAGGCGAGCCAGAACGAGCGCCGGAACGCCCAGTCGTTCTCGAAGCCCAGGGCTTCGACCAGCGGCAGGTAGCGCTCGATCGCCGCCAGCATCATCCAGGTCGCCAGGAGCTTGACCACCGGCTCGCGGATGTCGGCGAAGCGCTCGGGCGTCCGGCGGGGATCGCCGATGGCGCGGTCGATCAGCTCGGCGATGCGCTGGCGCAGCTCGACCGGCGGCGCCTTCTCCAGCCACGGCGCAACCAGGCTCTCGACCAGCGCGCGCCGGCTGTCGGGATAGACCAGCCGGCCGTCGCGCACGCCCCAGGGCTCCAGCCGGTCCAGCAGCTTGGCGATCAGGGCGGCGTCCTCGCCATCCAGGACGCCCAGGGCGCGCTCGAACGCCGCGGCCGCGAAGCCGCCGGTCGCCAGGGCGCCGTCCAGGCCGCACTGGGCCAGGGCCGCCGGCACCGGCGTGCGCGCGGTCAGCACGGCGCGCGCCACCCGCAGCGGCCCGTCCAGGGGATCGAAGAGGCGGTAGCGGGCATGGCGGCGCGACCAGGCGAGCCCCGTGCGCTCGGGCTCGGCCGCCAGCAGCCGGCCCAGCTCGGCGATCCCCGGCCGGCTGGGCTGGAATTCGGTCAGGTAGGCATGCACCGCGCGCACCCAGGCCGGCCGCCGCCCCTCGCCCTTCAACCAGCCGAGATAGGCGGTGACGAAGGGCTCGTATCCGGCGAGCGGCACCGGCCCGACCCACATCAGCCAGCACGCGTCGCGCCACACCGACGGCGGCAGCGACTGCCAGTCCCGGTTGTTCGCGAAGACCCGGGCGAGCGCCGCCGCGGCCTCGGCCGTGGGCCGGCCCGGTGGCGGCGGATAGCGGCCGTCGAACTGCTTGGCGACGGCCGCGACGCGGCCGGGAGGACGCGGCGTCGGCGGTGCCGGGCGCTTGGCGGCGGCGCGCTTGAGGAACACCGAGTGCGCCTTCTACGAGGGTTAGCGCGCCGGCACGGCGACGCCGCGATCGATGGTGCCGAGGTCGGCCGGCCGCGGCGTCGCCATCAGGAAGCGCAGGTCGATGCGCCGGTTGAGCTGCTTGTCCTGATCGCTCCGCTCGGGCACGCGCGGCCGGGTGTCGCCGTAACCGCCGACCCCGAACAGGGGCTCGCCGGCATCGTTGGTCAGCCGCGCCAGCAGCGACTCGGCGCCGTTCAGCCGCTCGAGCGTGTTGATGGCGCGGAAGGCCGACAAGCCCATGTTGCTGCGGTACCACATGCTGGGCTGCACCGGATCGGAATCGCTGTGGCCCTCGATCAGGACCGCTTCCAGGCGCCCGCCCAGCGTCCGGCCGCAGGTGGGCGGCGGCGCGCCGGGGGGGACCGCCGAGTAGCAGGGAAGCACCAGGGCCAGGGCGTGGGCCAGGGTGTCGATGTTGGCCTGCCCCTGCGGCGACAGGTCGGGGCTGCCCGAAGCGAACAGGATGTCCTCGGGCAGGCGCAGGATCCCGTGCTCCCACACCACATCGACGGCGACGCCATGCTGCGCCAGGTACTGGCTGACGTCGTCGAGCAGCCGGGTGCGGGTCGCCTCGATGCCGGCCACGGTCTGCACGGTCTGCTTGTTCGACTGCTCGGCGTCGCGCAGGTTGAGCGCGAAGGTCATCAGCATGATGACGAACAGGAAGACCATGCCGACCATCAGGTCGGTCATGGAGACGTAGTAACTGACTTCGTCGTCGGCCAGCGCGCCGGTGTCGGTCTCGACCGCGTGCATCCCTGCCCCCTTACGGCGTCGGCGCCGGCTGGCGCACCGCTCCGCGCGCCGGGCCGCCGGCGATGTCCCGCACCGACGTCTTCAAGTCCTCGACCGTGGTGGTCAGCTCGTCGATGCCGCTGCCCAGCGCCGTCAGCGCCCTGGCCAGCTCGGCATCCATGTCCTTGACGAAGCTCTCCATGGCCTTGCGATGGGTCTCGGAGCCCTCGGCAAAGGCGGTGAAGGCGCCGGCCAGGCCGCGGTCGACCTCCTCGAAGCGGGTCCGGTACTCGGTCCAGAACGCCTTGAGGGTGCTGGCCGACTCGGCCATGGTGCGCAGGGTGCTGCTCATCTCGCCCTGCAGCTTGGCCATGCGATCGGCGGCGCCCGAGATCTCGCCGGCGGCGATCTGGAACTTGTCGGCGATGCGGGCCACGGGCTCGGCCGCGGTGCGCAGCCGGATCGCGGTCTGGTCGACCGCCGACAGGGTCTCGGCCAGCAGGCGCGAGCTGTCGGAGACCTGGCCTTGCAACGACGCCGCGGCGCCGTCGATGCGTTGGTTGAAGTCGGTGCCGGTCTGGGCCAGGGTCTGGCCGAAGCCGCGCAGCGAGGTCCGCAGCTCGACCAGGATCTCGGCCAGCGCCGTGGTCTCGCGAGCGCCGGCGCTGCGCAGGCCGGCCTGCATGTCCTCCATGACCCCGCGCAGGGCGTTGGGGTCGCCGGCCTGGGCCAAGGGACCGACCGCCTCGGCGATCAGGCCCGGCAGGACCGACTCGAGCTTGGCCGCGATATCCGCGCCCAGCCCTTCCAGCAGCTTGTTCTGGCGCCGGAGCTCGTTGGTCTGGGCCAGGCCGATGCCGATCGCGTCGACTTGCACCAGACGCTGGTCGAGCGCGCGCACCAGCCGGTCGATGCCGCGGGTCAGCCGCAGCACCAGGACCCGGTAGACCACCGACAGCAGCAGCGACGCGCCGAGGCCCGCGATCGAAGTCAGGAACTTGAAGGTCGAGGCCTGCAGCAGGTAACCCAGCGAGCGCTGGGCGACCTTGACGTCGGCCGCACCCACGCCCTGGCTGGCGAAGAACAGCGCGGCGACCAGCCCCAGGAAGGTGAAGATCAGGCCCAGGCCGACGAAGTAGTTGGGGACCGCCTGGTAGAAGCGCAGGTTGAGGCCGGCCGCCTCGACCGCGCCCACGTTCAGGAACTGGCCCGGCGGCGCGCTGTGGCGGACCGGGTCGGTGGCGCCTTGGCTCGGCAGGATCAGGGTCTGGCGCAGCTTGGCCCAACCGTGGCGCAGCAGCGACGACGACCCGAACGCCCGGTCGATGTCGGTGAAGTTGGCCGAGAAGGCGGTCGCGCCATTGGTCGCGCGCACCCGCTGGGTCAGCCGCTCGATCTGCCAGATCGCCGGCAGCATCACCACCAGCGCGAACCACGCCAGCACTGCCAAGCCGAGGGCGGCGATGGCGCCGGCCAGGGTCACGGCGACATTGAAGTCGCGGAACAGGTTCAGGACCGGCAGGATGAACGCCGCCGGGCCGGATAGCTGCGAGAGGTCACCGTCCATGGCGGCGGACCTTAGCGGGATTCCGCCACGCCGGGTATGGGCACGTCGCCGCTAAGGCCGTGCCCCGGGCGGCGGCTCACCGATCGAACGCAGCCCTCGCGGTTCGCGCTGCGTACGGTCGACATCGATGCCACTGCGGAGCTCGCTTCTACGGCTGAGCAGCAAGCATCTCGTCTAGATGCAGTTCATCCAAGCCCGGCTGATCGCCACCATACACCGTGAGCTCGATCGGGCCGTTCAGCCGAAGCATCAATTCGCCAATCAAGCGCGCCTTATGGCGTGCATCTTGGATATCGAATCCGACAATTTGGCCGTCATCACCGAAATCGACCATGACATTCTCAGCTTTTTCCACTGTCCGGACCGAGGGCAGCGACCGCACTTCGATATACATTGCATCGCTGGCGGGATCATAGCTGATCTTGGGCATCAGATGTCTTCAAACGCGTTCATGACGGTCCGCCCATCCGGCTCGACCACGAGCCGAATATAACGCCCGATACTGGGTGCGTAACCCCAGTACCGGGTTCGCTGGGTCACCTTTTCGCGCTCGCGTCGATCCTAATCCGGTTGATATCGCCGTGGGTCAGATCCTGTAGGTAGGGCCGGCGTCGCATGACATCCTAGGCGAAGTAGCGCGTTCGCCAGAACGGCGGGGGCGGCAGATAGGGCGGAACGTCGGCCACCTGCTCACCCCCGCCGCCGTACGCCGCGCGTCGGCTCGGCCTCGGCCGGGTTCTCCGGCCAATAGTGCTTGGGGTATTGCCCGCGCAGCTCGCTGCGGACGGCGCGGTAGCTGTTGGCCCAGAAACCGGCCAGGTCGTCGGTCACCTGGACCGGCCGGTGCGCCGGTGACAGCAGGTGCAGCAGCACCGGCACGCGGCCGCCGCCGACCGTGGGGGTCTGGAGCAGGCCGAACAGCTCCTGCAGGCGGATCGCGACCACCGGCTTCGGCCCGCCATAGTCGATGGCGATGCGGCTGCCGGTGGGCGCCGTGAAATGGCTGGGCGCGATGGCATCGAGCCGCTGGCGCATCGCCCAGTCGAGCTGCGCCTCCAGCGCCGCCCCCAAGTCGATCCGGCGGGCGTGGTCCAGGCGCGTGCAGCCGGCGAGCCACGGCGCCAGCCAACCGAGGTCCGCCGCCAGCGCCGCGTCGGACAGGTCGGGCCACCCAGGCTCCAGCGCGGCGGCGAAAGCGACGCGGGCACGCCAGGCCTGGAGCGCCGGAGTCCAGGGCAGCACGCCCAGGCCGCGCCGGCGCAAGCCGTCGGCGAAGGCCGCCGCGACCGCCGCCGGGTCGGCATCGGGCAACGGATCGTCCTTCAGCACCAGGGCGCCCAGGCGGCGCTGGCGGCGCGCCAGCACGGCCGCCTCCGCGTCGTCCCAGACGATACTGTCGACCGACTGGATCGCCGGTCCGAACGCCAGCTCCAGGTCTGCCTCGGCCAGCGCGGCGGCCCGGAAGATCCGGGCCTCGCGGCGGTCACCGTCGAGTTCGGCGACCGCGAGCAGCCGCTGGCCGGCCAGCGGATCGTCGTTGGCCAGGCGGGCGCCGCGGCCGCTGCGCAGCTGGTAGCGGGCGTCGCCGCCGGGCCGGCGCAGCGCGACGCGGTCGGGATAGGCCAGCGCCAGCACCAGGCCGGTCGCGCTGGCGTCGCCCGCCTGGTCCGGCCCGATGCCGGCCTGACGCCGAAGCTGCTGGGCGGCAGCGCGGATCGCCGCCAGCGCGGCGCGGTCGGCACCGCCGCGCCGCTCGCGCAGCATGTCGACCCGCTCGGCCAGATCGGCATTGCGGATGCCGCCGCGCACCGGATCGCGCTCCGACAGCAGCGCGGCGATGTCGCAGGCCAGGCCGCCCAGACCAAGCTCGGCGGCGCCGACGATCATGTGGCCGAGCCGCGGATGCAGGCCCAGCGCCGCCAGCCGGCGGCCATGCTCGGTGGCCCGGCCGCCCTCGACGGCGCCGAGGTCGGCAAGCAGCGCCCGGGCCTGAGCCAGGGGTGCTGGCGGTGGCGGGTCGAGCCAGGCCAGGTCGGCCGGTTCGTCGATGCCCCACAACGCCAGCTCGAGCGCCAGGGGCGCCAGGTCGGCCTGCTGGATCTCCGGCGGGGCGAAGGCCGGGAGGGCCCGGTGCGCGGCCTCGGTCCACAGCCGGTAGCACACGCCCGGCGCCAGGCGCCCGGCGCGGCCGCGGCGCTGCTCGGCCGCGGCCCTCGACACCGGGCCGGTGACCAGGCGCGCCATGCCGCTGGCGGGATCGAACGCCGGCGCCCGCGCCAGGCCGCTGTCCACCACGACGCGCACGCCCTCGATGGTCAGGCTGGTCTCGGCGATGCTGGTGGCCAGGATCACGCGCCGCCGCTCGCCGGGACGGATGGCCCGGTCCTGCGCGGCCTGGGGCAGGTCGCCATAGAGCGGCAGCACCTCCGCGCCGCCGGCGCCGTCGAGCAGGGCCTCGGTGCGGCGGATTTCGGTGGCGCCGGGCAGGAACACCAGCACGTCGCCGGGATCGTCGGCGAGCGCCCGGCGCACCATCGCGGCCACCGCCGGCTCGATCGGCCCTGGCGGCTCGCGGTTGGCGTGGCGCACCTCGACCGGAAACGCCCGCCCCTCGCCGGTCACCATTGGCGCGCCACCCATCAGCCGCGCCAGCGGCGCGCCGTCGAGCGTCGCCGACATGGCCACCAGCCTAAGGTCGTCGCGGCCGAGCGCCCGTGCCTCCAAGCACAGCGCCAGCCCCAGATCGCCGTCCAGGCTGCGTTCATGCACCTCGTCGAACAGCACGGCGGCGACGCCGTCCAAGCCGGGATCGTGCTGGATCCGACGGATGAACACGCCGCCGGTCACGACTTCGATCCGGGTGCGCGGACCGACGCGGCTGTCCAGCCGCACCCGGTAGCCGACGGTCTCGCCCACGGCTTCGCCCAGCAGCGCCGCCATCCGCGCCGCCGCCGCCCGGGCCGCCAGCCGCCGCGGCTCGACCACCAGCAGCCGGCGCCCCGCCGCCCATGGCGCCTCGAGCAAGGCCAGCGGCACCAAGGTGGTCTTGCCCGCTCCCGGCGGCGCCTGCAGCACCAGGCCGGTCCTGGCCGTCAAGCCGTCGGCGATGCCGGGCAGCAGCGGCATCAACGGCAGCGCCGCGGTTCGGGCGCGCCAATCGCCCCCCAGCTTGACAGCCCCGTTCACCGCTTGGTCCATTGGTTGCCAGTCGCGCCCGGAACATATGCCATGCCCGCCGAGGTCCGTTCGATCATCTTCTCCCGCGCCGAGCTGGTAGAGGGCGTGACCCTCTACTTCAAGAAGCTGGGCGACCCGCTGCCGTCGGGCAGCGTCAAGAGCTTCTCGTTCGAGTCCCAGCCGCTGGTCGTGACCCTGGACTTCGTCTCCGACCGCGATCAGCGAAAGCGCGACATCCGCCTCGAGGCGGAGACGCTGACCGCGGTGGTCCTGGCGATCTGCCGGGACAAGCGCGTTCCCATCCCCGTCTCGGCGCAGAAGAAGCTGCATCCGTTCGGCGACTGCCTGTGCCTGACGATTTCGCGCAACATTCCCGACGCCAACCTGAAGGCGGTCTCTCGGCTGATCCACGAGGCCTTGTAGGGCGGCACCCAGCCACGCGCACGCGGCCGCGGGAGCTGGACTAGCAGCCCCCGGACCGTCGCGGTCGAAGCGGGTGGCGGGGCGTCGAGCTAAGAGGCCGGCACGGCCTCGGACCGGTCGCGGCCGGTCAGGCGACGGCCCGAGCGCGCCACCACCTCGGGATCCAGCTCGTGCATGAGCGCGGCGCGCGCCCGGAACAGACGCGACCGGATGGTGCCGAGCGGCACCCCGACCCGGGCCGCGGCATCTTCGTAGCTCACGCCCTGCACCGCGATCATGACCAGAACCTGGCGCTGCTCCGGCGGCAGCCGCGTGATCGCCTCACGCAGCTCGCGCAGGATCACGCGGTCGACCTGGTTCTCGTTCTGGTACGGCTCATGCTGCGGCACTTGGTCCAGGGACGCCACCTGCTTGCCGCGATTGCGGCGGACGCGATCGACGAACAGGTTGCGCATCAGCGTGGTCAGCCAGCCGATGAAGGGACCGCTCGGCTCGTAGAGATGGATCTTTTTGATCGCGCGTTCGAGCGTCTCTTGGACCAGATCGTCGGCCGCCGTCCGGTCTCGCGTCAGCGAACGAGCAAACCGGCGCAAATCGGGAATATGATGGATCAGCAGCTCCTGATACGGACCAGTCATCAGCCCTCCTCGCCCACAGCGATACCTTGCAAACGAGGCACCGAGACGAAGGTTGCGATACCGATCCTATTCGCGATGCAACAGAATCTTAGAGTGAAAGAAAAATGGCTGTCGTAATTTGTGTGCAATGCTACCGATCAGGATCCCGATCGAATTCACCTCAATGAGTACCAAACACTCGCTCATCCAAATCTTCGAGACATTCGATGCCAAAGCCACGGATGACGGCATCGCCGCCGTCGGGTTCGGCCGCCTGGTAACGGCTATACAGGGCCAGGGCCTCGCGCGCCTGGTGCGAGGGCGTGATGTGCAGGAGCCGGGCGATGTAGCGGTCGCTGCTCTCCTCCTCGAACCATTCGGCCTTGGCGCACAGGCCGAAGACGAAGAAGCCGAGCGCCAGGGGATGGAGCCAGGTGATCGCCCAGGCGATCGCCGCCGCATCGCGCGCGATCACTTCGTCCATGCCGTTGAGCCGCGTCTTCAGGGCGTGCGCCAAGTCGTCCTCGGACAGGTAGCGTCCTTCTTCGACCAGCAACATTCGAATGGCACATTGCAGGCTGTCGCCGAAGCGTGTGCCGCCGCCGATAAGATGCCGATCCATCGTCGTGATCCTATGTTTGTGCGATCGAAAAATAGCGATTGAGGCTTTAAGAAAGCCTTGCGCTCGCCAATACCGGGACACCATCGGCACGGGTCGGATTGTCGGGCCGGATTTGGACAGGGGCCGACGATCCGCTAAGCTGGCCGCGATGGCACGCAAGACCCCCCGACCGCCCGATCAAGCCCGCGCAATCGCCCGGGCCCTGCGCCAGCGCTTCATCACGCCCGACCTGGAGGCGGCCGCGCGGCGCGGCTTGGCCAAGGCGGGCCTATCCATCGCCGGCATGACCGCCGCCCTGCGCGGCGGGCCCCCGCCGTCCGAGCGACAGAGTGACGCGCGGCCCACCGCGACGGCCGCGCCGCCTGACCGCGGCAGCCGCCTGCTCGACCTGATTCGCGAGCGCGAGGGCATCGTGGTGCCACCGCCGGGCAACGAGGCGCCGTTCACCGCCGAGGAGGAGGCCCGGGCGCGGGCGGTGCTTGATGCGTTCAAGCGCCGCGCGCGGCGGAATTGACCTCGGATGGGCGGGTGCCGCCTGACGCGCGCAGCCGCCCGGCGGCCCGCAGCGATAGCGGAATCGACCCCAGATAGACGATCGCCAGCGTCAGCAGGGTCAGCCAGGGCTCGGTGATCAGCGCCGCCGTCACGGCGCTGACCGCCAGCAGCACCAGCCCGACCAGCCGATGCGGCACCTTCAGCTTCTTGAGCGCGAAGGTCGGGACCTGGCTGACCATCAGCGCGCCGACGCAAACGATCCAGGCTCCCACCAGCCAGGGATGCAGCGCCAAGCCGCCCCCTAGCTCGAAGGTCGCGATCAGCGGCAGCAGCGCAAGCCCGGCGCCCGCCGGCGCCGGCACGCCGGTGAAGAAGTTCGCCCGCCAGGCGGGCTGCTCGGGATCGTGGGTGGCCGTGTTGAAGCGCGCCAGGCGCAGCGCGGTGCATACGGCATAGAGCAGCACGATCGCCCAGCCCAGGCCGCCCGCCCCGTGCATCGACCACAGATAGAGCAGGACCGCCGGCACCACGCCGAAGCAGGCGAAGTCCGACAACGAGTCGAGCTCGGCGCCGAACCGGGACGTGGCCCCGATCAGCCGGGCGATCCGGCCGTCCAGGCCGTCGAGCACCGCCGCCACCACCACCGCCAGCACCGCCAGCTGGTAGCGGCCGTCGACCCCATAGCGCAGGGCCGTGAGCCCGGCGCACAGCGCCAGCATGGTCAGCATGTTGGGGATCAGCCGATGGATCGGCTGGTTGAAGCGCGGCGGGCCGCGCCGATGGCGACGCCGGGGCACCCGGGCCATCAGGCGCTCCGCCCGGTCCGGCGCGGCTCGTCGGAGCCCAGATCGGCGAGCACCGTCTCGCCCGCGATGGCACGCTGGCCCTCGACGACCAACGGCGCGGCACCGTCGGGCAGGTACACGTCGACGCGGCTGCCGAAACGGATCATGCCGAGGCGCTGGCCCGCCGCGAGGGCGGCGCCCTCGGCCACGAACGGCACGATCCGGCGGGCGACCAGCCCGGCGATCTGCACCACCATCAGCGATCGTCCGTCCGGCAGGTCCAGCAGCCAGGACCGCCGCTCATTGTCGGTCGACGCCTTCTCCAGTGCGGCGTTGAAGAACCGGCCCGGTCGATAGGCGGTGCGGTGCACCCGGCAGGCGGTCGGGGCCCGGTTCACATGGACGTCGAAGACGTTCATGAAGATCGAGATACGCTGGCGGGGCAGCGGGTCGGCGCCAAGCTCGGCCGGCGGCACCGCCGGCTCGATCAGCGTGACCACGCCGTCGGCCGGACTGACCAGCAGGCCCGGCCGCTCCGGCGTCACCCGCCGCGGATCCCGGAAAAAAAAGGCGCACCAGGCGGTCGCGACCAGCCCGACCACGCCCAGGGCCAGGGACCATAACGCCAGCAGCAGGGTCGCGATCGCGAACAGTGTGACGAAGGGCCAGCCCTGGCGATGGACCGGCGCCAACCACGGCGGCGTCACCACCGCCGCTCCCGCGGCGCCGGACCGCGGCCCGGCCCGCGCGCAATCGCCTGCCGTTCATGATACCCTGGCATCATCCTGCTCCTGCCGTCCGGATCCGCATGTCGACACTGCACTCCCTGGCCTCCCGTCCGATCCCGACCGACGTCCCGGCCCTGTCGGTGTCGCCGGACGGATCGCTGCAGGCGCGCCCCGATCCGCTCCAGATCCGGTTCGCATTCCTCGGCTACCAGTTCAGCGCGACCGTGATCCAGGACGACGGACCGGCCCGCCTGGCCTGCAGCGCGGTGGTGGGCACCCTGCCCTTCACCGTCGAAGGGCCCGAGCGGCGGGCCCGAGCCCTGGCGATCATCGCCCACAGCCAGCGGGCCCGCGACGGCAGCCGCCTGTCGATCGACGCTCACCAGCGCATCCACTATGGGCTGGAGCTGGAGCTGCTGCCGCCGATCAGCCGGACCAGCGTCATCGCCGCCGCCTGCGACGCCGTGGTCGCCGCCCAGCCCTGGCTGGCCTTGCTGGCCGAGCACGCCCGGCCGGCCGCGCGCGCCTAGCTAGCGCATCCCGGTCGCGTGCGCCAGCGCATCGCGTGCGCCTGGGCGCATCGCTGTCGCGTGCGCCTGGCGCACCTCGCCTAGCGCACCACGGTCGCGGTCGCGTCGGCCGCGGGCGGCAGGGCGAACACCTGCCCGGGATAGATGAGGTTCGGATCGCGGATCCGGTCGCGATTGGCCTGATAGATCACCGTGTAACGGACGCCGCGGCCATAGGTGGTGCGCGCGATCCGCCAGAGATTGTTGCCTGGCTGCACCACGATGCGGCCGGGCTCGATGTTGTCGGGTGCGACCTCGGCGCGGGCGAAGGGCAGTTCGATACGGCTCGTGACCTGCCCGGCGGCATCGATCTCGTCGACCCGCATGCGGTAGAGCCGGGGTTCGACCGGCGCGCCGGGTTCGAACCGCCAGCTGCCCTGGGCGTTGGCGGCGGCGGCGCCGATCGGACGGTCGTCCAGATAGATCTCCACCTGATCGCCGGGCTTGGCTGTGCCGGCGAACGACACATTGCCCTGCTGCGTGTAGTCCACCACGTCGACCGACACCGGGCTCGCCGGCAGCGGCCGCGCCGGCGGTGCGGGGCGCGGCTCGACCGGCGGCGACGCCAGGGCGTCGCTGGCGGCCGCCGGCGGTGGCTGCAGCACCGTGGTCGGCGCCGGCGCCTGAGTCGGCGGCTCGCGCGGCACCAGCAGCGCCAGCGGCGGCGTTGCGGCCGGCGGTGCCCCCTTGGCGGCCTCGCGCTCGGGCACCACCAGCACCACCACCTGGTCGGACTTGACCGGCTCCTCGCCCGACAGCCGCGCCACGACGCTCAGTTCGCGGCCGCCCGCCGGCAGCGGCTCGCTGGGCAGCAGGACCCATTCGCCGCGGCCATCGGCCTTGGTGTTGCCGATCGGCCGGTCGCCGTCGAGGACCGTGACCTCGGCGTTCGGAAAGGCGCGGCCGGCGATCACGGCGTCGCCCTTGGGATTGACCCTGACCACGTCGAAGGTCGGACGCAGCACCGGCGGACCGGGCGGAATGAGGTTGGGGCTGACCGGCGGCGCCGGGGCGCCAGCCGGTGGCGGCGCCACGACGGCCACTGCCGCCGGCGGCGGCGCGGCTGGCACCGGCGTCACAGCGGCCTGTGCGGATGATGCCGCTGTCGCTGGCGTGGGCGCTGGGATCGCCGCCGGCGTGGCGGGCGGCGCCGCGGTCGGCAGGCCCGTCGGTGGCACGGCCGAGG
>CAZEFK010000160.1:0-17358 GCA_964511405.1 uncultured Comamonadaceae bacterium | reverse complement strand
TGGACCTTCGCTCAAGTCCCTAACGCGACAAAGGTGGCCTGAGAACAGCGCTTACAGATTACGACCGACCAGCTGCCGCGCATCCATACGTGGATGCGGCGACATTGTGGACTATAGAACCACGGACTATAGTCTACATTCCGCCGGCAGCAGCGCTTGAGATGCGAGCGATGCGGCTGCTCTTAGATGTCGGAATGGATAGCCTGTGCTAACTGAAGTACTTCGGTGCGGGGAATGCCTGGGTTCGATGTGCGACTGAGAGCGATCCGCAATGAAGGTGGGGGAGTTGGAAAGGATGTCGTGGATATCGTTGGAGAATAACGGTGATCATCTTTTGCCAAATGGGCAGATATTGGAGTTTCGCGCGTTTCAGGGCGAGTATCATTCCGGTGCCACATACTCCGAGACGATTGTAAGCAGCTCTGGAGGTGGTGGGGTGCTCGGAGCCGGTGGCGGGTATGTGCGGGCACCAGTTGTGCGCTCAAAATCGATCGAAAATCGCGAGTTCTTCTTGAAGTCTGGAGAAGATGAAAGGGCGTATCATCTTCAGAACGCCAGATTGGTCGCGCGGGACGGGCATATCGTGACCGTGTCGGTGGTCAGTAGCAAAGGTGGCGGCCGAGAGTACTGCGTGTTTGCAAAAAACCACAACACCGGAGATTGCGTTGCTGTGTCACGCCCCAGAGACTATCAGCCAATATTTAAATACAACAACGTGGAGGGCGTCTTGACGTTGGCGGCCGGCTTTCTGGGGCTGGGAGCGCTTCTCTGGTGGAGTACCCCATTGGGCGTGCTGCTCCTGGTCGGGTGCGGGTATGGGGTCTTTCGCAATCACCGACTGACCCAAGAGCTTCACAAGAGCTTTGCCGCGAAAGTCAGGGAGATCGAACGTGCGGCGGATCGCAGCTTTGGGTGCGGTGCCGGGTCGAGCCTGAGATAGGGCCGCATCGAGGTCTGCTCGCCGGCGGCCGTCCAAGCTCAGCGGGTGCCCGCGACATGGTGGTCGGGAGCGCAGCGATGACGGCGTGTCGGAGGTGCGCGTTGACATCGGAGGTGCTTGAGGCGTTCCTCTCCTTGGGGCGAGCGAGACAGATGAGAGGCTTTGATGCCGAACACGACGACAGCGTCCGTCACCTCACGGGATATCCTCCGCCTCGCGAACCACTGCGACTTCATGCGCAGGATCTATGGCCACCTGCAGGAGATCCATCGTCAACAGGAAGCCCTTGCGGCGGCAGCGCCGACGCTCTTCAGCGACATCTATTGGGCGCTTCGCGAGCACCTGATCCTTCAGGTCTGCCGGATCACGGACCCACCTCAGTCCATGGGGCGAGACAATGCGACGATCTTGTTCATCCTCGAGAACGGTGATTTCGCCCAGAATCCAGAGGTCCTCGCCAAGCTCGACGCCTCTTCGGCGAAGATCCATGCCTTCCGCGGCAAGATACGGGACGCGCGTAACCGATTCATCTCGCACCTAGATCGAGAAGCGCTGTCAGCCGGCGAGAACCTAGGCGCGGCGTCGGACTCCGACTGGGTGGAGTTCTGGCAGGCCGTGCAGGATTTTCTCGACACTGCACACCGACATTTTGTCGGTCACGGACTGCCGATGAACGTGGCAGCTGGCACGCCTTCCGACGTCGCGCACTTGGTCCAGGCGCTCTCCCGTCGCCAGGGGGATGCCTAATTGGCGCGGGCCGACCGCTATTCAGGCCAGGCCGCGCACTGCCCGTGCCCAAGACAGGCCCGCTCGCGCGCGGCTAGCTTCTCCGCCCGCCAGTGCGGGCGAAGTCGCAGGTGAGAACGTCGGACGCCGATCATCGGGTGAATGGGTCGGGCCGATATGCGGCTTGGCGCTGGTGGGTGGCGAGGGCGTTCGCCACCCAGCTGTCGCACTCTTCCCGGCTGCCGGTCTTGACCACGCTGCCGTTCGCGTTCAGGACGACATAGCCGGCGAGTATCGTGGTCGGCGGCGGCCCCGGATCGTCGCGGAGCCACTCGCAGACCTGGTGGCCAAGGATCGTTGTGCGGCTGACCGCGGGCCCGATACGGCCGTCCATCAGTACTTCCCTGCCAGGCGGGCGCGTAAGCTGGAGTTCGCCTTGATCTCTTGTTCCCGTGCGACCGCCTCGTGGCGGGTCGCAAATGCCTCCCGATGGACCATCGCCCAAGGCCGATAGAGGCGGGTGTGGCCTTTCGTCCACCAGGGAGGTGTGTCGACCAGCCCATTGTGCTGGAGTAGGCGTCGGTCGGCATCAGCGCTCTGTCCGACATAGGTCTGCCGGGGATCGCTTTCGCTGCGCAGGACGTAGGTCTCGTAGGCCATCGCGGATCAGCCCCATCTCAGATTGCGATGGCGCTAGTTTTGTCGATATATCTGTTAAATTGCTACTTAACGCTTTGTCATGTTGGCGGGTACAACCCGGTCCAGCGCTCGCCCCGGACAGATCAGCTGCAAGGGCTTGAGCAGGACGTAGGACACGCGACCGTCCGAGTCGACCTCCCGCCGCCAAGTGTCCGGAAAGCGCTCGCACAGCTCGGCGATGCTGAGCGCTCCACGTTCGGGCCCGGTCATGTTCATGTCCTTCGCTCTGCCAGGGCCTGCACTAACGCCCCCTGACGCGCCAACATCTGGTCCGCCAGTTGGACGACCCATCGGTTGGGCGTCGCCGCCGGCACGATCTCGAACAGAGCGTTCACGGCGGCAGCATCGCGGTCCCGGCCGAGCCGATCTGCGAGGATCGCCAGGCCGATCGCCGGCGATCGGCCGTAGCCGCCTCCGCAATGGACCAGCAGGCGGCCATCCGCGACCTCGCGGCCAACGTCGAGAGCCCGAGCTACATCGCCGGCACCGGCGAGCTGGCGACCGTCCTGCGCCTCGGTGATGTTGTCGAACCGCAGGACGGTGACTCGGGGTGAGCCCGGGCTCTCCATGGTGACCACGTCGGCCGACCCGGGCGAGGCTATCGAGATGATCGCATCCCACCCGTCCCAGCGTCGGCGCTGGGCCTCTCGGTAGCTGCAGATCAGAAGCGCTGGCGCGCTCATGCTCATGCTCCTTGTTCGACGCGCCGCAGGCCGTCGATTGTCGGGACGCTCCTCGTCCCGACGCCCCTCCGTAAAGCCCGGCGCGCAGGCCGGGTCAAGGCTGCGCAGCACCGGCATCGCCGGCGGGCGAAGCCCGGCCTTGAACCGGCCGAGCACTGGGCTATCAACCACGTCCCCCAGGTGCTGGCCTGCGTCGGTGGCGGCCGGGCTGACGCGGTAGCTGTGCTTCCCAGGCCAGATAATCCTGCGGGCTTCGGCGCCGGAATTCCTTGGCGAGCGCCTGCTTAGCCAACAGCTTATGGCGGGCGAACAGCGCTTCACGCCTCTGCAGTTCAACATTGTCGATGGTGCTCCATCTGTACTGCAGCCGACCGGGCTCGGGGCCTGCCTCGATCCGGTCGACGGACTGCACCAGTCGCTGAATCTCGGCCTGGTCGGCTGCAGGTCGGGCGGCTTCAACCCTGCGCGCCAGGTCGTCCGCGGAGTGCGCGCCCAGCTCGGCCAGCAAGTCACGGTAGCGCCGGACCTCGGGCCTTCGGTCTGCCTGAGCCACTGCCCGAAGCTCCTGGCGCGCGCTGGCGGCCTTGCCACCTGCGATGCGGGCGGCCGCGCCGAGCCGGGGCAGGGTCGCTGCCAGATGCTCGGCATGGATCCGTTCGGCATCCGCCCATAGGCGGATCCCGAAAAGGCGCCACTCGCGGCCCCGGAGCGCGCCAAGTGCAGCCGGCGCTCGCCCAACCGTTCGCATGGCCTGGCGTAGCCCGTCGGGCTTCCGGCCAGCTGCGCGGGCCTGCTGGTTGCGCTGGACGATCGCGGCCTGCCAGTCCTGGTCGACTCGCGCTGGATCCCGATAGATGGCGGTCAGATAGTTCCGCCAAGGTTACGGTGACAGTGCACTGTAATCGTAGCCCTGATCTGCGTCCTCAAGCGCTTCCCGTGCCGCCGGTGCGGGCGAAGTCGCTGCTGAAAACATCGGACGCCAATCACCGGGTGAACGGGTCAGGCCGATATGCGGCTTGGTGCTGGTGGCTGGCGAGTGCGTTCGCCACCCAGCTGTCACACTCTTCCCTGCTGCCGGTCTTTACCACCCTGCCGGTCGAGTTCAGCACGACATAGCCGGCGAGTACCGTGGTCGGCGGTGGCCCCGGATCGTCGCGAAGCCACTCGCAGACCTGGTGGCCAAGGGTGGTTGTGCGGCTGACCGCGGGCCCGATACGGCCGTCCATCAGTACTTCCCCGCCAGGCGAGCGCGTAAGCTGGAGTTCCTCTTGATCTCTCGTTCCCGCGCGACCGCCTCTTCACGGGTCGCAAATGCTTCGCGATGCACCATTGCCCAAGGCCGATAGAGGCGGGTGTGGCCTTCCGTCCACGAAGGAGGTGTGTCGACCAGCCCATTATGCTGGAGCAGGCGCCGGTCAGCATCGGCGCTCTGTCCGACATAGGTCTGCCGAGGATTGCTTTCGCTGCGTAGGACGTAGGTCTCGTAGGCCATCGCGGATCAGCCCATCTTAGATTGCGATAGACTTAGTATTGTCGAATTATCCGCCAAATTGCGACTGAACGCTTTGTCATGTTGGTGGCTACAACCCAGGCCGCGCGGTAGGCGATGGCCGGTTAAGCGGGACGACGTTTGACAGCCAGGCTATCCGCGCCTCCCACGTGTTCGCGCGTTCATCCCCTCAGCACGCCACGGCCCGTGCCTCCCGCACCGCTACGCCATCGGCCCCGGCTTGATCACCCGCAAGGTGAAGCTGGTCTTGGTCGAGCGCACGCCCGGCATCCGCAGCAGCGCGTCGAGGGCGAAGCGGCTGAAGGCCTCCAGGTCGGGCGCCACCACCACCAGCAGATAGTCCATCTCGCCGCTGGTGGCGACGCAGGCGACGACTTCGGGGCAGGCGAGCAGCGCCTGCTGGAAGCCGGCCACGGTTTCTTCGCTGTGGTCGTCCAGCACCACCTGGACGAAGGCCTGCAGGCGCTGGCCGAGCTTGGCCTGGTCGATGCGGGCGCCGTATCCGGCGATCACGCCGCAGGATTCCAGCCGCTTCACCCGCCGCTGGCAGGGCGTCGCCGACAGGCCGACCCGCTCGGCCAGGTCGACCATGGCGATCCGGCCGTCGCGCTGCAGCTCGGCCAGGATCCGCCGGTCGATTGCGTCCAGATCGCCTGGTTTCACCAAAATGGCTCCAGGATGGAGTGGAACCTCGCGTCCATGATGCTCGGGACGCCGATCTTTGCAAGGACTCGCTCCGCCGTCCGGGCCTACCATCGGGATCGACGATGGAGGCCGACATGGGCTACGCCGAGACCTTGCGCGGGGACTACAGCCGGATCCGGCCGGACTACACGGTCGACCAGGACTGGGCCGCCTATACCGCCGCCGAGCACGCGATCTGGGCGCAGCTCCACCGCCGCCAGCGGGCGCTGGCCGGCCGCTACGGCGCGCCCGCGTTCCTGCAGGGGCTGGAGCGCCTGGCCATCGGCGACCGGATCCCGGATTTCGGCCAGGCCTCGGCCACCCTGCAGCGGCTGACCGGCTGGCGCATCGTGGCGGTCCCGGGCCTGATCCCCAGCGACGTCTTCTTCGACCATCTGGCCAACCGGCGGTTTCCGGTCACCACCTGGATCCGCGGCGCCCACGAGCTGGACTATGTGGTCGAGCCCGACATCTTCCACGATTTCTTCGGCCATGTGCCGCTGCTGACCGACCCGGTGTTCGCCGATGTCATGCAGGCCTATGGGCGCAAGGGACCGCAGGCGATCGCGTCCGATGCGGTCGACCTGCTGGCCCGGGTCTACTGGTTCCTGGTCGAGTTCGGCCTGATCCGCACCGCCGACGGCGTGCGCGCGATCGGCGCCGGGCTGCTGTCGTCGCCGGCCGAGCTGCCGTTCTCGGTCGATGCCCTCGAGCCCAACCGCATCGGGTTCGACGTGGCGCGGGTGATGCGCACCGATTTCCGGATCGATGCCTTCCAGCGCACCTACATCGTGCTGGATGATTTTGCCCAGCTGCTGCAGGCGACCGAGCAGGACTTCGCGCCGCTCTATGCGCGCCTGAAGGGCCAGCCGCTGATCCCCGAGGCGGCGCTCCTGCCCGGCGATCGCGTCATCCATCGCGGCCGCGTCAAGGCGGCCGCCTGATCTCCCCTCGACCCTAAGCTCGTGCGGCCGCCAGGGCGCGTTCGGCGCGCCGGCTGGGTGTGTCCCCGTTGGCGTCGGCGACGCCGCGGAAGTCGCCGCGCAACGCCTTCAGCGCCGCGCGCTCGGCCTGGATTTCGCCGGCGGTGCGCACGCCCAGCCGGCGCAGCACCGGCACCGGCGGGCACCAGCCCTGCACCGCGTGCTGGAGCAGGAAGCCGGCGACCGCGGCCGGCAGCAGCAGGAAGCGGCGGTCGACGAACACACCAAGCGCCAGGCCGGCCAGGGCGAAGGTGGCCGCGTTCGCATCAAGCACGCGCTCGATATCCCATTCCGCGTCGAGGGCGCGCAGCCGGCGGTCGATCGGGCTGGATGCGGGTTCGGGCACGCGGGCTTCGGTGTTCGGCACCATGGTCGACCTCCTGCCGCAGCCAACGGCGGCCCGGCGGCGGCGGTTCGACGGCGGCGGCGGCGGTTCGATCGCGCGTCAGCGCGGGACCGCGGCGGACCCTATTCGCTTCTGCCGGCCAGCTGCGCCAAGTCCTCCAGGTCGCGTTTGCGCTGCCGTACGCGGCGCTCGTAGCTGGCCTCGGTCTTGGTGCAGATCAGGCTGTGCGGGCTCCCGCGCCGTTCGGTCGCCGTCTTCACGTCGCATTGGCTGGTGCGGATCGTGCTCTCGACATGGCTGCGCATGGGGGCTGCGGCCTTGAGCATCCAGATCGGCTGCGCGGGATCGGCGAGGAACCGACTGAGCTCCATGCACAGGTCGCAGCGGCACGGCAGGGTGTTGTCGCGCCGCCAGGTGCTGGGCGGCTCCAGCGGTTCCGCGACGCGGGCGCGCAGATGGGCGAGGCACGCGGCCGCCAGCGCCGAGACGGTCGCGCCCGGAGCGGCGGGCGGGCGGGTGAGCTGGCGCAGGGCGGGGACGAGGACGTCGTCCATGCCGTAGGCGGCCGGCGTCGCCAGCATGGTCGCCACGGCCTGGGCGCCGCAGGCGGTGTCGATGCGGTCCAGCGCCGTCAGCAGATCCGCGACGAACTCCGGCGCGGCCGAACGCGGCTGCTGCCACGGGTCGCCGGCGGGGCCCGCCGCGGCGCCGGGCACGCGCGCGACCAGAGCTGCCGCGGCGCCAGCCAGGCTCGCCACCTGGTCCTGCGGCCACGCGGCCGCCGCCCGGCGCAGCAGATCGGCGCACGCGTGGCCCCGCGTGTCGGCCGTCGCCGTGATCACGCGTTCGATCAGCCTGGCGGCCCGCTCCTTCGGCAGCAGGGCCAGGGCGTCGATCACCGCGGCGCCGTCGCCGAGCCCGCACGCGCCGGTCGTCGCGACCTCATCCAGGAAGCGCTCGATGTGCGCGGCATCGCCCAGGCGGGTGAGCAGCTCGAGCAGCTGGCCGGCCGGGCCCGGCGCCGGATCGTCGGCGCGGCGCCAGCCAGAGCCCGGCCAGTCCGCCAGCATCGCATCGGACAGCGCATGGGCCTGCTGCCACAGCGGCGCGCCATGCTCGGCACCGGCTGCCGCCCAGCGCCCGGTCAGGTCGTGCAGATAGGGCAGCGCCGCCGCCAGCCCGGCCTGGGCGAGAACCACGAAGACCTGGTCGCGAGGCCACAGCACCAGGGCGGCGCGCCGGTAGGTGCGCTCGAACGAGGCGCCTTCGTTGCCGGTGGCCTCGTGGAAATGCTCCTCGTCGGGATCGAGGTCGTCGAAGGCGTCGGGCGGCGACAGCTCGCCGTCCGCGACCGGAAGCTCGCCCGGAACCGGCGTCTCGCCGTCGAGCGGCCGCCACTCCGACAAGGTGGCAGAGTGCTCGCAGACCTCGGCGACGACGAACTCTGGGGCGGACCAGCGGTCGCGGCGGCCATAGCCGCCGGCGTGCTCGGCGATGCCGCTTTCCGCGACCGACATCAGAGCCAGATGCAGGTCGCAGCCGGCCTGCCGCGCCGCGGCGGCGAGCACGCCGGCGACCGCGGCGTCGGCGCCCTTCAGCCCGGGAAACCCCAGCTCGGCCGACGTGTAAGCGTGCTCCAGCGGATAGATCAGCTTCGTCGGCACCGCATCGTCGGCCGTCGCTAGTGCCCCCCGCCAAGCCTGCAGCAAGGCGGCGAGGCGGGCCTGCTCCGCGGTGTAGTTCGGCGGCTGGGGCAGCTGTCCGCGCCCCGGGCGCAGCAGGTTGTAGACCAGCGCCAGGCGGGTGCCCGAGACCACCGGCAGCACTTCGTGGACGCAGTCGGCGTAGAATGCCGCGAACGTGGCTTCCGACGGGTCCGGGCAGCGCAGGTCGAGGCGCGCCTCGCGATCCTGGTGGCGCACGATCAAGGCGCCGCCTTCGGACAAGGATGGCAGCACCACCACCAGGGTGCCGAACATACCAGGCGCCTTCTCGGTGTCACGGTGGCCGATGAAGAAGCTGCCGGTATCGTAGATCAGCAGCTTGTACAGGTCGGCGGCCGGCGGCTCGGCAAGCCCGAGGCCTGCGGCGACGCGCTCCAGGATCGCGGCCAGGGTGCGGGGCCAATGCTTGCCGCCGAGCCGGACCCGGTCGGCGGCGATCTGCCAGGTGCGCCGGACGGTGGTGTCGACCAACGTCTGCTCCCCGCGGCCGAAGGGGGCGCGCTCGGCGGCCGCGATCAGCTGCGCGGCCTGGCTCGGCAGCAAGGGCAGCGCGATCGGTCCGACGCTGTCGACCTCCAGCAGCGGCGCAAACAGGTCGGCAGTGCCGGCTACGTAGAAGTCTCCGGGCCGCTGCACCGTGGCGAGCAGCGCGGCGAGATCGCTGGTGATGGCAGACGGCGGCATCTCGGTCTCCACGGGCGGCTTCATCCCGCCACCCAGACCGGCGCCCGATCGGCGGCGGCGCTGTGATAGATGGTGATGGCCAGCAGCATGTCGACAGCGGCGCCGTTGCGGGCCAGCGGCAACAGCAGCCGCTCCAGCAGGACGTAGTCCTTGTCGACATGGAAGACCGGCGGGCCGCGGCGATAGGACGGACGGCCCTGCTCGGCCGCGGCCACGAAATCCGCATGGGGCCGCGAGCTTTGGAACCGGTCATGGGCTTCGTCGAGCCACCATCCGGTCACGTCCCGGCCCATGGCGGCAACCTGCTCGGTGCCGATCAGCCGGTACTTGAAGCGCAGCGGCCGGCGATCGACGTCCACCATCCAGATCCAGGGCAGCAGGCGCGGAATGGCGCATGGGTCCAGATGCTGGCGCCCGGGCAGCACGCCCGGGCCGGGATGGAGCGACCGCCAGTGGCTGTGCAGCCCGCGGATTCGAGGGTCGCAGTTCGAAGGAAGCTCCATGTCCGTGCGCGCGCCGAGGTCCCTAGCATCCATACTATAGTATAAGCACTATGGCGCATGTTGCCCACCGATCCGCTGCGGCCGCGCAGCCGTTTGAGCGTCGGAGGTGGCCGTGCCCGGAATATCCCGTCTTGCCGCGATCGTCTTGGCGCTGCCCTTGGCGGGCTGCTTCAGTCCGGCGCTGATGGCGGTCAGCGTGCCCGCGAGCGTGGCGATGCAGCCGCAGCGGGCCGGCGCCAGCCCGCGGACCTGTGCCGGCGACCCGCACTGCACCATCGCCCGGCCGCCCTGATCTTGGTCCGGACGCCAGTGTGACGCTTGTCACGCGCAAGGTATGCATACCGCCGGCTGCAGGTTTGTCGGGGCATGTCCGTCTTGTCATCCCGACAACGGCGCCACATGTAAGGATCGACGGTGCAGCAACCCTGCGCGCCGTGCCCAGCTCCCAGACAAGAGAGCCCGATGACCCGGATCACCGAATACCGGCAGGCCGCCGCGCATGCGCGCGATCAGGCGCGGCTCGCCGGCAGCGACGCCGACCGGCGGTCGCTGCTGTTCGCCGCCGTCGTCTTCGACGGCCTGGCCGACGATCTCGTCGCCTCCGGCTTCGAGGCCGCCGTGCGCGGCACCGCGGACCCGGCTGGCCAGCGGAAGGCGAGCTGAGAACGCGAGTTGAGCCTTGGCCATCGCCGGGCCGCGGTCCATGATGTCCGCGAATCCCGGTTCCCATGCGCATCACCGCCATCCATGAGCGCACCATCCCGGTGTCGCGCTATGCCGATCCGGCAGTGCCGCCGGGCGGGCTTACGACCAGCCTGGTGGCGCTGGTCACCGACATCAGGCGCGAGGGCCGGCCGGTGGTCGGCTACGGCTTCGCCTCGGTCGGACGATTCGGCCAGGGCGGGCTGATCCGCGACCGCTTCGCGCCGCGGCTGCTGGCCGCCGCCGACGGTGCGCTGGCGGACGGCGGCGGCGCCCTCGACCCGCTGCGGGCCTGGGCCGTGATGATGGCGGGCGAGAAGCCGGGCGGCCATGGCGAGCGGTGCGTCGCCGTCGGCACCCTGGACATGGCGCTGTGGGACGCCGCCGCCAAGATCGCCGGTCTGCCGCTGTGGCGGCTGCTGGCCGAGCGCCTGGGGCGGACCGCCGAAGCGACGGTGCCGGTCTATGCCGGCGGCGGCTACCGCTATCCGCAGGACGACCGCCGCCGTCTGGCCGACGAGATGGCGCGCTTGGCCGACCTCGGCTTCACCCGCGCCAAGATCAAGATCGGCGCCGACCTGGACGACGATATCGGGCGCATCGAGGCGGCCGCCGCGCGCCTGCCGGGCGGTGCCGGACACTTGGCGGTCGACGCCATGAACGCCCATGACCCGGCCGCTGCGCCGCGGCTGGCGCCGCTCGGCCTGTGGTGGTTCGAGGATGTCTGCGATCCGCTCGATTTCGCGACCCAGGCTGCGGTCGCCGCCGCCTATCCGGGCCCGATCGCCGCCGGCGAGGCGATGTTCTCGCTGGCCGAGGCCCGGCTGCTCGATCGCCATGGCGGCCTCCGGCGCGACCGCGACGTCCTGGTGTTCGATCCGGTGCATTGCTACGGGCTGCCCGGCTATCTGCCGATCGTCGATCACCTGACGGCCCGGGGCTGGCCGCGCCGGGCGTTCTGGCCCCATGGCGGCCACCTGTTCAGTCTGCACGTGGCGGCCGCCCTCGGCCTCGGCGGAACCGAGGTCAATCCGTTCTCCTTCCAGCCGCTGTGCGGCCTGCCCGACGGCGGGCGCGTCGAGGGCGGCCGGGTCGCGCTGCCCGCGGATCCGGGCATCGGCTTCGAGCGGCGGCAAGCGGCGCTGGCGCTGTTCCGGGGCCTGCACGAACCCGAGTAGCCCGCGACGGGGGCCCGCGATATGCCGGCGGGTACTACCAGTTCTCGATGGTCATGACCGGTGCCGACGGCGCGGCGACGCGTGAGGCGGACACCCGGATCCGCGGCGCCATCAAGACGATCTTCTCGAAGTGACTGGGGGCCGGCCACTCGGTCGGCGCTTCGGCGCCGCCGGCTCGGACTTGGGCGGCAGGGTGCGCACGAAGGCCAGGGCCTGCTGCAGGCAGGCGTCGACCGCCGGCGTGCCGAGCGCTGGCGGCGTGACCCGGACGAAGCCCGGCATCGGCTTGCCGCGCATCTCCAGAGCGATGGTGCCGGGGTGGGCCAGCGCCGCCGCGACGCCGTCGGGCCCGACGCGCGCCATCAGCCCGCGTTTGGAGGCCGACGCCATCATATTGCCGTTGAGCAGGAAGGCGAGCCCGCCGAACATTCGGACTTCGCGGATCGCCTCGACGCCGGCGAGGGCGGCGCGGATGTGCTGGGCAAGCTGGGCTTCGTCCATCGACCGACATCCTGAAGCAGAGGCCTGAATTTCATGGAGCGCAAGCGTAAGCCCATGCGCTAGAAGGGGCCATGACCGCGTTCGTCGCCCTGCTGCGCGCCGTCAATGTCGGCGGCACCGGCCTTTTGCCCATGACCGAGCTGAAGGCCATGGCCGAGGCCGCCGGCTTCACCCAGGTGAAGACCTACATCGCCAGCGGCAACCTGATGTTCCGGAGCGATCGCGACGAGGCCGCGGTCAAGGCGGCGCTTGACGCGCGGCTGGCGGCCTATGCCGGCAAGCCGGTCGGCGTGCTCGCCCGCACTGCGGACGAAATCGCGGACGTGCTGGCCGCGAACCCGTTCCCGGACCGGCCGGCCAAATACACGGTCGCGATCTTCCTGGACCAGCCGCCGCCCGCCGACGCCGTGGCGCGGGTGACCGGCCAGGCCGACGAGGAGATCCGGCTCGGCCGCCGCGAGATCTACGTCCACTACGGCGCCGGCATGGGCCGCAGCAAGCTCAGGATCCCGGCGGCGCAGGCCGGCACCGCGCGCAACATGAACACGGTCGCCAAGCTGGCCGAGATGGCGGCGGCGCTGGGTTAGCGCCAGTCATGGGCGGATGCGGTACAGCACGTGGCGCTTCAAGGGATGGCCGTCGGGCACGCGGGGATGGTCGAAGTCGTCGGCCGGGTCGCGGGTCATGCCCAGGCGCGCCATCACCGCCTGCGAGCGGCGGTTGGCCGGCACGGTGAAGGCGACGATCTCGCTGAGGCCCAGCCGCTGGAAGCCATGGCCGATGGCCAGGCGGGCGGCCTCGGTGGCGTAGCCCCGGCCCCAATGGGCCTGGGCCAGGCGCCACCCGACCTCGACCGCCGGCGTGAAGGGGGCCTCGAACGTCACGTGGGCCAGGCCGACGAAGCCGATGAACGGGCAGGCGCCCGGTAGCTCGACGGCCCACCAGCCGAAGCCATGCTCGGCCATGTGGGCCTGGATGCGCCCGACCATGGCGTCGCTGGCGGCGCGGTCCATCGGTCCCAGCAGGTACTCCATGACCGCCGGATCCTGGCCCATGGCCGCAAACGGCTCGCGGTCGTCGTCGCGCCATGGACGCAAGAGCAGGCGGTCGCTGCGCAGTTCGATCGTCATGGGCCGGATCCTGCCGCAGCCGCTAGCAGCTGGCCAGCGCGGCGGCGACGGCGCCCGCGTGCGCCGCCAGGTGCCGCCACAACCGCTCCGCCACGGGCCCGCGCGGGCGGCCGGCGACGCGCGCCGCCGCCAGCTCGACCTGGCCGCCGGGAAACCGCGGGCCGGACAAGGGCACCAAGCTGCCGGCCGCCAGATCGTCGCGAATCTGGAACTCAGGCAGATGGCCCCAGCCCAGGCCGCGCCGGATGATGTGGGCCTTGGTCGGCTGATCGGCGACGGTCCAGCGCGGCGCACCCTCGACCAGGTAGTAGTCGCGGCCGGGCGTGTGGCGGGCGGTGTCGCGGATCACGACCTGGACGCGGTCGCGCAGGGCCTCGGGCGACGCCTGGGCCGGGTCGGGCAGGAACCCCGGCGCCACCACCGGCAGCACGCGCACCGGCGCCAGCGCGATCGCCTCCAGCCGCGGGTCGGCGCGGTCGACATGGTGCAGGATCAGGTCGGCGTCGCCGTCCAGCAGCCGCTCGGCCGGGCCGCCGAGCGCCTCGGCTTGCAGGTGCAGGCGGGTGGCGGGCTCGGCGTCGAAGAAGCCCTGCAGCAGGTCCAGGCAGGCCGGCACCGGCGACAGATCGCCGATCACCACGGTCAGATCGGTTTCCGCCCCCAGGGCCAGCTGCGCCGCGTGGCCGCGCAGCATCGCAGCTCGCCCAGCAGCCGCTTGGCCCGGTCGTGGACCGACCGTCCGGCCTCGGTCAGCCGCACCCGGTAGCCGCTGCGGTCGAGCAGGGCCAGGCCCAGCTGCGCCTCCAGCGCCTTGACCGCGGCGAACACCGTCGGGTGGGTGCGGCCCAGCCGGTCGGCCGCGGCCTGGAAGCTGCCGGCCGTCGCCACGGCGTCGAAACAGATCAGCTGGTGCAGGGTCACGCCGTCCATTGTTGGCTAAATATACAAAAATCGTTCGATCTTTGTAATTTAAATGAACGCGCCGCCGCCCGACGCTCCGCCGGCAACGGAAGGAGGCGAGCATGCGTGCGATCGTGATCCGGGCGCCCGGTGGGCCCGACCAACTGGTCATCGAGGAGCGGCCGGATCCGGCGCCGGCGCCGGAGCAGGTGGTGATCCGGGTCAAGGCGTTCGGGCTGAACCATGCCGAGGCCTATTTCCGCAGCGGCATCTGGCCCGGCACCGCGGTGACCGGCATCGAATGCGTGGGCGAGGTCGTGGCCGACCCCAGCGGGCGCCTGGCGCCCGGCCGGCGCGTCTGCGCCCTGATGGGCGGCATGGGTCGGACCATCGACGGCAGCTATGCCGAGCTGACCCGGGTGCCCGCCGCCCAGGTGGTGCCGCTGGACACGGATCTCGGCTGGGCCGAGCTGGCCGCGCTGCCCGAGTCCTACGCCACCGCCTGGACCTGCCTGCACCGCAATCTCGGCCTGACGGCCGGGCAGGCGCTGCCGGTGCGCGGCGGCACCTCGGCCTTGGGCCAGGCCGCGATCAACATCGCCGTCGCGGCTGGCGCGCGGGTGCTGGCGACCACGCGCGACCCGGCGCGGTTCGCGACGCTGGCGGCCCTGGGCGCCGAGCCGGTGCGGGACGCGCCCGACCTGGCGGCGCAGATCGGGCGGCTGGACGGCGCGCTTGATCTGGTGGGCTCGTCGGTCCTGCGCGACTCGCTGCGCCTGGTGCGGCCGGACGGGCGGGTGTGCATGGCCGGGTTCCTGGGCGGCGGCGGGCCGATCGACGGCTTCGATCCTCTGGCCGACCTGCCGAGCGGCGTCCACTTGAGCTTCTTCGCCAGCGCCTTCGCGTTCGGGACCGCCGACTACCCGCTGTCAGCAGTCCCGTTCCAGGATTTCGCCGACAAGGCCGCGGCCGGGATCTACCAGGCCCGCCCGGCGCGGGTGTTCCGCTTCGACGAGATCCAGGACGCCCACCGGCTGATGGAGGCGGGCGCCAACGGCAAGATCGTGGTGTGCGTGTGACCTCAGGGGCTCCGGTCGAGCGGCCGACCCCGGCCCTGGCCCCGCGTGCCCGCCAGCATCAAGCCGCGCAGCCAGCGATGGGCGGGGTCGGCGTCGAGCCGCGGGTGCCACATCTGCGAGATCGTGATCGGCTCGACCGGCATCGGCAGCGCCAGGATGCGCAGGCCGGCGCGCGTCTCGCCGCCGCGGCGCGCGATTTCGGCCTCGGCATAGGAGCGGGGCGCCAGCGCCACCAGGTCGGAGACCCCGGCGATGCCCAGCGCCGCCGGGAAACCCGGCACCATGGCGGCGGCGGTGCGGGCCAGGCCGAGCGCCGCCAGGGCGCGGTCGACCGGGCCGTTGCCGCGGCCGCGGCGCGAGACGAGGACGTGGGCCGCAGCGGCCAGGCGCTCGGGCGTCAGCGCGGCCGGGCCGGCCAGCGGATGGCCGTCGCGGACCACGGCCACGAAGGTGTCCTGGAACAGCGCCTGCACCCGGATCTCGGGCGCGCTGTCGCCCAGCACGCCGATCTCCAGGTCGATCAGCCCCTCGCGCAGTGGCCTGACATCCTTGTCGGGCTTGGGCGCGAAGCGCAGCCGCGCGCCGGGGGCGGCCTCGGCCGCCAGGGCGATCAGGCGGGCGGCGAAGGTGTCGACGAAGCTCTCGTTGGCCCGGATCGTGAAGGTCTGCGCCAGGGTGGCGAGGTCAAGAGCGGCCGGCGCCGGGCGCAGCACGGCGCGCACGGCCTGGGCCAGGTCATGCACCTGGTCGCGCAGCTCGGCCGCGCGCGGCGTCGGTACCAGGCCGCGGCCGGCGCGCACCAGCAAGGGGTCGCCGGTGGCGGCGCGCAGCCGCGTCAGCGTGCGGCTCATGGCCGAGGCGCTGAGGCCCAGCCGGCGCGCGGCGGCGGCGACGCTGCCCTCGGTCAGCAGGGCGTCGAGGGCGGTCAGCAAGTTCAAATCTTCGGCCATGGGCCGAGGCTAGCCGGACATGGCGCTTAATGCAGCAATGACCTGCAGCTCGTGCGTCTACCGCCTGAGTTGGGGCCGGGCAATGTGTGCGAGGACCCAGACCGGAGACGCCCGATGTCCAATCCCACCCTCGCCCTGACCGCCGCCGATGGCTTGCCCGAAGCCCGCCGCCGGGTCGCGATCGCGGTGGTGTTCGCCGCCCTCGTCCTGGTGGTGCTTGATGCCGCCATCGCCAATGTGGCGCTGCCCACGATCGCTGAGAGCCTGGCCGTGACGCCGGCCCAGTCGGTGTGGGTGGTGACCGGCTACCAGACGGCGCTGGTGATGGCGCTGCTGCCGGCGGCGGCGCTGGGCGAGAGCCTGGGGCCGCCCCGGGTGTTCGCGGCCGGCGCGGCGCTGTTCACCGCGGCCTCGGTGCTGTGCGCCCTGGCGCCGAGCCTGCCCTGGCTGGTCGCGGCGCGGGTGCTGCAAGGCCTGGGCGGGGCCGCGCTCATGGCGCTGGGGGGGGCGCTGCTGCGCCTGATCATGCCGCAGCGGCGGCTGGGCGCCGCGATCGGCTGGAACGCCCTGGCGATCGCATTGACCGGCGCCGCGGGCCCGAGCCTGGGCGCCGCGATCCTGTCGGCCGCGTCGTGGCCCTGGCTGTTCCTGCTGAACCTGCCGGTCGGCGCCGTCGTGCTGGCCGCCGCGCGCGCCTTGCCGGCGACGGCGGGAACCGGGCGGCGGCTGGACCCGGTCAGCGTGGCGCTGAACGCCGGCGGCTTCGCGGCCCTGGTGGCCGGCGTCGACCAGCTGGTCCGGCAACCGGCGCTGGGCGCTGGACTGCTGGCCGTGGGCGCCGCGGGCCTGGCCGCGCTGATCAGGCGCGAACGGCCGCGCCAGGCGCCCCTGGTGCCGCTGGACCTGCTGCGCCTGCGCTCGTTCCGGCTGTCGGTGGTCGCCTCGATCTGCTGCTTCACCGGGCAGATGGCTGCTTTGGTGGCGCTGCCCTTCTACCTGCAGCATGGTCTCGGCCAGAGCGTGGCCATGACCGGCCTGTACATGACGCCGTGGCCTCTGACCGTGGCGCTGGCGGCGCCGGTTTCGGGCCGCCTGGCCGATCGGTTGCCGACCGCTTGGCTGTGTGCCGCCGGCGCCATGTGCCTGGCCGCCGGCCTGGGACTTGCCGCGCTGTGGCCGATGCGGGATCCGTTGGCGCTGGTGCCGGCCACCATGCTGGCCGGGCTGGGCTTCGGCTTCTTCCAGACGCCCAACAACCGCACCATGCTCCTGTCGGTGCCGAAGGCGCGCAGCAGCGCCGCCGGCGGCATGCAGGGAACGGCGCGGCTGCTGGGGCAGACGGCAGGCTCGGTGCTGATGGCGCTGCTGTTCACGGTGCTGCCGGAGGCGCCGGCACCGCGCGCCGGGCTGGCGATCGCCGCGGCGATGGCGGCGGC
>CAZEFK010000159.1:0-17386 GCA_964511405.1 uncultured Comamonadaceae bacterium | reverse complement strand
GGCGCCTTGCCAGGCCAACGCAGACCGTGCCGGCATCCCTTCACACCCTCTCAGCTCACCGTGACCTGCAGCCCGAACCAGCGCCAGCGGCCGTCGTCCATGGGCAGGGTGCAGTTGACCCGGGCGCGGCCCGGCGGCAGGGGATCGGGCAGGCGCAGCTCGACCCGCCGGCCGATCGTCTCCATCGAGGCGCGGCCCAGGCCCGACACGAAGCAGGCGAGCTGGTCGATGCTGCCGACCGCCGGATCCACGGTGAAGCCCACGGTCGGCGGGTTGCTGTCGCTGATCGCGTCCTCCGGGCTGATATCGGTGACCGGCAGCGGCTGCGCCTGGGCCGCCAAGCGGAAGCGCTCGATGCTGGCATAGGCGTCGACCAGCGGGAAGCGGGGCAGCGTGAACCGGTCGGCACCGGCCGCGACCACGCCGGACTGCAGCCCGACCGCGCCCGTGATGCCCAGCCCGGCCAGCTGTGCCTGAACCCGCCGCAGCACTTCGCCGAATGGGTAGGCGAACAGGGTCGGCCGCCGTCCGACCTCAGCCTCGATGCGGTCGCTGGCCCGCTCGATCTGGCCCAGGACATAGGCGTCGTCCTGGCCGGCCAGATGCGCGTAGCTGGCGGTGGCGTTGCCGATCGCGACCCCGGCGCGCGCCAACTCGCGGATCTGGTCCCACGACATGTGCGTATCGGCGCCGCGGTCGATGGTGTCGGTCGAGACGAACAGCGTCACCGGCCAGCCCAGCGCTCGCAGGCGCGGCCAGGCGCGGGTGTAGACCGACAGGTCGGCGTCGTCGATGGTCAGCACCACGGCCCGCGGCGGCAGCGGCCGGTTGGCCGCCAGCGCGGCCGCCACGTCGGCCAGCGCCAGGACCCGGTAGCCGCCGTTCTTGAGCTCGGCCAGATGGCTTTCGAACTGATCCATGGCGACGCTGCCCTCCGGGCGGTCGTCGTCGCCGAACCGGCTGTAGGCGAAGATGACGGCGGTGCCAGCGGCCGGCGCCTGGGCCCACGCCGCCGGTCCGCTCGCCAGCCAGGCCAGGACGGCGCCGAGCAGCGGCCGGAGGATCGCGGCGCGACGGCCCGACCACGCCACGACCGCCATTCAGCGGCCCGTCCGTGGACGGCGGTGCTGCGCGAGCCGCTGGCGGAGCCACCCCCGGGTCCGGTAGATGTGTCGGCCGGCCGGCCCGCCATCGGCCCCGCCGATGCCCAGGATGCAGAGATCAAGACCAATCAGGCGCATGGCCGCGGCGGCGATTCCGAATTGTGCATGAGCGACGTTAGCACACCTCACCCCCTGCCCCGTCAACCGGCCGCAACCGCGCCGGGACGCCTGCTGGCCATCGAGTCGAGCGGCAGCGCCTGTTCCGCGGCGCTGTGGTGGGACGGGCAGCTGGCCGGCCATGAGCGGCTGGCGCTGGCGCATGGCCACGCCGCCCAGCTGATGCCCCTGATCGAGCGCGTGGCCGCCGGGCTGGCGGCCTGGACGGCGATCGACGCCATTGCCGTAACGGTGGGGCCCGGCTCCTTCACGGGCATCCGGGTGGGCCTGGCCGCCGCCCGGGGCCTGGGACTCGCAGCGGGTCGGCCGGTGCTGGGGGTATCGAGCTTCGCCGTGATCGCCCACATGGCCGACCCGGCGCAGGTGGGCGGGCGGCCGCTGACCGTGGTCATCGACCCCCGCCCGGGCGATCGCGGCGGGGCGCCCCAGCCGCTGTTCGCCCAGCGCTTCGATGTCGATCTGCGGCCGGTCGGGCCGGCCGCGGCGGTGGCCGCCGCCGACCTGTCGGGGCTGGTCGCCGGCGACCGGCCGCCGGCCGCGTCGGGGATCACCGCGATCGACACCGGCCCGCCGGATGCCGCGGTGCTGGCCCGCCTGGTGGCCGCCGGCCAGGTTGCGACCCTGCCGCCGCGACCGGTCTATCTCAAGCCGCCCGACGTCACCCGGCCGGGCGCACGCGGCCGGCCGTGACGGACCCGACACGACGGCTGCTCGTCGCCGGGGCCGTCCACGCCCCGGTCCTGGCGGCCATCCACGCGGCCTGCTTCGACGAGGCCTGGACGGCGGCGGCCATGGCGACGCTGCTCGGCCAGCCCGGCGTCCATGCGCTGATCGCCCTGGCGGGCGGCGATCCGGTCGGGTTCATGATGCTGCGCGCCGCGGCCGACGAGGCCGAGATCCTGGCCTTGGCCGTGCTGTCCGAAGCCCGCCGCGCCGGCCACGCCCGCGCCCTGGTCGAGGCGGGCGCCGCCTGGGCGGCGGCGGCAGGCTGCCAAGCCCTGTTCCTGGAGGTCGCCGAATCGAACCAGGATGCCCGCCGGCTCTACGCCGGCTCCGGCTTCGCCCAGGTCGGGCGGCGGCCGCGATATTACGGCCGGCCCGGTGCCTCCGCCGAAGCCGCGCTGATCCTGCGCCGAGACCTGGCGCGGATGGTCAGCCGGCCTTCTTCCGGATGAACAGATAGTGGGTTCCGTCCGGCTGGTGATCATCGACGGGGCGCGAACCTTCAATGCTATGCCCGTGCTCCAACGCCGTGCGCGACACGTTGACCAAAGGTTCTCCCGACTTCAGGCAGACCACGGCGAGCGCTCCTGGCGCCAGACGCTCCAGGAAGAGCGCCGTTCTAACGAACGTCATTGGACAAAGCTCGGCGCTGAGGTCAATATAGTGCTCGAACATCAGAGTCTTACGCCTTTTATTTTCGAGTCCGCGGGATCGGCCGCGGCGCCCGGGCGCGCCGGACCGGCCGACCCGGACCGGCCGACAAGGAGGTAGGCGCTGGTCCCGCTTTTGCCTATATAGGGGGAGTGTCGACAAGGGCGGATCATCAGGGCGAACCTACAGTGACCAGCACGGCACCGTCGCGCCTCGAACTGCTCTGCCTGGAACGGGGCTTGAAGATGACCGAGCAGCGCCGCGTGATCGCGCGGGTGCTCTCGGATGCGTCGGATCACCCCGATGTCGAACAGGTCTACCGGCGGGCGATCGACGTCGATCCGCATATCAGCATCGCCACCGTCTACCGGACCGTCCGCCTGCTCGAGGAGGCCAACATCCTCGAGCGCCACGATTTCGGCGACGGCCGGTCGCGGTACGAGGAGCTGCGTGAGGAGCACCACGATCACCTTATCGACATCGAATCCGGCCGGGTCGTCGAATTCCGCAACGAAGAGATCGAGGCGCTGCAACGGGCGGTGGCCGAGCGGCTGGGCTACCGCCTGGTCGACCATCGGCTGGAGCTCTATGCGGTGCCGATCGCCAAGGCGCGCAGCGACCAATCGGACTAGCCGACCATGATGGACAGTAGCGCCATCCGCCGGAGCGCGGTCGAGCTGTCGGGCGATCTTCGCATGGGCAACCTGGAGGTTCGCCTGGCGCTGGCCGACGCCGAGGTCGAAGCCGCCCAAGCGCTCCGCTACCGCGTGTTCTATGACGAGATGTCGGCCAAGCCCACCGCGGCCATGGCCAGCGTCGGGCGCGACATCGACGGCTTCGACCTGCTGTGCGACCACCTGCTGGTGCTCGACCATGCCCTGGTGCCCGGCACCGCGACCGTGGTCGGCACCTACCGCTTGATCCGGCGCGAAGCCGCCGCCGCCCATGGCGGCTTCTACTCGGCCGACGAGTACGACATCGAGCCTTTGCTGCGCTTTCCCGGAACACTGCTCGAGCTCGGCCGCTCCTGCGTCGATGCCCGCTATCGCAACCGCCCGACCATGCAGCTGCTGTGGCGCGGCATCGCCGCCTATGTGTTCCACCACGGCATCGACCTGATGTTCGGCTGCGCCAGCCTGCCCGGAGTCGAGCCGCGCGAGCTGGCGCTGCCGCTGTCCTACCTGCGTCACCATCATCTGGCGCCGCCCGAGCTGCGGCCGCGGGCCCTGCCGGACCGCTATGTGGACATGGACATGATGCCGGCCGACGCGATCGACCCCAAGGCGGGGCTGGCCGGCGTGCCGCCCATGATCAAGGGCTATCTCCGGCTCGGCGGCTATGTCGGCGACGGCGCCGTCATCGACCACCAGTTCAACACCACCGACGTGTGCGTGATCGTCAAGACCGACCAGGTCACGGCCAAATACACGCAGCACTACCACCGCACCGCCCGCGCCTAATGCTCGTCGCTCTCGGCCGCGCCACGCTGTTCGTGGCCCTGACCGCGGCGCTGATGCCCGTGCAACTGATCGGGCTGGCGCTGGGCCGCCCCTATGTCGCGACGCTGCCGGTGTTCTATCACCGCCTGGTCGCCCGGATCCTCGGGTTCCAGGTGGTGGTCACCGGCACCCGCACTGCAGTCACCCCGGCGCTCTATGTCGTCAACCATGCGAGCTATCTCGACATCGTGGTGCTGAGCTCGGTGCTGCCGGCGTCGTTCGTCGCCAAATCAGAGGTGGCCGGCTGGCCGCTGTTCGGGTGGCTGGCCCGGGCGCAGCGGACCGTGTTCATCGACCGCCGTCGGTCGGCGGCCGCCGACCACCGTCACGGCATCGCCGCACGGCTGGGCGCCGGCGACAACCTGATCCTGTTCCCCGAAGGCACCAGCAGCGACGGCAACCGCACCCTGCCGTTCAAGACCGCCCTGTTCAGCGTCGCCGACATCGAGGTCGGCGGCCGCGCCCTGACCATCCAGCCGGTGTCGGTAGCCTATGTCGCGCTCGACGGCATCCCGGTCGGCCGCACCTTCCGACCGCTCTATGCCTGGTATGGCGACATGACCCTGGCCGGCCATTTGTGGCAGGTGCTGAAGCTCGGGCGCACCACCGTGCGCGTCCATTTCCACGATGCCGTCGACATCACCCGCGCCGGCACCCGCAAGGCGCTGGCCCGGCTGTGCGAAACGGCCGTGGCGGACGGCGTGTCGGCGCTGATCGGGGGCCGCCCGCTGCCGGTCGCCGCGGCTGCGGTGCCACCCGCGGAGCTTGCCGAAACTTGAGCGGCTGTCGGGCCGATGGTAAGGTTGGATTCGTGGATTGGGATCCCCATCTCTGGCTCGACGGTTCGATGCTCTGCCGCATCACCGGGGTCTCGTGACGAAGAGCCTCTACATCCGAACATATGGTTGCCAGATGAACGTCTACGACTCCGCCCGCATGGCGGATGTCCTGGCGCCGCTTGGCTATCGTCTGGTTGACGGCCCCGATCAGGCCGATCTCATCCTCTTGAACACCTGCCATATCCGCGAGAAGGCCTCGGAGAAGGTGTTCTCGGAGTTGGGCCGGCTCAAGCCGCTGACCGAGGCGCCCGGCCCGTCCGGCGGCCGGGTCATGCTGGGCGTGGCCGGCTGCGTCGCCCAGGCCGAGGGTGCCGCGATCCTGGAGCGCTCGCCCTTCGTCGACATCGTGCTGGGGCCGCAGACCATCCACCGTCTGCCCGAGCTGATCGCGCGCGCCGAGCGCGCCGCCGACCAGGCCGAGGGCCGCCGCCATCTCGGCCTGCTCGACACCGAGTTCCCGGTCGAGCCCAAGTTCGACCATCTGCCGGCCGGCACCGGCGACAGCCCGATTTCGGCGTTCCTGGCGGTGCAAGAGGGCTGCGACAAATTCTGCAGCTTCTGCGTCGTCCCCTACACCCGCGGCGCCGAGTATTCGCGGCCCGCGGCCGCGGTGCTGGCCGAGGCCGCCGGCCTGGTCGGGCGCGGCGCCCGCGAGATCACGCTCCTCGGCCAGAACGTCAACGCCTATCACGGCGAGGGTCCCGAGGGCGCCGACTGGGACCTGGCCCGGCTGATTCGCGCGCTGGCCGAGATCCCCGGCCTCCTGCGCCTGCGCTACACGACCTCGCATCCGCGCGATCTCGACGACTCGCTGATCGGCGCCCATCGCGACGTCCCGCAGCTCATGCCGTTCCTGCACCTGCCCGTGCAGTCGGGGTCCGACCGCGTGCTGGCGGCGATGAACCGCCAGCACGACGTCGCCGCATATCGGCGCCTGATCGAGCGGCTGCGCGCGGCGCGGCCCGACATCGCGCTCTCAACTGACATAATTGTCGGGTATCCGGGTGAGACCGATCGCGACGCCCGGGACACTCTGGCCCTGATCGGCGACATCGGGTTCGCGCAAGCGTTTTCATTCAAGTACAGCCCGCGCCCGGGCACGCCAGCCGCGCTGGCGGCGGACCAGGTGCCCGAAGCGGTCAAGGAGGCCCGCCTGGCGGAAGTCCAAGCCCTGCTGCGCGACCAGCAGACAGCGTTCAACCGGTCGACGGTCGGCCGGACCTTGCCCGTGCTGTTCGAGAAGCCGGGCCGGCATGCGGGCCAGTTGGTCGGCCGCACGCCCTACCTGCAGGCGGTCCATGCGACCGCAGCGCCCGGCTGGCTTGGCCGGGTCGCCGATGTGACCATCCAAGGCGTCGGCAGCAACAGCCTGGCCGGATGCCTGTCCACCATCCGCACACCGGAAGAGGGAGACAGCATGATGCATCGAAGCCTGCATGCCCTTGACCATGCCTCCAGCCGCTCCTCCGTCGGCGAAGGACCGCGAGGTTGACGACGGTCGCCGCGGGCCGGACGATCGAACCGGTAAAGCTGGAATTCGACGACAACGTCCATCTGCCCCTGCTTTACGGCGAGCATGACCGTCATCTCGCCCGCATCGAGCAGCTCTTGGGCGTCTCGATCATCTCGCGCGGCAATCGCCTGGACATCCGCGGGCCGGTCGACCAGGCCTCGGCCGCCAAGGACGCCCTGGTCGCCCTGCATCGGCGCGTGCGCAAGGGCAAGGCGGTCGACATGGGCGAGGTCGAGGCGGCGGTGCGGATGGCCGACCATCCCGCCGGCGAGACCGGCGATCCGTTCGGCACCGACCTGTCGGTCAAGACCCGGCGGCGCGTGGTCGAAGCCCGCTCGCCGACCCAGATCACCTACCTGTCGGCGCTGCGCGATTACGAGCTGGTGTTCGGCATCGGCCCGGCGGGCACCGGCAAGACCTACCTGGCCGTCGCCGTCGCCGTCTCGATGCTGCTGGCCGGCCGGGTCAACCGGATCATCCTGTCGCGTCCGGCAGTCGAGGCCGGCGAGCGGCTGGGCTTCCTGCCCGGCGACCTCAAGGACAAGATCGACCCCTATCTGCGCCCGCTCTACGACGCGCTGTATGACATGCTGCCGCCCGACCAGGTGGTGAAGCGGCTCGGCACCGGCGAGATCGAAGTGGCGCCGCTGGCCTTCATGCGCGGCCGCACGCTGGCCAACGCCTTCGTGATCCTGGACGAAGCCCAGAACACGACGCCGACCCAGATGAAGATGTTCCTGACCCGGCTCGGCGAGAACAGCCGCATGGCGGTCACCGGCGATCTCAGCCAGGTCGACCTGCCGCTCGGCGCCAAGTCCGGCCTCAAGGACGCGGTCGAAACGCTGCAGGACGTCCAGGGCGCGACCTTCGTCCGCTTCACCGACCAGGACGTCGTCCGCCATCCGCTGGTCACCCGGATCGTGCGCGCCTACCAGGCGCACGACGCCCGCCTGACCCCGCAGGGCGGCTAGGCCATGGGCCGTCTCGCGCCCAGATAGCGCCGCGCCGCTCCAAGGTCTACGCCCGCGAGACCGGAGCGGCCGCCGTGCTATACTCATCGACCCCAAAGGATCCCCAACCAACCCTCATGTCCGAACCGAGCCGAAGTTCTCCCGTTCCAGCGCCAGCGGTCGTCCTCGACCTGGTGGTCGACGATCCGCGCTGGCCGGCCGGCGGCGAGCGACTGGAGGCCGCCGCGCGCGCCGCCCTCGCCGCTGCCGGATGGTCGGCTGACGGCACCTTGGCGCTGGTGCTGGCCGACGATCCCACGGTCCAAGCGCTGAACCGCGAGTGGCGGGGCAAGGACCGGCCGACCAACGTCCTGTCCTTCCCCGGCGATCGCGACGCCTGGCCCGGCGGTCCGCCGCCCCATCTCGGCGACGTCATCCTGGCCTACGACACGGTGATGCGCGAGGCGGCCGAACAAGCCAAGGCGCCGCTCGACCACGCTGTCCACCTGGTGGTGCACGGCGTCCTGCATCTGTTGGGTTTCGACCACGAGACAGAGGTCGAGGCCGAGGTCATGGAAGGCCTGGAAACCCGCATGCTGGCCGGCCTTGGCCTCCCCGACCCGTACCGCGCCGCCGCCGGGGAGCCGGCGGCATGAGCGACAGTTCCCCAGGAAGCCGGCCCGCATCGTCGGACGGCCTGTTCCAGCGCCTGCGCACCCTGTTCGGCGGGCGCTCCGAGAGCGTTCGCGAGACCATCGAAGAGCTGATCGAGGCCACCGAGCAGGCCGACGAGCCGATCGGCGAGCGCGAGCGCGAGCTGTTGCTGAACATCCTGCGCATGCGCGACACCACCGTGGATGACGTGATGGTGCCGCGCGGCCACATCGTCGCGGTCGAGATCGGCACCCCGTTCGGCGAGGTCGAGGCGCTGATGGCCGAGGCGGCGCACAGCCGGCTGCCGGTGTTCCGCGACACCCTCGATGACGTGGTCGGCATGGTCCACATCAAGGACGTGCTGGCGGCGCGCAAGGCGCCCCTGCCGCTGGAACGGCTGCTGCGGCCGACCCTGTTCGTGCCGCCATCGATGCCGGTGCTCGACCTGCTGATCCAGATGCGCGCCAAGCGCACCCACCTGGCGCTGGTGGTCGACGAATATGGCGGCATCGACGGGCTGGTCACCATCGAGGACGTGGTCGAGCAGATCGTCGGCGAGATCGAGGATGAGCATGACGAGACACCGGCCCCCCAGCTCGAACGACGTCCCGACGGCTCGCTGGTGGCCGATGCCGGCACGCCGCTCGACGACATCGAAACCCTGGTCGGACGCTCGCTGCGCGACGAGGACCACGAGGACGTCGACACCTTGGCGGGGCTGGTGAGCGTGCTGGCCGGGCGCGTGCCCGAGCCCGGCGAGGTCGTGTTCCACGCCTCGGGCATCGAGTTCGAAGTGGTGGCCGGCGACGCCCGCCGGGTCGAGCGGGTACGGCTGCGCAACCTGCCGCCGCCGCCCGATCAGGCGGCCTGACCCCTTGTTCACCGATCCCGGCCCCATCTCCGCCGTCTCGCTGCTGCGACCGGCGGCGATCGCCCACCGCCTGGCGGCGCTGCGCGGCCACCAGCGCGTCGCCGCCGCCATCGTCCTCGGCATGATCGCGACGGCGGCGCTGCCGCCGGTCTATGTCGTGCCGCTGCTCATCCCGGCCTTCACCGGCCTGGTCTGGCTGCTTGACGGCAGCCGCAGCCGCGCCCAGGCGTTCTGGACCGGCTGGTGGTTCGGGCTTGGCCATTTCGCCGTCGGCCTCTACTGGATCAGCGACGCGCTGTTCGTCGACATCGGGCAGTTCTGGTGGCTGCTGCCGCCGGCCTTGCTCGGCGTGCCGGCCGGGCTCGCCATCTTCACCGGCCTGGCGACATTGGCGGCACGGCTGATCGCGCGGCAGGGGCTGGCCCGCGTGCTCGCCTTCGCCGCCTGTTGGGCGCTGGCCGAATATGCCCGCGGCCACCTGCTGACCGGCTTTCCCTGGAACCTGATCGGCTACGCCTGGGTCGACACCCTGCCGGTGCTGCAGAGCGCGGCCTGGTTCGGCATCTATGGCCTCAGCCTCGTCACCGTGCTGGCGGCGGCGCTGCCGGCGGTCGCGGCCGGGCGCGGCGGCACGCTCGGGCTGATCGCGGCGCTGGCGCTGATCACCGGGCTTGCCGGTGCCGGCGCGCTCCGGCTCGACCGGGCGCCCGACCCGTTCGCCCTCGAGGCCCGCTGGCCGGGCGTGCAGCTGCGGCTGGTGCAGCCCAGCATCGCCCAGACCCTGAAATGGGATCCGGTCGAGCGCGGCCGCAACTTCGATGCCCAGGTGGCGCTCAGCACGCGCCCGGCGGCCTTGTCCCCGACCGTGATCATCTGGCCCGAGGCCGCCACTGCCGACCTGATCGAGCAGGACCCGCCCAGGCGGGCCCAGTTGCGCCAGGCGCTGCCCGAGGGCGCGCGCTGGATGCTGGGCACGCCACGCCGGACCGCCGCCGCCGACGGCAGCTACGACTTCTGGAACGGCCTGGTGGTGCTGGACAAGGCCGACCAGGTCGAGGGCACCTACGACAAGTTCCACTTGGTGCCCTTCGGCGAATACGTGCCCCTGGCGAAGTGGCTGCCGATCGAAAAGATCGCGTCCGGCTTCGCCCATCCCTTCGCCAGCGGCCCCGGCCCGCGGACGCTGCACCTGCCCGGGCTGCCGCCCGTGGGTCCGCTGATCTGCTACGAGGTGATCTTCCCGGGCGCGGTCGCCGACCCGGCCGACCGCCCGGCCTGGCTGCTGAACGTGACCAACGACGGCTGGTTCGGCCGCAGCTCGGGTCCGATGCAACACTTTGCCATGGCACGCGTACGTGCGGTTGAGGAAGGCATCCCCCTGGTGCGGGCGGCGAATACCGGCATCTCGGGCGTGGTCGACCCCTGGGGACGGGTGGTCGCCAAGCTGGGGCTTGAACACATCGGTATTATCGATACTTTTCTCCCACGCCCGGCGCCAGAGCCCACCTGGTATCGGGTCATCGGGGACGGCCCCTATCTTGGGGTGATCGGGGTGCTGCTGATTGCCGCGCTCGCGATCGGCCGAATCCGTATCGGAGCCCATTGACGCATACAAAGGTACGACCTATAAGCGAATCAACCTAAATTAGCAGCCCGAGGATTTCGGTCATGGCGATGCTGTCAAGGGGTGGTCGGGGACGGACGCGCGAGCCTGAGTCCGACAAGAAGCGTCTCAATCAAATCGATGCCCATGTCGGCAGCCGCGTCCGACTGCGCCGGACCTTGCTCGGCATGAGCCAGGAAAAGCTTGGCGAGGCGATTGGTCTGACATTTCAGCAGGTCCAGAAGTACGAGCGCGGCGCCAATCGGATTGGGGCGAGCCGGCTGTACAAGCTGAGCGAAGTGTTGGACGTGCCGATCTCGTTCTTCTTCGACGACATGAACCCGGACGTCTCCGGGCTGCGCCGCGCCGCGGGATTCGCCGACGCCGCCGCAACCTTCGACAGCAAAGAGTTGACCAAGCGCGAAATCCTCGAGCTGGCGCGCGCCTTCGACAAGATCAAGGACGAGAAGGTGCGCAAGCGGATCCTCGAGCTGACCAAGTCGCTGGCTGGCGCCACCGCTGCTGACTGACAGCGCGACCATCAGCCGGTTCCGGCGTTTCTGCATCCGACCGCGGGCGCCCGCGGCCGGCACGCGCCACCGGTCGCGGCGACGCAGTGCCATGAGAATGGCTTGACGGAAATGCACCTGGCTGGGCAAAACCGCCCGACCAGGATGCCGCCCGCGACGCGACAAGCGGGCCCAAGCAATCGGCCTGGCGCTCGCTTTTCCCCCACAGAGGACCCTGCCCCGTGGCCAAAGCCGACTATCTGTTCACCAGCGAGAGCGTGGCCGAGGGCCACCCGGACAAGGTCTGCGATCGCATCTCCGACGCCGTCGTCGACACGTTCCTCGCCGCTGATCCCTATGCGCGCGTGGCCTGCGAAACCTTGTGCACGACCAACAAGGTGGTCCTGGCGGGCGAGGTCCGCGGCCCTGCTACCATCACGCCGGCACTCCTGACCGACGTTGCGCGCCACGCCATCCGCGACATCGGCTACGCGCAGGATGGCTTCCACTGGCAGCATGCCGACGTCGAGGTCATGATCCACGCCCAGAGCGTCGATATCGCCGTCGGCGTCGACGCCGCCGGCAACAAGGACGAAGGCGCCGGCGACCAGGGCATCATGTTCGGCTACGCCTGCCGCGAGACCGACGTGCTGATGCCGGCACCGATCTATTACGCGCACTCGATCCTGAAGAGCCTGGCCGAAGCCCGCCATTCGGGCGCCGCCCCCGGCCTGGGCCCGGACGCCAAGAGCCAGGTCACGCTGCAGTACGCCAACGGCAAGCCGGTGCGTGCCACCTCGGTGGTGGTGTCGACCCAGCACGGCGCCGACCTCGATACCGATGCGGTGCGCGAGATCGTCCGCCCGCACGTCCTGAACGTGCTGCCCGCCGGCTGGATGTGCGACGAGGAGCACTTCTACGTGAACCCGACCGGCCGCTTCGTGATCGGCGGCCCCGATGGCGATTGCGGCCTGACCGGGCGCAAGATCATCGTCGACACCTATGGCGGTGCCGCCCCCCACGGCGGCGGCGCCTTCTCGGGCAAGGACCCGACCAAGGTCGACCGCTCGGCCGCCTATGCCGCCCGCTACCTGGCCAAGAACGTGGTCGCCGCCGGCCTGGCCGACAAGTGCGTGATCCAGCTGTCCTATGCCATCGGCGTGTCGCGGCCGCTGTCGGTCTACGTCAACACCGAGGGCACCGCGGTCGTCGACGAGGACAAGCTGAGCCTGGCCCTGCAGGAACTGATGGATCTGAGCCCGCGCGGCATCCGCACCCATCTCGGCCTCAACAAGCCGATCTATGCGCGCACCGCCGCCTATGGCCATTTCGGGCGTGCCCCGGAACCCGACGGCGGCTTCAGCTGGGAGCGGACCGACCTGGTCGACGCGCTGAGGCAGCGCTTCGCCTGATCCCGTGACCCCACCGCGTCCGGCCGCCGACCGCAGCTACGGCCGGCGGCTGGGCCGGCCGCTGCGGCAGGGCCAGCAGGTCCTGCTCGACCAGGTTCTGCCGGCCCTGCAGATCCCCGCCGGCGGCGGGCCGATCGACCTCGACCACCTGTTCGGCGCACCGGTCGCCCGCATCTGGCTGGAGATCGGCTTCGGCGGCGGCGAGCATCTGGCCGCCCAGGTGGCCGAGCATCCCGATGTCGGCCTGATCGGCGCCGAGCCGTTCCTCAATGGCGTCGCCTCGGCCCTGGCGCTCGTTCCCGAAGCGGCGCGGCCGCGCACGCGGCTGTGGCCGGCACCGGTCGCCGACCTGCTGGACCGGCTTCCCGATGGCCGGCTGGACCGCGTCTTCCTGCTGTTCCCCGATCCCTGGCCGAAGCTGCGACACCACAAGCGCCGCTTCGTGCAGCCGCGCAATCTCGACCGTCTGGCCCGGCTGATGGCCGACGGCGCCGAGCTGCGGATGGCGACCGACGACGCCGACTACATGCATCAGATGCTGGCCGCGACAGTCGCGCATCCGGCCTTCGCCTGGACCGCGCGCCGGCCCGACGATTGGCGCCGCCGCACCGACGACTGGCCGGAGACCCGCTATGAGCGCAAGGCCTTGAAAAAGGGTCTCCGTCCGACCTATCTGCGCTTCATGCGGCGCCCGCGTTCCCGCTGAGGACCCCGTGGGCCACCGATGGCCGAAAACGCGTTGCGCGCCGGCCGGGGCGTGGAGTAGTGTCCCCGTCATCAAACGGTGATGCAGGTGCCGTTTGAGACCGGTGGGCTTCAAGCCCACTTTTTTGTTTCGACCTTTCGCGTGGCGAGGACATGACGGCAGCGGACGGTGCCGGGGGAACGGTTGCCAGCAGAATCGAGAGCCTGTTGCACCCGTCGCTGGAGGCGATGGGCTACGGCATCGTGCGGGTACAGTTCACCGGCGGGCGTCGGCCGACCTTGCAAGTGATGGCCGAGCGGCTGGACGGCCGCGGCATGTCGGTCGATGACTGCGCCGAGATCAGCCGGGCGGCATCGGCCATCCTGGATGTCGCGGATCCGATCGCAACGGCCTATCATCTCGAGGTCAGCTCGCCCGGGATCGACCGGCCCCTGGTGCGCTTGGCCGACTACGAACGGTTCGCCGGCTACCATGCGCGCATCGAGACCGATCGCCCCATCGACGGGCGCAAGCGGTTCAAGGGGCGTATCATGGGCATCGCCGAACCCGAGGACGTGGTCGTCGTCGAAGGCGAGACCCGGTTTTTGGTGCCGTTCCGGGCGATTGCCAAGGCCAAGCTCGTCCTGACCGACGAGTTGCTGGCAGCCAGCCCGGACCGGCCGAAGATTTAGGAGCGTGCTCCTGACCCGCGCGGCCGCCCCGGATGGGACGGCGCGATAGACTGTTTTGGTGGGATCCATGGAACCGATTGCCGTTCAGACCAGGGGCGAGCTGCTGCAGGTGGCCGACGTCGTCGCGCGCGAAAAGGGCATTGACCGCGAGGAAGTGCTGATCGCCATGGAGCAGGCCATCCAGAAGGCCGGCCGCTCCAAGTACGGCGCCGAGCACGACATCCGCGCCGAGATCGACCGGCACAACGGCGAGATCCGCCTGAAGCGCTTCCGCGAAGTGGTCGAGACGGTCGAGAACGAGGCAATCCAGATCGGGCTGGCCGACGCCCAGGCCCGCAACCCCGACGCCGAGATCGGCGACTTCATCATCGAAGGGCTGCCGCCCATCGATTTCGGCCGCATCGCCGCCCAGACCGCCAAACAGGTGATCGTCCAGCGGGTGCGCGAGGCCGAGCGCGAGCGCCAGTACAACGAGTACAAGGACCGCGTCGGCGAAATCGTCAACGGCCTGGTCAAGCGGGTCGAGTTCGGCAATGTGACGGTCGACCTGGGCCGCGCCGAGGCGGTGCTGCGCCGGGACGAGCTCCTGCCGCGCGAGACCTTCCGGCCTGGCGACCGCGTACGCGCCTATATCTACGACGTCCGCCGCGAGCCGCGCGGGCCGCAGATCTTCCTGTCGCGCACTCACCCGCAGTTCATGGCCAAGCTGTTTGCCCAGGAAGTGCCCGAGGTCTATGACGGCATCATCGAGATCCGCGCCGTCGCGCGCGATCCCGGCAGCCGGGCCAAGATCGGCGTGCTGTCCAACGACAGTGGCATCGATCCGGTCGGCGCCTGCGTCGGCATGCGCGGCAGCCGCGTCCAGGCCGTGGTCGGCGAGCTGCAGGGCGAGAAGATCGACATCATCCCCTGGTCGCATGACCCGGCGACCTTCGTGGTCAATGCCCTGGCCCCGGCCGAGGTCGCCAAGGTGGTGCTGGACGAGGAGACCCACCGGATCGAAGTGATCGTTCCCGACGACCAGCTGAGCCTGGCGATCGGGCGGCGCGGCCAGAACGTCCGGCTGGCCTCGATGCTGACCGGCTGGGACATCGACATCATGACCGAGGCCGAGGAATCCGAGCGGCGCACCGAAGAGATCAAGTCGCGCTCGGCTCTGTTCATCGAGGCCCTGGACGTCGACGACGTCATTGCCCATCTGCTGGTGGGTGAAGGCTTCGGCACGGTCGAGGAAGTGGCCTATGTGCCGACCGAGGACCTGGCCGACATCGAAGGCTTCGACTTGGATGTGGCGGCCGAGCTGCAGGCGCGGGCGCGCACCTTCCTGGCCGAGCGGGACGCCAAGTTCGAGAGCGAGCGGCAGGAGCTGGGCGTCGAGGATGCGGTCGCGGCCCTGCCCCACCTGACCCCGGGCGCGCTGGTCACGCTCGGCAAGAAAGGGGTCAAGACCCTGGACGATGTCGCCGACCTGGCCGGCGACGAGCTGGTGGAGATTCTGGGTAGCGCGGCGATCGACGCCGACCAGGCCAACGAGACGATCATGGCGGCGCGGGCGCATTGGTTCGAGGATGGCGGCGCGATGGCGGCACGGGAGGGCGACACTGCCTGACCCCGTTGCTCCTGAGCCGATTGCGGCAGCGCCCGACGACCGGGGCCCCGGCGATCTGGGCCCGGGTGAGCCGGGTGACGAGACCGAGCCTACCGGCCCGCTGCGGCGCTGCGTCGCGACGGGCGAGAGTCGCGACAAGGCGGCGCTGATCCGCTTCGTGGTGGCGCCGGACGGCACGGTGGCGCTGGACCTTGAGGGTCGGTTGCCGGGCCGTGGGATGTACGTGACCGCCGACCGGGCGGCCTTGGAGCGGGCCGTGGCCAAGCGGGCCTTCGCACGGGCAGCGCGGCGCACCGTCACAGTGCGCGAAGATCTGGCAGACCATGTGGAAAACCAGATACTGTCGCGCGCGCTTGGCTGGCTGGGTCTGGCGCGGCGCGCTGGCGCCGCGACCGCCGGCTACGACCAGGTCGCCGCCCAGCTGAAGGCGGGCCGGGTGGCGATGCTGGTGCAGGCGGTCGACGCCGCCGAACCGGGACGGGCGCGTCTGGCAGCCATGGCCGGCGGGCGGCCGGTGTGGGAAGTGCTGACCGCTGCCGAACTGGCCCAGCCGTTCGGCCGCGATCGCTTGGTGCATGTGGGCCTGGCGCCAGGTGGCGTTACGGGCCGGCTGAACGGGGAATTGGCGCGCCTCAAGGCGGTGCGCCGGGCTGATTGGGAAACGTTGAACGCATGACGAACGAGAGCGATCAGGACCGCAAGAGGCCGCTCAGCCTGGGAGGCCGCAGCAAGCTCGAGCTGAAGCGGCCGGTCGAAACCGGGTCGGTTCGGCAAAGCTTCAGTCACGGCCGCTCCAAGACCGTCACCGTCGAGGTCAAGCGCAAGCGGACCATGGAGGCGGGCGCCCGGGTCGACGTCATCGAGCCCCCGCCGCCGGTCGAATCGCGGCCATTGCCGCTGCCGACCCAGCCGCCGCGCAAGCCCCTGGCCTTGCGCGAGCTGACGTCGGAGGAGCGGGCCGCCCGCGTGCGCGCCCTCCAGGGTGCCATCAAGGCCGACGAGGAGCAGCGGCGGGCCGATGAGGAGGCGCGCCGCCGCGCCGCCGAGGAAGAAGCGCGCCGTGCCGCCGAAGCGGCCGAAGCCCAGCGCCGGGCGGCCGAAGATGAAGCGCGCCGCCGGGCCGAGGAGGCTGAAGCGGCCCGCCTGGCCGCCGAAGCCCAGGCGCAGGCGCAAGCCGAGGCCGCGACCGCGCCAAGCGACCAGGCCACCCCCGCCGCGCCGGCGCGGCCCAAACCGGTCGAGCGCGAGACGCCGTCGGCCAAGGTCGCCGTCGCGGCCGATGCCGCCGCCGCCAAGGCGCGGCCCGGTACCCGCGAGGAGGAAGAGGAGGACGAGGCCAGCCGTGCCGCCAAGCGGCCCGGCGCCGTCAAGGTCGAGGCCAAGCGGCCGCAGCCGGTCGCCAAGCGCAGCGAACCCCGGCGCCGCACCGGCAAGCTGACCGTCGGCCAGGCCCTCAATCAGGACGAATCCGACCGAGTGCGCAGCCTGGCGTCGGTGCGCCGGGCGCGCGAACGCGAACGCCAGCGCATGATGCAGCGCGGCCAGGAGAAGGTCATCCGCGACGTTATCATTCCCGACGCGATCACGGTCCAGGAGCTGGCCAGCCGCATGGCCGAGCGCGGCGCCGACGTGATCAAGAGCCTGATGCGCATGGGCGTCATGGCAACGATCAACCAGGTGATCGACGCCGACACCGCCGAGCTGATCGTCACCGAGTTCGGCCACCACGTGAAGCGCGAGTCCGAGAGCGACGTCGAGATCGGCGTGCGCGGCGAGGCCGACATCGAGTCCGACATGCTGCCGCGGGCGCCGGTCGTCACCGTCATGGGCCACGTCGACCACGGCAAGACCTCGCTGCTCGACGCCATCCGCTCCACCGACGTCGCCGGCGGCGAG
>CAZEFK010000158.1:11562-17438 GCA_964511405.1 uncultured Comamonadaceae bacterium | reverse complement strand
GACCACGGTGCGCGCATCCTCGATCGACAGCGTGGTCTGCGTCACATAGGCGACATCCTCGCCCGGCGCGAGCCGGAGGGCCGCCACATCCTCGACGCTCTCGACCAGCAGCACCTGGCCCGGCGGCAGCTGGCCCATGGTGCCGATCACCTCGGGATGCCCGGCATGGCCGACCAGGATGATCTGGCGGTCGTTCTCGAAATGCTGCTCGGCCTCGCGGTGCACCTTGGAGACCAACGGGCAGGTCGCGTCCAGGTACATCATGCGCCGGCGCTCGGCCTCGGCCGGCACCGAACGCGGCACGCCATGGGCCGAGAACACCACAGGCGCCTCGGCCGGCACCTCGTCCAGCTCGTCGACGAAGATCGCGCCCTTGGCCTCCAGGGTCTCGACGACATAGCGGTTGTGCACGATCTCATGCCGCACATAGACCGGCGCGCCGAACTTCTCCAGGGCCTTCTCGACGATCTGCACGGCGCGGTCGACGCCGGCGCAGAAGCCGCGGGGGCCGGCGAGCAGGATGGACAAGGACGGTAGGGCTGCGGTGGGCGCGGAAGTCACGGGCGGGGCCGATCCTGGTGGTTGGAAGCGCGGATTATATATGCGGTCGCCCGGGACCCTAGTATACGGTGGCCGCCGACGGAAGCGTGGAGCGACGATCTTGATGACGGCGGTGGATCCGCAAGGCGTGCGGACGAAGCGGGTGCGGCGGGTCCAGGCCCAGGCGAGCAGGCGGACAGGCAGGACGATCGGCGCCGGGCTGGCGTTGGCGCTGGCGGCCCTGGCCGCCGGCTGCAGCAGCCCCACCGGCGAGAGCGAGGGGGCCACGCTCAACAAACCCAAGACCCCGCTCGCGCGCGAGGCGCCGGCCTGTCCGCGCGTGGCGCTGCTGGCCGACGCCGCCCACCTCAGCGCCTATCGCGAAGGCAGCCTCGATCCCACCGACCTGATGGTGTCGGCCGACCTCACCGGCATCCGCGGCGAGTGCAGCTTCCCGCCCACGCTGACCAAGGTGACGGTCGACATGACTGTCCTGCTGCAGGCGTCGAAGGGCCCGGCCGCCACCGGCAACACGGCGCAGCTCACCTATTTCGTCGCCGTGGTCGACGCCGACAAGCAGGTTCGGGCGCGCCGCGAGTTCACGCTGCCGGTGACCTTTCCGCCCGGCCAGACCCGGGCGCCGCTGGCCGACGCGCTGACCGAGGAGATTCCGCTGCCGCAGGGGGTGGCCGCCGCCAGCTTCCAGGTGCTGGTCGGCTTCAAGCTGACCCCCGAGCAGCTTCAGCGCAATCGGGCCCGCGCCAATCCTTGAGCGGTGAAGTAAGCTCGAGACCATGACCGCGGTCGAAGTCATGGTCTGCGTCAACCGCCGGTTCGGCGACAAGCCGTCCTGCGCCGGCCGTGGCGCGGTCGCGCTGGCCGCGGCGCTGGAGGCGGCCCTGCGGGCACGCGGCCTGGACGTCCTGATCACCCGCTCGGTCTGCCAGAACGCCTGCGAGCGCGGCCCCAACCTGCGCATCCTGCCCGGCCCGGTGGTGCACAACGCGGTCTCCCCAGCCGACATCCCGGCCCTGGTCGAGGCGATCGCCACGATCGCCCCAAGCTTCGATCTGCCGCCGCCGATCTGAGCCGGCGGCTCGGTCTCAAGGCGCCTCGGACCCGCTCGAGCCGTCGCCACCGCTGAATGGGAGCGACGTCCCGGCGCTTGCCATTCGCCAAACGCCCCCCTAGGGTGGCGCCACGTCGACGAACCCTGTGGGAGAGACCGGCACGGACGCACGCGTCCAAGCCGGCGCCGAAGGAGCAAACGGCCCCGGAAACTCTCAGGCGGAAGGACCGCAGGGGGATGACGCTCTGGAAAGTGGTGCGCGCCTAGACACAGGCACGCACCCACCGACGAGGTAAGCGCCTCTGCCCCACCCCAGGGCGGCCAGCGCGAATCTTTCAGGTCCCAGGACAGAGGGGGTCGGATCGCGGCCGGCGGGCAGGACGCCCGGCGGCGGATCCGTGCCACCAGTCCGGGGAGTGCCATAATGACCGAATCGCCGTCGTCCGAGCCGCTCGCGACGACACCGCTCGATGCGCTGCTCCGATCGCTCGGCGCGCGCATGGTGCCGTTTGCCGGCTATGCCATGCCGGTCCAGTACGCCGACGGCATCCTGGCCGAGCATGCCTGGACCCGCCAGCACGCCGGGCTGTTCGACGTCTCGCACATGGGCCAGATCCGCCTGGCCGGGCCGCGCGCTGCAAGCGCGCTGGAAACCCTGGTGCCGGGCGAGATCGTGAAGCTGGCGCCGGGACGCCAGCGCTACACGCTGTTCACGAACGACGACTGCGGCATCCTGGACGACCTGATGGTCACCAACATCGGCGACCAGATGGTCGCCGGCCGCGCCGACGCCGACCAGCTGCTGCTGGTGGTCAATGCCGCCTGCAAGCACGCCGACCTCGCCCACCTGCAGGCGCGGATCGGTGGCGAGGCCGAGGTCCAGCCGCTGTTCGACCGCGCGCTGCTGGCGCTGCAAGGCCCGGAGGCCGCGGCGGCCCTGGCGCCGCTGGCGCCGGCGCTGCCGGAGCTGGGCTTCATGACCGGCATGGCCGCCACCGTGGCCGGGATCGACGCGTTCGTCACGCGGTCGGGCTATACCGGCGAGGACGGCTATGAGATCTCGGTCGCGGCGGCCGACGCCGAGCCGCTGGCACGGCGGCTGCTGGCCGATCCCAGGGTGCGCATGGTCGGCCTCGGCGCCCGCGACAGCCTGCGCCTGGAGGCCGGCTTGTGCCTCTACGGCCAGGACATGGGCCCCGGCACCACGATCCTGGAGGCCGCCCTGGAATGGACGGTGTCGCGCCGCCGCCGCATCGACGGCGGCTTCCCCGGCGCCCACGTGATGATCGCCGAGCTCACCGCCGAGCGCCCGGTCAACCGCCGGCGCGTCGGCTTGCGCCCCGACGGCCGCCAGCCGGCGCGCGCCCATGACGCGATCGCGTCAGCGGACGGCGCCGTGGTCGGCGAGGTCACGTCCGGCGGCTTCGGACCGTCGCTCGGGGCGCCGGTCGCCATGGGCTATGTGCCGCTGCCGATGGGCGCTCCCGGCACCCGGGTCGGCCTGATCGTGCGTGGCAAGCCGCTGCCGGCGACCGTCGTGCCCCTGCCTTTCGTCCCCCACCGCTACCACCGCCCCCAAGCGAGGCCGCAATGACCGTGAAATTCTCCACCGACCATGAATGGGTGCGCGTCGAGGGCGACGTCGCCGTCGTCGGCATCACCGACTTTGCCCAGAGCCAACTGGGCGACGTCGTCTTCGTCGAACTGCCGGCGGTCGGTCGCCAGGTCGAGGCTGGCGGCGAAGCGGCGGTGGTCGAATCCGTGAAGGCGGCGTCGGAGGTCTATGCGCCCGTGACCGGCGAGGTGGTCGCGGTCAACGAGGCGCTGGCGGCCGAGCCGGCCACAGTCAATGCCGACCCCATGGGCAAGGGCTGGTTCTTCAAGCTCAGGCTGTCCGACCCGACCGAGCTCGACGGCCTGATGGACGAGGCCGGCTACCAGGCGCATCTGGGGACGCTCGGCTGATGCGCTACCTGCCGCTGACGGAGACCGACCGCCGGTCGATGCTCGCCACCATCGGTGCACCGTCGGTCGAAGCCCTGTTCCGCGACGTGCCGCCGGCCGCGCGCCTGGGCCGTCCCCTGGACCTGCCGCCGCACCAGGGCGAGTTGGAGGTCGAGCGCGCGCTGTCGGCCATGGCCGCGCGCAACCGCGCCGCCGGCGCCGGGCCGTTCTTCCTGGGCGCCGGTGCCTACCGCCATCACGTGCCGGCGTCGGTCGACGCGATCATCCAGCGCGGCGAGTTCCTGACCAGCTACACGCCCTACCAGCCCGAGATCGCCCAAGGCACGCTGCAGTACCTGTTCGAGTTCCAGACCCAGGTGGCGCTGATCACCGGCATGGAGGTGGCCAACGCCTCGATGTATGACGGCTCGACCGGCTGCGCCGAAGCGGTGCTGATGGCCAACCGGGTGACCCGGCGGTCGAAGGCGCTGCTGTCGGGCTCGCTGCATCCGCACTATGCCCAGGTGGTCGAGACCCACGCCCGCTTCGCCGGCTTCACCGTCGCGCGCGCGGCCCCCGATGCCGAGGGGCTGGAGGACCTGGCCGCGCGCATCGATGGCGAGACGTCGTGCGTGGTGGTGCAGAACCCGGGCTTCTTCGGCCATGTCCGCGACCTGGCGCCGCTGGCCGCAGCCGCCCATGCCAAGGGCGCCCTGCTGATCGCCGTCGTGACCGAGGTCGTGTCGCTGGGCGCCATCACGCCGCCCGGCGCCATGGGCGCCGATATCGTGGTCGCCGAGGGCCAGTCGATCGGCAACGGCCTTAATTTCGGCGGTCCCTATGTCGGCCTGTTCGCCACGCGCGAGCAGTATGTCCGGCAGATGCCCGGCCGCCTGGCTGGCGAGACCGTGGACGCCGACGGCCGGCGCGGCTGGGTGCTGACCTTGTCGACCCGCGAGCAGCACATCCGGCGCGAGAAGGCGACCAGCAACATCTGCACCAACGCCGGCCTGTGCGCCCTGGCCTTCACGGTGCACTTGGCGCTCCTGGGCGACGCGGGGTTCCGCCGGCTGGCCGCCCTCAACCATGGCCTCGCCTGCCAGCTCGCCGACCGGCTGGCCGCGGTGCCCGGCCTGCGCGTCGTGAACCGCAGCTTCTTCAACGAAATCACGGTCGAACTGCCGGAGTCCGCCGCCGCCGTGGTCGACCGGCTGGCCGAGCAGGGCATCCTGGCGGGCGTGCCGGTCAGCCGGCTCTATGCCGGCCGCCCGGAACTCGCGCGGCTGCTGCTGGTCGCGGTCACCGAAACCACCACGCCGGCCGACATGGACCGGCTCGTTCAGGCGTTCGAGGCGCTGTAGATCATGGACGATCGCTCCCAGGGCCGGATCGCGCGGCCGGCCGTCATCGCGACCCCACCCGTCACAACCGCCAGCGGCCATCGCGGCCTGGTGCTCGATGAACCGTTGCTGTTCGAGCAGGACGAGCCCGGCCGCACGGGCGTCGACCTGCCGGCGCCGCCGGCCGTGGCCAGCCGTCTGGGCGGCCTCGACCGCGTCGGGCCGACCGGCCTACCCGGGCTGGCCGAGCCGCAGGTGGTGCGCCACTTCACCCGGCTCAGCCAGAAGAACTACGGCATCGACAGCGGCCTGTTCCCGCTCGGCAGCTGCACGATGAAGCACAATCCGCGGCTCAACGAGAAGATGGCGCGGCTGCCCGGCTTTGCCGACGTGCATCCGCTGCAGCCGGAGGCGACGGTGCAGGGGGCGCTGGCGCTGATCCACACGCTGGCGCACTGGCTGAAGACGCTGACCGGCATGCCCGCGGTCGCCATGTCGCCGGCCGCCGGCGCCCATGGCGAGCTATGCGGCATGATGGCAATCCGCGCCGCGCTGGATGCGCGCGGCGAGCGCCGGGTGCGGGTGCTGGTGCCGGAGTCGGCCCACGGCACCAATCCCGCGACCGCCGCCGCCTGCGGCTTCCGCGTCGACCCGATCCCGGCCAACGCCCGCGGCCGCGTCGACCTGGCCGCGCTCAAGGCCAAGCTGGGCGGCGACGTCGCCGCGGTCATGGTGACCAACCCCAACACCTGCGGCCTGTTCGAATCCGAGGTCATCGACATCGCCGAGGCCATCCACGGCGCCGGCGGCTTCTTCTATTGCGACGGCGCCAACTTCAACGCCATCGTCGGGCGGGTGCGGCCGGCCGACCTGGGCGTCGACTGCATGCACATCAACCTGCACAAGACCTTCTCGACCCCCCATGGCGGCGGCGGGCCGGGCGCCGGCCCGGTGGTGCTGTCCGCTCCCCTGGCGCCGTTCGC
>CAZEFK010000158.1:0-11552 GCA_964511405.1 uncultured Comamonadaceae bacterium | reverse complement strand
GCTGCCCATGGTCGTGGCCGAGGGCGACCGCTTCCGCCTGGTCGAGGCGCCGGACGGCGATGCCGGCCAGAGCTTCGGGCGGCTGAAGGCCTTCGCCGGCCAGATGGGCATGTTCGTGCGCGCGCTCGCCTACATGATGAGCCATGGCGGCGACGGCCTGGCCCAGGTCTCCGGCGACGCGGTGCTCAACGCCAACTACGTGCTGGCGAGCCTGAAGGACGTCATGACGCCCAGCTTCGACGGCCCCTGCATGCACGAGGCGCTGTTCGACGACCGCTTCCTCAAGGACACGGGCGTGACCACGCTCGATCTGGCCAAGGCGCTGATCGACGAAGGCTTCCACCCCATGACCGTGTACTTCCCGCTGGTCGTCCACGGCGCCATGCTGATCGAGCCGACCGAGACCGAGGCCAAGGCCGACCTCGACCAGTTCATCGGCTCCCTGCGCAGCCTGGCCGAACGCGCCCGCACCGGCGACGCCGCGTCGTTCCACGCCGCGCCACGGCTGGCGCCGCGACGGCGGCTCGACGAGACCGCGGCGGCGCGCAAGCCAGTGCTACGCTGGACGCCGCGGGTGTTGCCGGAGGCGGCGGAGTAGGAGGGCTGCCGCTTAAGCCGGCCGGATATAGGCCGCGTACCGGGCGACGACGAGGCAGGCGGCCAATACATAGCCGCCTGCTCCGATCGCGCAGACGACGCCCGCCAGCCGGCGATAGGGCGGCAGCGGCGCTGCTGCCGGCCAGGCTCGCAGAAGCGCGAAGCCGACGAGGCCGCCGCTCAAGGCACCGCCGAAATGCGCGCCAAAATCCACGGCGTGCCCGCCGGTCGTGGCGAGCGGCAGCAGCGATGGGATCAACACGCGCATCAGACTGATCTGCATCGAACCCCGCTCGGGACCGACGGGATAACGGTAGGTGAAGCAAAAGGCCGCCGCGAGTAGGCCCATGATTGCGCCCGACGCGCCAACCGACACCGTCGTGGGCGCGTTGATGCCCGCCGACACAAGCGATCCGGCGACGGCGCAGATCACGAACAGCGCGCCCAGCCACAGCCGACTCGCGACCTCCTCCAGGATGGAAGCCGCCAGGTACAGCGCAATACCATTGAACAGAAGATGCAAAACGCTGCCGTGAAGCACGGTCGCCGACAGGAGGCGATACCACTCTCCGACGTCGAATACGAGGATGCGAGCGAGCCCACCCATCGCGACCAGAGAGCGAACATCCGGTTCCATTAAGCCGGCGGTTCTGACGGCATATTGCTGCTCGAGCGCGAACACGACGACCAGCAGAAGAAGCAGAGAAATAGTCAGAACCGGCATGACCGGCCCGCGGACGGCCGCCGGTGCGGGTGGCCGCAGCTCGCCTTCTCCGAGCCTCGGCGCACGCAATATGCGCTCGAAATAGCGCCTCCAGAAGCCGAAAGGTATGTTGGCCAGCGCGGTCCGGGACTGGGTGTCGAGGCGGAAAGCCCAGACTTTTACCTTCGAAAACAAGGGTGTCCTGAGGGAGCGGAGCCGACGTCGGTCGGCATCGTCCGCCGGGCCGGCGCAAACCTCGACGACTTGGATGACCACGGGCAGCTTCGATCCGCCGCTGATCGAGCCGCAATATTTGCGGCAGGCGCGTCCAATCTCGATCAGCTCCACCACGCCCAGATCGAAGCGCGCCGCTGGGTCTCGTTCGCGGTCGACGATGCACAGCATCGTGAGGACCATGCCGTCCAGCTTCGTCAAAACCAGATCGCAGGCCAATTCCAGCGCCGCGGCCTCGGGAACGGTACCGAGGCGGAACCCCTTCTTGGCCATGTGCCAGTCGGCGAGATAGGTGGCGAAGGTGCCGCCCGAGGCACTGGTATCCGATCCCACGCGCGCAACCTAGCCTCTGTTCGACCGAGGCACACTCTCGCCACGGCGGGGCGGCGGTTCAATCGAATCCACCTACCCTCGATCGCCACAGACCTGGTTGGCTCACCACGCCACCAACGCCGCGGCCACCTCGGCGACCACCGCCGGCCAGTCCCCCGGCCGCGGCTGGCGGAAGATCCGCATCGTCGGGTACCACGGGCTGTCGCGGCGTCCGGCCAGCCAGCGCCAGCAATGGTCGAAGCGGTCCAGCAACCACACGGGCCGGCCGAGGGCGCCGGCCAGATGGGCGACGGCGGTGTCGACGGTGATCACCAGGTCAAGGCCGTCGATGAGCGCGGCGGTATCGTCGAAGTCGGCGAGCCGATCCGTCCAGTCGAGCAGGTCGGGCACGGCCCGGGCCTCGGCCGCGGCCGCTCCCAGCTGCAGCGACACGAAGCGCACACCCGGCACCGCCAGGACCGGCACCAGGTCGGCCAACGCCAGCGAGCGCCGGCGCGCCAGCGACAGGTTCTCGCGCGCCGACGCGGCGGCACCGGCCCAGACCAAGCCGACGCGCCGGCCCGGCCCGGCGGCGTCGAGCGTCCGGCGCCAGTCCGCCGCCCGCTCCGGATCGGCATGGAGATAGGGCGCGGCCGGAATCCCGTCCGGGGTGGTCCCGAGCGCGCGCGGCAGGCTGAGGAGCGGGCAGCCGAGCTCGTCGCCGGCGACGCCGACCCTGTCCTCGACGCAGCACAGGGCGCCGAAGCTGCGGGCGAGGAGCCGGGTCAGCGGCGGCGGCACCAGCAGCCTGATGCGGCCGCCCAGAGCGGCGGCGGCCGGGACGAAGCGGCAGAACTGGATGGTGTCGCCGAACCCCTGTTCCGCCTGCAGGACCAGCGTGCGGCCGGCAAAGGCCTCGCCCGACCAGCGAGGCAGGGCAACGGAAGTCGTCAAGCTGAGCGGCGGCACCTGCCAGCGCGCTTCGTAGTCCCGCCAGCCGCGGTCGAAGGCGCCGCGCGTGAGATCGACCATGGCGCGGTTGAAGCGCGCTGCGGCATGGTCCGGGTCCAGCGCCAGTGCCCGATCGAACGCCGCCACCGCAGCGTCCAGCTGCTGGGTGCAGCGCAGGGCGATCCCCAGATTGACCAGCCGCCCGGCGTCGGGCGCCAGCGCGGCGGCCTCGGCCAGCGCCGCGGCTGCCGCGGCGAAGCGGCCATCCTCCAGAAGCGCCAGGCCCAGATTGCCGTGACGGTCGGCATTGCCCGGATCCAGCCGGACCGCCGCCGCCAGGCTGGCCGCCGCCTCGCCCGGCCGGCCGGCCGCGACCAGCGCCGCGCCGAGCGCCTGCCACAAGCGGCCGGTGCCGGCGCCGGGAGCGGGATCGTCACCGAGCACGGCTGCGGCGGCATCGTATCGCCGAAGCGCGATCAGGAGGTCGGCCAAGCCGTGACGGGCTTCGGCATAGCCCGGCCGCAGCGCCAAGGCCCGGTAGAGGGCCGTGGTCGCGGCATCAAGCGCCCCGATCGCCTGACGGGCGATGGCCAGGTTGAACTGCGCCTCCGGCAGTTCGGGCGCCAGCGCGGCGGCGGCGGCGAACGCCGCCTCGGCCTCGACCAGCCGCCCCTCGCGGCTGAGCGCGCCGCCCCGCCGGGTCTCCTGGCGCGCCCGCTCCAGCGCTGGCGAATCGCTCGACATCGGGCGTGATCTAGCACCGATTGGCGCAGCGTCGGGCATGCGACGAAAATGCCGGGCCCGAGGCCGAGGCGAAACGCCGGTTGCCAGCGCTCGCGCGCGTTGATCATGGTGGCCGCAAAGCTGCCCCGATGAGGTCCGCCTGATGTCGATCGCGCCCTTCGCCCGCCGCCCGTCGTCCGTGGCGGAGCCGAAGCCCGATCCCGCCGCATCGCCCCTGGACCCCGCCGACTGGCAGCAGTTCCGCGCCGACAGCCACCGCATGCTCGACGACATGCTCGACTTCATCGAGCAGGTGCGCGAGCGCCCGGTGTGGCAGAAGCCGCCGGCCGAGGTGCGCGCGGCCTTCGACCAGCCGCTGCCCGAAGATCCGGCCGAGCTTGCCGACGTTCATGCCGAGTTCCAGAGCCTGATCCTGCCCTACGCCACCGGCAACACCCATCCCGGCTTCTTCGGCTATGTCCATGGCGGCGGCACGCCGGTCGGCATGCTGGCCGACATGCTGGCGGCCGGCCTCAACGCCAACCTGGGCGGCCGCGACCACGCGCCGGTCGAGGTCGAGCGGCAGATCGTGCGCTGGATGCGCGACCTGTTCGGCTTCCCCGCGTCGGCCGCGGGGCTCATGGTCACCGGCACCTCCATGGCCAACCTGCTGGGCGTGCTGACCGCCCGCACGGCGCGGCTGGGCGTCGCCTCGCGCGCGCATGGCTTGGCCGCCAGCCCGGAGCGGCTGGTCGCCTACACGTCGGCGGTCGCCCATGGCTGCATCGCCAAGGCCATGGAGATCGCGGGCCTCGGTTCCGATGCCCTGCGCCGGATCGCGGTCGGCCCCGACCACCGTATGGACGTGGCCGCCCTAGCCGCCGCGATCGCGACCGACCGCAACCGGGGCCTGACGCCGTTCCTGGTGGTCGGCACCGCCGGCACCGTCGACATCGGCGCCGTCGACGCATTGGACGCCGTGGCCGACATCGCCGGGCGCGAGGGCCTGTGGTTCCATGTCGACGGCGCGTTCGGCGCGCTGGCCATGCTGGCACCGGAGCTGCGGCCGCAGCTGGCCGGGATCGAGCGTGCCGACAGCCTGGGCTTCGACTTCCATAAATGGGGCCAGGTGCCCTATGACGCCGGCTTCGTGCTGGTGCGCGACGGCCAGCGCCAGCGCGACGCCTTCGCCTCGGCCGCCGCCTACCTCACGCGCGAGGCGCGCGGCCTGGCCGGCGGCGCGCCGTGGTTCTGCGACTACGGTATCGACCTGTCGCGCGGCTTCCGGGCGCTGAAGGTCTGGTTCACGCTGAAGGTCCATGGCAGCGCGCGCATCGGCGCCGCGATCGCCGAGACCTGTCGGCTGGCCCGGTTGCTGGAATCCCGGGTCGCCGCCGAGCCCGAGCTCGAGCTGCTGGCGCCGGTCGCCCTCAACATCGTGTGCTTCCGCTACCGCTGTCCGGCCGACGCCGATGCGGTCAACCGCGATATCGTCGCCGACCTGCAGGAGGCCGGCGTCGCCGCGCCGTCGACCACGACCCTGGACGGGCGCCTGGCGATCCGCTGCGCCATCGTCAACCACCGCACCCGCGAGCCGGACCTCGATCGGCTGGTCGACGGTGTGCTGGAGCGCGGCCGGGCATATCGGGCGGGGCGGTAGTCGCGGTCCGGCCAGCGGTCGGACGGCATTGCTGGTCTTGAACTTATACCGACTAGTCGGTATAAGTTGCTGATGAGCAGGCCAGCAACCATGGGCCGGGGGATCGCCCCGGCCCGGAAGAAACTCCTGGATGCCGCCGTCGCGCTGATCCGGGAGCGGGGATACGCCGCGACGACCGTCGACGACCTGTGCGCCCGCGCCGGCGTCGCCAAGGGCTCGTTCTTCCATCATTTCAAGGACAAGGAAGCGCTGGCGGTGGCGGCGGCCGAGTATTGGACGCTGACCACCGGGATCGTCTTTGCCGCAGCCCCCTATCACGGGCCTGAAGACCCGCTGGACCGCGTCCTGGCCTATATCGACTACCGCAGATCGACCGTGCGGGGCGAGGTCCCGGCGTTCACCTGCCTCGTCGGCACGATGGTCCAGGAAGTCTATTGCTCGAACCCGGCGATCCGCGAGGCTTGCGCGGCCAGTCTCTTCGGCCATGGCGAAACCGTCGAGGCGGACATTGCCGAAGCCATGGCGCGTCACGGCATCCGCGACGGCTGGACGGCCGACAGCCTCTCCTTGCACATCCAAGCGGTCCTGCAGGGCGCGTTTGTTCTGGCCAAGGCAAAGAACGACGCCGGCCCTGCTGTCGCCAGCATCGATCACCTGCGCCGCTACGTCGAACTCCTGTTCGCGCCGCGCGCGCGTCCGGGCCCGGCCGCACCATGACCGCCCGACATCATATCCTGCCAATCCTCGGAGACAGCCGATGAAGCTTTATGGATTCGGGCCCACGCGGTCGCTGCGGGCGCTGTGGGGGCTGAAGGAACTCGACGCGGACTTCGAATACATCTCGGTCAACCTGCTCGCCGGCGAGCACAAGCATCCGGACTTCCTGCGCCTCAACCCGGCCGGCAAGGTGCCGGTGCTGGTCGACGGCGACCTGATCATCCCGGAGTCGGCGGCGATCGTGCTGTACCTGGCCGACAAATACGCGAACAAGGGGCTGCTGCCGGCCGACCTGGCGTCACGAGCGCAGGTCTATCGCTGGACGATGTTCGCGATGACCGAGCTGGAACAGCCGCTGTGGCGGATGACCAGGCACACCTATCTCTATCCGGAGGACAAGCGGCTGCCCGCGGACATCGCCCTGGCGCGCGAGGAATTCCTCGCGATGGCCGCGATCCTGGACGCGCATCTCGACGGCCGCGCGTTCATCGTCGGCGATCGGGTTTCGGTCGCGGACTGCGTCGCGGCCCATCTCATGGACTGGGCGAACGAGATCCATCTGATCGATGGCTTCGCCCATCTCCGCGCCTACCTGGAGCGGATGTACGCCCGGCCCGCCGCACCGCAGCGGATCGCCGATGCCATGAGGGACATAAAGGCCGCGTAGCGGCCGTCAGGGACCAGCGTCGGGAGGCCCGGCGCTGGCGCTCTTAGCGCAGCGTCAGAACTCGCCGGCCTTGGCGGTGGCTGGACGGGTGTCGCCGGCGCGGCCTTCCATATAGGTCATGACCGAGCCCTCGATCTCCTCGATCGAGCGGAACACCACCTTTTCCAGCTCCTTCAGACGGATGTCGAAGGAGAAGAAGGTCAGGCGGCCGATCGGGTCGGCAAAGGCGAACCCCATCACCGCATCCGACAGCGTGATCAGAAACCCGGCCGAGGCCTGGCCCTTGGCCAGGCTGTAGGTGATCGAGTGCGACTTCACGGCCATCGGATCAGGCGGCCTGGGTCAGGCGACCCGGCAGCTCATCGATCGCCTGGTCGACCAGCCGCGCGCCGATGGCGCCCGGAACCTGACGCTCCAGGATGGCGCGGGTGGCTGCGACGGCCACGGCGACGGCGGTGCGCCGCACCTCGGCCAGGGCCGCGGCCTCAGCCTCGGCGATCTTGTCCAGCGCCGCCTGCTCGCGGCGCTGAGCCAGGGCCTTGAGCGACTCGGCCGCCTCAGCGGCCAGGCGCTTGGCCTCGGCCTCGGCGGCCTGGCGGATGCGCTGGGCCTCGGCGACCGCCTCGGCCTTGCGCTTGTCGGTTTCGGCCAGCAGCGTCTCGGCCTCGCGGCGCAGCACTGCGGCCTCGTCGAGCTGGGCCTTTATCTTGGCCCCGCGGCTGTCGAGGTTGCCGGCGATCGCCCGCGCCGCCGGCTTCCAGACCGCCACGATGAAGAGGGCAGACCCCAGGAGGACCCAAAACTCCGGATCGTGCAGCATGGCGTCAGGCTCCTCCCAGCTGGCCCGCGCCTTCGGCGACGTAGCGTTGGACCTCGGCCGGGTCGGGCGCGGCCCCGATCAGGCGCTCCGCGGCCGCCGCGGTGGCCGCCGCCGCGATCTCGCGGACATTGGCCAGCGCCGCCGCCTTGGCCGCGGCGATCCGCGACTCGGCCTCGCGGGCCTGCGCCGCCAGGCGCTGGGCGATGTCGTGCTCGGCCTGGGCCTGGGTCTTGGCGACCTCGTCCAGGGCCTTGCGCAGGGTCGCCTGGGCATCGGCGCGGGCCGCCGCCAGCGACTTGTCGACCTCGCCCGCCAGCGCCTCGGCCCGGGTGCGCGCGGTCTGGGCGGCCGCCAGGTCGCCTTCGATCTGGCGCGCCCGGGCGTCGATCACGGCGCCCACGGCCGGCAGTGCGACCCGCGACATCAGCAGATAGAGGACGATGAAGATGACCGCGAGCCAGAACAGCTGCGGCAGGAACACGTGCGGATCGAGCTGGGGCAGCCCCGGCTTCTTCTCCGCGTCCTGCGCCAGCGCGGCGAACGGCGTCAGCGCACTGGCCATCATGGCACTGGCCGCCGCCGCGGCGGCCAGCCGCCCCGGCAGGCTCGGCAGGGTCGTACGCGGCATTCTCACGGCACTCCCGTCGGGCCCGCCGGCGCCTTAGACGAACAGGATCAGGAGCGCGATGACCAGCGCGAACAGCGCCACCGCCTCGGTCAGCGCAAAGCCCAGGATGCCGATCGGGAACACCGTCTCGCGGGTCGCCGGATTGCGCGCGACCGAGGAGATCAGGTTGCCGAAGATGTTGCCGAGGCCGATGCCCACGCCCAGGAGAGCGATCACGGCCAGGCCGGCACCGATCATGCGAGCTGCTTCAGGCGTCATTGTCTTGGTGCTCCAGAACAGAAGGGTTGGAAGGGACGCTGCCTGGGATCAGTGCAGGTCGAGGGCATCCCGGATGTACAGGCAGGTCAGGATGCTGAACACATAGGCCTGCAGCACCGCGACCAGGATCTCGAGGCCGGTCAGGGCGAACAGGAAAGCCAACGGCAGCAGGCCGCCGATCACGCCCAGCATCACCGCGAAGCCGGCGAACACCGCCATGATGGTGTGGCCCGCCATCATGTTGGCGAACAGTCGGACCGACAGGCTGATCGGGCGCGTGAAATAGGACAGGACCTCGATCGGCACGATCAGCGGCAACAGCCAGGGCGGCGAACCCTCCGGCACGAAGAAGCTGAAGAAATGCAGGCCATGGCGCGCCAGGCCCACGATCGTCACGCCGATGAACACCACCAGCGCCATCCCGAAGGTCACGATGATGTGGCTGGTGAAGGTGAAGGTGTACGGGATCATCCCCAGCAGGTTGCCGAACAGGATGAACATGAACAGCGAGAACACGAACGGGAAGAACTTCATCGATTCCCGGTGGTCGTGCCCGGCGTTGTCCCGCACCATGGTGTGGACGAACTCGTAGGCCATCTCGGCCACGCTCTGCCAGCGCCCCGGCACCAGCGCCCGCGGCCGCATCGCCCAGGTCATCAGGATCGTGATCAGCGCCACGCCCACGACCATCATGACGGCCGAGTTGGTGAACGAGATGTCGGTGGCGCCCAGGTGCAGCGGCACCACCCGGCTGATCTCGAACTGCTCCAACGGTCTCATCGCCACGGCGCCGAAACTCCCACTCGCCCTATCGGCCGTCGTTGCGCGGCGGCGCGCGGTAACCCACCGCGTAGCCCATGCCGCGCACCGTTCGGTACACGCTCAGAACTCCCGCCGCCATGCCCAGGACCGTGAACAGGATCATCAGCCAGGGGCGGGTGCCCAGCCAGCGGTCGAGCCCATATCCGATCCCGATCCCCACCGCCAGGGACGCCACCAGGTCGATCCCGACCCGGGCGCCGATCCCCAGCGCGGGCGGCGACGGCGCGCGCTCAGCCGACTCGTGCCGCGGCTCCAGGCCGGCCGCTTCCCGGGCCCGCTTGAGCCGCGCATCGAAGTCGTCTTGTCCAGAATCGCCGGTCATCGCCGCTCCCGCGCTGGCGCCGACCTGCCCCCCGAAACGCGCGGCCGCACCATAGGTGGGGGAATTCCTCAATGTCAAGAAACCCGGCCGGGCTTTTGGCACCAGGTCAACGCCGCGGATTCCCTGGGCTCGCCGCCTGCGCCGGAACCCCATCCCATCCCATCCTATTGCGGGTGGTGGCGTCGGTCCCATCTGATCGATTGGCTCGTCTCGGCCTTTGTGATAGGAACAAATCATGATCGCCACGCCGCCGCTCACGCCGAACGAGGTCACGAGCCAGGCGAACCGCGCCGAAATCGAACGCCTCTATCGGCAGGCGTTTGCCGAGTTCGGTGCAACCGCGCTCTGGAGCAGCCGGCCGGTCGACCATCCGACCGATGCCGATGCCTTGGCCGTCACCGAAAGCCTTCGCGTCGAAGGCAATCTCGATGCCCGACGGCTTGCCGAGCGCCTCGAAGTGCTGTGCCGTGCCGCTCACTGAACTTCAGCGGACTGTCCTGCGGCTGCTCGCCGCCCACCGCGACCCGGAGAGCTATGTCGCCGGCAGCACCTATTTGGCCCGGCGTGGTTCGCGCATCTCCGGCGATGTCGACATTTTCCACGATCGCGAGGAGCGCGTCGCCCGCGCGGCGGAAGGCGATGCGCGGGCAATCGACGACGCCGGCCTCGGCGTCCAATGGCACCGGCGCGAGCCCACCTTGTACCAGGCCGTGATCACCGATGGCAGGGACACCACCAAGCTGGAATGGGTGCAGGACAGCGACTTCCGGTTCTTCCCGGTGCAGCCCGACCCCGACTTCGGCTACGTGCTTCATCCCGTCGATCTGGCCATCAACAAGATCATGGCAGCCGCGGGGCGGCGCGAGCCGCGCGATATCGTCGATCTGATCGATATCCACGACAGCATCCTGCCCTTGGGCGCGGTGGCGTGGGCCGCCGTCGGCAAGAGCCTGGGCTTCACCCCCGAAGGCCTGATCAACGAGGTACGCCGCCTCGCCCGCTATACCGACTCCGATTTCCGCCGGGTTGCCAGCGAACCGCCGGTTGATCCCGACGCCGTCATGCGTCGGTTGCGCCAAGTGCTGGACGAAGCGGACCAGTTCGTTCGGAGCATGCCGACCGAAAAGGCCGGACTCCTGTTCCTCGGCGAGGGCGGGCCGGTCCAACCCGATCCCGCGGCCCTCGACGCCTATGTCACGCATGCGGGAGCGCGCCACGGCCACTGGCCGTCCTCATCGGAGATCGGCAGCGCCATGCTGGAGCGCTACGGCAAGCCGCCCGCCTGATCGGTCCTCTACCCCGCCGCGCGCAAGCGCACGGCGCCGCCCAAATCGACCGAGACCAGCTGGCTGACGCCGCGCTCCACCATGGTCACGCCGAACAGGCGGTCCATGCGCGCCATGGTCATGCGGTGATGGGTGATCACCAGGAAGCGGGTGCCGGTGGTCTGGGCGATCTCGGACAACAGCGTGCAGAAGCGGTCGACATTGGCGTCGTCGAGCGGCGCGTCGACCTCGTCCAGTACGCAGATCGGCGACGGGTTGGTCAGGAACACCGCGAAGATCAGCGACAAGGCGGTCAGCGCCTGCTCGCCGCCCGAGAGCAGGGTCAACAGCTGCAGCTTCTTGCCCGGCGGGCTGGCCATGATCTCCAGCCCGGCGCCCAGCGGATCCTCGGTGTCGGTCAGCTCCAGCCGCGCGCGGCCGCCACCGAACAGGCGCACGAACAGCTCCTCGAAATGGCCGCGCACCACCTCGAACGCCGCCAGCAGCCGCTCGCGGCCCTCGCGGCTCAGGCGCTGGATGGCGCCGCGCAGGCGCTGGATCGCCTGGGTCAGGTCCTCGCGCTCGGCAACCATGGCGCCGACTCGGGCCTCCAGCTCCGCCAGCTCGGATTCGGCCATCAAATTGACCGGGCCCATGCCGTCGCGCTCGCGCACCAGCCGCTCCAGGCGCCCCTGGGCCGGGCCCGACTCGGGCAGGGCCGCGGGATCGACGCCGGCCAGCTCGGCCACGGCTTCGGGCGCCACGTCCAATCGATCGGCGATGCGCTGGGCGACGGCCTGGGCTTGCCCGGCCGCATGCTCGGCGGCCGCCTCGGCGCGCACGCGCGCCTCGCGCGCGGCGCTGGCCGCGGCC
>CAZEFK010000157.1:0-17439 GCA_964511405.1 uncultured Comamonadaceae bacterium | reverse complement strand
GGCGCCGGGGCAGCGCGCCGGCCAGGCCGATGAACAGGGCTGTTACCGCGAAGTCGGCGCCCAGCCGTGCCAGGCCGGCGCCCGCGCCCAGCGCCAGGCCGACCCCGCTCGCCGCGGTCCAGGCACCGGTGAAGGCGCCGGCCAGGCCGGCCCAATAGGCGGCGGTCAGAGGCTGTTGGCGCGCCCGGCGCTCGGCCAGCGCCCAGACCGGGTCGGCCAGGGCCGCGACCGCCAGCAGCCGCGCCGGCCGCGACAGGCCGCCGAGCTTGGGCGCCAGCGACAGCCCCATCGGCACATGGCGCAGATTGAGCAGCAGGGTGGTCAGCAGGATCGCCGCGGCGGGCGGCGCGGCCGACCACAGCGCCAGTGCGGCGAGCTGCGCGGCGCCGGCATTGACGCCGGCCGACATCACCAGGACGGCGGCGGCCGACAGGCCCTTGGCGCGGGCCAGCGCCCCGAACAGCAGCCCGACCGGCACCGCCACCGCGACCGTGGGCAGGCTGTCGCGCAGCCCGGCCTTGGCCTCGCCCCAGGCCGTCATAGGGCGAGGGCGCGGAACGCGCCCGGCGTCACGCCGACGCGCGCCTTGAAGATGCGGGTCAGGTGCGCCTGATCGCAGAAGCCGGTCGCGGCCGCGACATCGGCCACCGGCTCGCCGCGCCGGAGCCGGGCCTTGGCGGCTTCGATGCGGCGCCCGATCAGCCAGGCATGGGGCGTCATGCCGGTCTCGGCGCGAAAGGCGCGGATCAGGTGATGGGGCGTGACCCCGGCCTCGGCGGCAAGGTCGGCCAGGCTGGGCGCTTCGGCGTCGGCCAAGCGCGCCTTGACCCGCGCCACCCGCCGCGGCTCGCGGCCGGCCGCCGCCACCGGCACGCCGGCATGGCGCGCCAACCCGTGCGCCAAGGCGCGGGTCATGAGCTCGTCGGCTTCCAGCGGGTCGTCGCCGGCCTCCAGCCGGGCATGGGCCGCGGCGAACCGGCGGGCGCCGTCGGGGTCGCGGACCACGGGTTCGGGGAAGGACGGCCGCACCGTGTGCACCCGGTCGGCCATGTCGGCGGCGAGGACCGCGACCAGTCCCGCTGGCGGATAGCAGACCCGGTAGGTGAAGCCGCCCGGCCCGTGGGGCTCGCCGTCATGGGCCAGCCCCGGGTCGTAGAGCGTGAGGTCGCCGGGGCCGGCATAGCGGCGGGCGCCGCGGATCATCAGCGTGCCGCAGCCGGCCAGGATGGTGCCGACCACGAAGGTCTCGTGCTCGTGCCGGGCGAAGCGGTGGGTCCGGAAGGTGGCGGTCAGGCAGTCGATGCCGCCCGGCCCTGCCCGGAAGAAACGCGCCTGCTCGGTGCTGTCCAGCGCCTGGTCCATGATGCGCCAGTGAAGCGTCTGATGCGGCAGCCTGTCTTGAACAAAGTTGATCCGGTCATCGCGCCGTCACCGCTGCGGCGCTATATCCCCGAGCTTTGGATCGAGGGGGACAGGATGGCCGAGCGACGCAACGTCCTGCTGATCGTGGTCGACCAGTGGCGCGGCGACGTGCTGCCGCGGCTGGGCACGCCAGGCCTCAGGACGCCCAACATCGACCGGCTGTGCCGCGAGGGCGTGGCCTTCCGCAACCACTTCACCCAGGCCGTGCCCTGCGGCCCTGGCCGGGCGTCGCTGCTGACCGGCCTCTACCAGATGAACCACCGGGCGGTGCAGAACACCATTCCGCTCGATGCCCGCCACGGCACCCTGGCGCACGGCCTGCGCGCAGCCGGCTACGACCCGGCCTTGGTCGGCTACACGACGACCACACCCGACCCGCGGACGACCAGCCCCGACGACCCACGCTTTCGGGTGCTGGGCGACGTCATGGACGGCTTCCGCGCGGTCGGGGCGTTCGAGCCCGACAAGGAGGCCTATTTCGGCTGGGTGGCGAGTCGCGGGTTCACGCTTCCGGAACGCCGCGAGGACATCTGGCTGCCGGCCGACGGCCGTCCCGGTCCGACCAGGGCGCCGGCGCGGATCCCGGCCGAGCTGTCCGACACGGCCTTCTTCACTGAAAAGGCGCTGACCTATCTGCGCGGCAAGCAGGGCAAGCCCTGGTTCCTGCATCTCGGCTATTACCGGCCGCACCCGCCCTTCGTGGCGCCGGCGCCCTATCACGCCCGCTACGACGCCGCCGACATGCCGGGGCCCACGCGCGGACCGTCGGCCGACGCCGAGGCGGCGCAGCACCCGCTGCTGGCCTACTATCTGGGCGCGATCGGCCAATCGGGCTTCTTCCAGGGCGCGGGCGGCCTGGCCGCGGCCCTGTCCGAGGCCGACGTGCGCCAGACCCGCGCCACCTACTATGGCCTGATGACCGAGATCGACGATCAGCTGGGCCGGGTGTTCGCGTTCCTGGACGAGACCGGCCAGTGGGACGACACCCTGGTGATCCTGACCTCGGACCATGGCGAGCAGCTGGGCGACCACTATCTGTTCGGCAAGGTCGGCTATTTCGACCAGAGCTTCCGGATCCCGCTGATCGTGCGCGACCCGGCGGCGGCCGCGGCCGGCACCCGTGGCAGCGTCGTCGACCGCTTCACCGGCACCATCGACACGATGCCGACCATCCTCGATTGGCTCGGCGCGCCGACCCCGCGCGCGGTCGACGGCCGCTCGGTCCTGCCCTTCTGCCACGGCCGGCCGCCGGCCGACTGGCGCACCCACATCCAGTACGAGTACGACTTCCGCGACGTCTTCTATTCCAAGCCCGAGGGCCCGCTGGGCCTGGCCATGGACGATTGCTCGCTGGCGGTGATCCAGGACGAGCGCGGCAAGTACGTGCATTTCGCCGCCCTGCCGCCCCTGTTCTTCGACCTGGACGACGACCCCGGCCAGTTCGTCAACCGCGCCGCCGACCCGGCCTATGCCGGGCGGGTCCGCGACTACGCGCAGGCGATGCTGACCTGGCGTCTGCGCTATGCCGAGCGCACGCTCACCCACTACCGTGCCACGCCGGCGGGCTTGGAAGTCAGGGAATGACGTGAACGCGACTCGCCGATCAAGCACCACGGGTCTGCGCCGATTCCTGGATCTCCAGCAGCAGCGCGATTGGATGCAGGGCAAGACGATCCCGCGCGACGCCGACGAGCGCTCGGAGTCGCTGGAACTGCGCCTCAAATACGCCGCTCGGTTCGAGACGCTGCGGCGCCGGCCGCAGGCGCAGGATGTCCTGGAGATCCTGCGGCGCTATGGCCGCGACTGCATCCCGATCCCACGCCGGACCGAGCGGCATTATTGGTCTGTGTCCTGCTTGCCATCGACTCCGGGCAAGGCGCTGGTTCGCGTCAATGCCAGCTGGATGGAGCTGTTCTCGCTCTATCCGGACGGCGAAGGCCTCCGCGCTTTGTTCCTGGTGCATCTGTCCGACTTCACCACGGACCATTCGTCTAATCAGGACCAAGCGGACGACGGTTTCCTTGAGCACTGTGTCGTGACGCCCGAAGACGTCAGCTATGTCTATCCCCGTGGCGAGGATATGTTCGGTATCAAGGTCCGCGGCTTCGCCTCGATCGCCAAAATTCTCTCGGTGCCTCGCGCGGTGCAGGCCATCCGAGCGTTCAACCTGACGCACATGAACCGAGGCCGGAACGCCTATCAGGCGAGCCACTGCTACAGCCTGGCCGACCACATGCTGAGCGACGCGGAACGCTGAACCCGTCGCCAAGGTCGCCGGGTGGTGAGCCGTCCAGCAGGAGACCGCAGCATGACCCGTTACGTGGTTTTGATCGATGGGGAGGCTGGCGCGTATGGCGTGACGGTCCCCGATCTGCCTGGCTGCACGGCCATGGGCCCCACGGTCGATGCCGCTTTGATGAACGTCGTCGAGGCGATGCGCGATTGGGCCGAGGTTGCCGAACAGGCTGGCGGGGCCGTGCCGCCGCCCCGTGCGGCTGAAGCCGTGCGTGCCGATCCCGATGTCGCGGAAGCACTGGCCGCCGGCGCCATGCTGGCCAGCGCCGCGATGATCCGGCAGAGCGGCCGGCCGGTGAAGGCCAACCTGTCCCTGGATTCGGGCTTGCTCGCGACGCTCGATGCCGAGGCCAAGCGCGCCGGCCTCACGCGCTCCGGCATGGTCGAGGCGATGACGAAGCGGCTGGCTGCCGGGGTCCTGTGACGGTGCGCCCGGGGCGGGGCCCCGGGCGCACCCGCTTACTGGAACAGCTTGATCGCGTTGCTCAGGGTCTGCAGCACGCCCCACAGGAGCGGGATGCCGACCACCAGCCAAGCGATGACGAGCTTGCCGCCGTTGCCGTCCATGGCGTCCTCCTATTCCGCAGCCTTGAGGCGGCCATCCACGGCCATGTGGTGCCGCTCGGCGACGGGGCGCATCAGGATGTTGGCGATCAGGCCGATCACCAGCAGCCCGGCCATCAGATACATGGTCAGGCTGTAGATCTCGGCCTTGGGGACGCCCGACCGCAGCTGGCTTTCGCTGATGTAGGTCACGGCGATCGGGCCGACGATGCCGGCAACCGACCAGGCGGTCAGCAGCCGGCCGTGGATGGCACCGACATGGGCGGTGCCGAACACGTCGCGCAGGTAGGCCGGGATAGTCGCGAAGCCGCCGCCATACATGCTGAGGATGATGGCGTAGCACAGCACGAACAGGCCGACCGAGCCGATCTGGCCGGTGGTCGGGACCGCCACGTACAGCACGATGCCGAGCAGGAAGAACACCATGTAGGTGTTGCGCCGGCCAAGATAGTCCGAGGCCGAGGACCAGAAGAACCGGCCGGCCATGTTGAACAGGCTCAGCAGCCCGACGAACCCGGCGGCGGCCACGGGCGTGATCCGGCCGGAGAACACCGTCTGGATCATGGGCGAGGCCTGGCCGAGCACGCCGATCCCGGCGCTGACGTTCATGCACAGCACGAACCACAGGAACCAGAACTGGGGTGTCTTGATCGCCTGGTCGACATGGACGTTGGCGGTCGTCACCAGCCGCTTGGGCTGGTCCGGGGCGCGGAAACCCGCCGGCGCCCAGCCGGGCGGGGGCACGCGCACCATGAACGTGCCGAACATCATCATGACGAAATACAGCGCGCCCATCACCAGGAAGGTCTCGGGCACGCCGGTGCCGGTCGGCGTCTTGAAGGCGTTCATCAGCATCACGGCCAGCGGCGAGCCGATGAAGGCGCCGCCGCCGAAGCCCATGATCGCCATGCCGGTGGCCATGCCCGGACGGTCCGGGAACCATTTGATCAGGGTCGACACCGGCGAGATGTAGCCCAGGCCGAGCCCGATGCCGCCGATCACGCCATAGCCCAGATAGACCAGCCACAGCTGGTGCGCCCAGGCGCCGAGGGCGGCCACCACGAAGCCGCCGCCGAAGCAGCAGGCGGCGGCGAACATGGCCCGCCGGGGTCCGCCGGTTTCGACCCAGCGCCCGAACACCGCCGCCGACAGCCCCAGGAACACGATCGCCAGCGAGAAGATCCAGATCACCTGGGGCGGCGTCCAGTCGTCGGGTGCCGATTTGGTGACGCCGATCAGCTTGGTCAGCGGGATGTTGAAGACGCTGAAGGCATAGGCCTGGCCGATCGACAGATGGATCGCCAGGGCCGCCGGCGGCACCAGCCAGCGGGTGAAGCCCGGCCGCGCGACGCTGTGGTCGCGGTCGAGAAAGCCTGCAAGGGACACGGATTCCCTCCCATTGCCGCGCGCGGCCGTTGATTGCCTTGGCCGTCACACCCTAATGGTGCATGGTTTTATATCGAACGTCTATGCCCCGACCGGGTCGTTTCGTCTACGGCATGGCCCAGCAGCTCGACCATGGCATCGAGATGGGCGTCTTCGGCGATGTAGGGCGGCGCCAGGATCACATGGTCGCCGGCGTGGCCGTCGGCCGTGCCGGCCGAGGGATAGCACACCAGCCCCAGGGCCAGGGCGCGGTCGCGCAGCCTGGCCGCGATCCCGGCAGCCGGATCGAAGGGCCGCTTGGCCGCGCGGTCGGCCACCAGCTCCAGGCCCAGGAACAGGCCGCGCCCACGGATGTCGCCGACATGGGGATGGTTGCCGAAGCGGTCGTCCAGCCGGGCCCGGAGCCCGGCGCCCAGCTGCTGGACGCGGTCGAGCAGCCGGTCGCGCTCGATCACCTGCTGCACCGCCAGGGCCGCCACGCAGCCCAGGGTGTGGCCGGCGTAGGTGTGGCCGTGCATGAAGGCGCCGGATCCGGCGGCGAGCCCCTCGATGATGCGGTCGCTGGCCAGCAGCGCCGCGATCGGCTGGTAGCCGCCGCCCAGGCCCTTGCCGATCACCGCCATGTCCGGGACGATGCCCTCCTGCTCATAGGCGAACAGGGTGCCGGTGCGGCCCATGCCGCACATGATCTCGTCCAGGATCAGCAGCACGCCGTAGCGGTCGCAGATCTCGCGGATGCGCCGGAAATAGCCCGATACCGCTGGGACGGCGCCCAAGGCGGCGCCGACCACCGGCTCGGCCAGGAAGGCGGCGACGCTGTCCGGCTCCGCGGCCAGGATCGCCTGCTCCAGCTCGTCGGCGACCCGGCGGCCATAGGCCTCCTCGGTCTCGTCCGGGCCGCGGCCGCGATAGGCATAGCAGGGCGCGATATGGCTGGCCGGCATCAGCAGCGGCAGGTAGGGCGCCCGCCGCGCCACATGGCCGCCGGCCGCCAGGGCGCCCAGGGTGTTGCCGTGATAGCTCTGGCGGCGGGCGATGAACTGCCGGCGCTGCGGCTGCCCGGTCTCGACGAAGTACTGGCGCGCCAGCTTGAGCGCCGCCTCGACCGCCTCGGAGCCGCCGCAAGTGAAGAACACCCGGTCCAGCTGGCGGTCGGCTGCCGCCGGGGCCGAGGCGATCAGCCGGTCGGCCAGCGCCTCCAGGGCGTCGTGGGTAAAGAAGCCGCTATAGGCGAACGACACCCGCCCCAGCTGGTCGGTGAGCGCCCTTATCACGTCGGGATGGCTGTGGCCCAGGCAGCTGACCGCGGGACCACCACTGGCGTCCAGGTAGCGCCGGCCGTCGCGGTCGAACAGGTAGACGCCCTCGCCGGCGACGATCACCGGCAGATGCGCGTCGACATGGCGGTGCAGCACATGGCTGTGGGCGGTTCCCAGCATGGTCCCCCAGTGTCCGGCGGCTGCGGCGGCACCGTCAACGGCGATTACGGGGGCGATTACGGGTCCGTGACGGCGTCGCCGGCATGGGTGCCGAGCGCCCGCGACAGACGCCGCGTGACCTCGACCATCAGATCAGGCGTGGCGCGGTCGATGCCGTAGACCCAGGCCGGGAAGTCGAGCGGCGCCTGGACCGCCCAGATCGCGTCGTGCCGATCGGGCGGCAGGATCTGGGCGGGGTCGCCGACCGCCACCCAGCCGATCGGCACGGTGGCGCCCGCCTCGAGCCGGGTGCGCAGATGCACCGTCGCATGCACCCGCACCTCGGCCCCGCGGCCGAGCCGGGCGCCATGGAAGACGGCGGCGCCCGTCGCGATGAACACTTGGTCGGCGAGCTCGGCCCCGACCACATGGGCGCCGGGCCCGATCAGGCAGTGGTTGCCGATCCGGCAGCCATGGCGCGCCGTGGCGCGGACCACGGCGTTCTCCATGACGATCGTGTCGCGGCCGAGACGGACCGCGCCGCCGGCCTCGCCGATGATCCGCGCGCCGTGCAGCACCCGGGCGCCCGCTTCGATCGCGACGTCGCCGCACAGGGTGGCGTCGGGCGCGATCCAGGCTGCGGGGTCGACCGTGGGTCGCTTGCCGTCATGCTCGATCTGCATCGCCGTGCTCCAGGTCAGTGGCGCGCCGGCCGATCGGGCAGGCCGGCCCGTCGCACAGGCGGTGGTCGCACAGGCGGCAGGTGGTCCGGGCGAACCGGCGCGAGGTGGTGGCGCCCGCCAGCAGGGCGTCCAGGGACCGCTCGAACGCCGGGCGGTCGGGCGGTGGAATGGCCTCCAGCAGCCGGGCCAGGGCGGCCAGCCGCGCCTGCTGCAGCGCCTGGGCGCGGGCGGCGCCCGACTTGGTCAGGCCGAGCGGCGTCGTCCGCCCCTGGCGGGCGCCGCGGGTGATCAGCCCCTGGCGCGCCAGGCCGTCGAGCAGGCGCACGGCGGTCGGCTGGGCAACCCCGGCGATCGCGGCCAACTCGGTGGCGATGACGTCGGGATGATGGTGCAGGGTCAGCAGCAGCGCGGCGGCGCTGGGCGACAGGTCGCCCAGCGCCGCATCCAGGGCATCGGCCAGCAGCGTGCCGAGGGCGCCCAGCTTGTTGGCCGTCAACATATGCATAGCCTATGCATATAAAGCGGCAACGTCAAGCCGGGCGGCGGTGTCCGGCTATGGCGGTGGCTTCTGGCGCACGAACACCAGGATCTGCAGGCCGCGGTCGGGCACGAAGTCGGCAATCGTCGACTCGAAGGTGGTGGGGCCGGTCTTCTTGAGGCCGGTCCAGCACAGCGACAGGATGTTGTCGGGCGCGCCCTTGTCGACGGTCAGATGAAGCGGCCGATCGGTCCGCGCCAGTTGCGCGCCGTGGTCAGGATGTACTCGATCTCGGCGGCGCCGAACGGCATCGCCGTCTTCGGGCTGCGGGCGGCGGCGGCAGCCAGGGCGTGGCGGGTTGCCGTGTCCAGGCAGTAGCGGTCGCCGCCGGGGGCGCGGTCGTCGCCGAGATAGCGCCCGACCGCCGTGCGCCCGTCGATCGTGGTCGGATCGCCGAGCAGGGCGCCGCCGACGAAGGGTTTGTAGACATGCCGGACCCGGACGTCCTGCCCGGGCGGAAAGGTTTGCCGCCAATGGTAGCGGGTGCGGAGCACCCATTGCGGCGTGTTCTCGTCCTCGCCCGGCTGGATCAAGCCTTCGGCCCGCAGGCGCGCCAGCGCATCGGGCGCCAGGGTGCTCGCCTGCTTGTCATAGTCCGTCCACGGCGTCATGCCGAGGGCGCCGGCGTCCGCGACCGTGCGCGTGACATCGCGGCCCCGATAGATCGCGCGCCGCTCCAGCGCCGGCGCCAGCGGCTTGCCGTCGATCCACAGCTTGAAGCCCAGGAAGTCGTCGGCCGCGACCGGAAAGGCCCAGTTCGGCGCCGTCAAGCCCCGGGACAGGTCCAGGTCGGGCAGCGGAAACGCGACCAGCGTCTCCACCGGACGATCGCCGACATTGCGGAAGACATAGTCGACCCGGATCTCGTCGAGGCCGATGCGCAGGTCTTCCGAGACCATGCGGATCTCGGCGCTCTGGGTGAGCTCGATGCCGCCGGTACCCTGGAAGCCGCTGCTGTCGTTGGCTGTGGCCGGGCCTGGCCCCAGCAGCGCGGCGACCAGCAGCAAAGGCGCAAGGCCGCGCACGGTCATGGCGTTGGCTCCGGCAGTCGCAGCGATATTCTACCAAACGATCCCCGACGGGAACGCTGGCGCCAACCCGTGTCAGGCCAGCGCGTCGGGCGGCGACGCCGAAATCGGCAAGCGGACGGTAACGCGGGTCCCGACCCCCAGCTCGCTGCGGATGTCCAGGCTGCCGCCATGCAGCTGCACCAGCGACTTGGTGATCGCGAGGCCGAGGCCGGTGCCCTGGTCGGGATGGTCGTAACCGGCGTCGGCGACCTCGAACGGCTGGGTCACCGCCGGCAGCTTGGCTGCCGGGATGCCGACGCCGTTGTCCTCGACGCTGATTTCGACCTCGTCGCCGAGCTGGCGGGTCGCGATCACGATGCGGCCATTGCGGCGGGTGAACTTGATGGCGTTGGATTGCAGGTTCAGCAGGATCTGGCGCAGCGCCCGGGCGTCGGCGCCGATCACCGGCGGCGGGTCGACCGGGTGGTAGCCGATGCTGATGCCGGCCTCGTCGGCCCGGCCGCCGACCAGGCGCAGGCAGTCGCGGATCACCGCCGCCAGGTCGACCGGCTCGATGTTCAGCACATATTTGCCGGCCTCGATCTTGGACATGTCGAGCACGTCGTTGATCAGGTCCAGCAGGTGCTGGCCGCTGGCATGGATCGCTTGCGCATAGTCGCGGTAGCGCGCCGCCAGCGGGCCGGCCAGGCCGGCCAGCATCAGTTCCGAGAAGCCCAGGATGGCGTTGAGCGGCGTGCGCAGCTCGTGGCTCATGGTGGCCAGGAACTGGCTCTTGGCCCGGCTCGCCGCCTCGGCCGCATGCTTGGCCTCGCGCAGGGCCTGCTCGACCAGCTTCTGCCCGGTCACGTCCTGGCACACGCCATAGAGCCCCTGCAGCCGGTCGGCCTCGTCGACGTCGCAATGGATCTCGATCCAGACGAAGCGCTCTTCGCCCGACGGCAGCTGCACCCGGCATTCGGCGTCGTAGGAGGTGCGTTCGGCCAGTGACCGCTCCATGGCGGCCTGCAGCCGGCCGCGGTCGTCGGGATGCAGGCGCTGGAACAGCAGCCGGCGGGTCGGCCGCTCGGTGCCGGGCTCGATCCCGAAGATCCGGTAGACCTGGTCCGACCAGATCAGCCGGTCGGTGCCATAGCGCCAGCGCCAATCGCCCAGTCGTGCCAGGCGCTGGGCCTCGGACAGCTGATGCTCGCGGAAGCGCAGCTCGGCCTCGCGCTCGGCGCGTTCGGTGACGTCGCGGCCGACGCCGTAGATCAGCCGCCCGACGCTCTGGGCATTCCATTCCAGCCGCCGATAGCCGCTGCCGGTGCGCAGCCGCATTTCCAGCCCGATCACCGTGTCGCCGCGCCCCAGCCGCACGATGCCGCGCAGGGTGGCGCGCCGCTCGTCGGGGTGGATGAACTCCATCAACGATCGTCCGATCAGCACCCGGGGCTCGACGTCCAGCACCGCGCCGAACGCGCGGTTGGCCCGCAGGATCACGCCGTCCAGGCTCGCCACCGCCATCGGGTCGGTGCCCAGGTCGAACAGATGGTCGAGCGGGATGGCGGCGGCCGAGTCGGGCGAGTCGGGCGATGCCGGAACGGCGATTCCGATCACGGCATCTGCGCGATCACCGCGGCCTGGTAGGCCGGCCGCTCGGCCAAGCGGCGGTACCAGGCGTCCAGGCGGGGCAGGTCGGGCTGGCGGTCGCGCAGCCTGTACCAGCGGTGAACCTGCACGCCGAGCGGAATATCGCCCATCGACAGGCGGTCGCCGGCCACGAACGGACGATCGCCGAGCGCCCGGTCCAAGAGCGCGTAAAGCTCGCCCAGCTGCGCCTGCGCGGCGGCGATCCGGACCGGGTCGCGCTGCTCGGGCGGCGTGCGGGTCAGGCCCAGGAACAGGGTCGTGGCCGGCTCGGCGATCCGGCTCATCTGCCAGTCCATCCAGCGGTCGGCATCGGCCGCGGCGCGCGGATCGCCGGGCAGCAGCGGCACCGCTGCGTCGGCGTGGCGGCGCGCCAGATAGCGGACGATGGCGTTGGATTCCCACAGGACGAAGCCGTCGTCCTCGATGGTCGGCACCAGGCGGTTGGGGTTCATCGCGGCATAGGCCGGCGTGTCGATGACGCCGAACTGCAGCCCGGCGTCGATCCGGCGATGCGGCAGCCCCAGTTCGCCGACCGCCCACAGCACCTTCTGGACGTTGCTCGAGGTCTGACGGCCCCAAATGGTCAGCATGATTCCCGCCCCGCCTCCAGACATCACCGGTCGGCGCTGCCGGAGGCTGGAGGGCGCGACGGCGGCCGGTCGTCACGTCGCGGCGGTCATCCGGCGCTGGGCGGATGCGATGCGGCGGTCGGGCCGGGATCGGACGATGATACCGGCCTGACCTGGGAGCGCCACAATCAAAAACGAGCCATTCGTCGGATATTTGATCGAGATCGAAATTTCCCGGTCAGCGGTCCGGCCCGCCCGGGCGCAGGAGGGTCACGGCCATGGCGCCCAGCGCGAATCCCACGCCAAGCGCAGCCAGGGTCGTCGCCAGCGGGCGCTCGGCCATATACCCGGTCACGTCGCCGAATCGGGCGGGCGCCTGCCGGTAGACGGCGTCGCCCAGGCGCGACATGCGCGCCGTGGCGCGCTCCCACAGGCCGTCGGCGCCGCCGCCCTCGGCCCGGGCCATGGCGCGGAAGCGGTCGCGGCTGGCCTTCACGCCGTCATGCAGGCGCTGGACGACCTTGCGCACCTCCGGGCCGAGCGGCTCGCGCTTGGCGCCATCGAACGCCGCCTCGGCATAGGCTTCGCCGCGCGCCACCTCCTCCAGGACCGCCAGCCGGTCATAGCCGGCCAGGGCGCTCTTCAGGTCCATGAAATAGCGATGGAGAGCGCCCGACATGGTGCCGCGCGCCGCCGGCTGGCCGCCGCTGCCCCGGATCTGCGCCTCCAACGCGTCGGCCTGCTCGGCGCGCGTCCGCGCCAGCCCGTTGAAAATCGACTTCAATTGGGGATCGGCGGTGTCGTCGGCTGCGGTCCGGTAGCCCTGCTCGCTGTCCCGCAGCGTACGGGCCAGCTCGACCAGGGTGTCGGTCGTCATGCGGTTGGCGGAAGCGTCGTCCGGCATCTGCCGCTCCTTTGGATCAAGTCGGAGGACTCAACAGGACGGCGCCGGTAAAGGTTCGCTTGCGGGACCTGGCGCCCGAGGCTAAGCCTGACGGCTCAACCGTCGAGTCGCCGAGGCTGCCATGGCTGAATCCGCCGCCAATCCGGTCCTGGTCGAGGTCACGCGCGGCGCCCTGGTCGAGTCCAGGCATCGCGGCGCCGCCGTGGTGGTCGACGCGGCGGGCGCCGTGGTTGCCGCCTGGGGCGACGTCGACCGGCCGGTGTTCGCCCGCTCGGCCTGCAAGCCGCTGCAGGCGCTGCCCCTGCTCGAGTCGGGCGCGGCCGAACGGTTCGGCCTCGGCGATGTCGAGATTGCGCTGGCCTGCGCCTCGCATCGCGGCGAGCCGGTGCACACCGAGGCGGTATCCGCCTGGCTCGGGCGCATCGGCCTGGGCGTCGCCGACCTGGAGTGCGGGACCCATCTGCCGACCGGCGAGGATTCGGCCCACGCGCTGATCCGCGCCGGTATCGAACCCAGCCAGCTCCACAACAACTGCTCGGGCAAGCACACCGGCTTCCTGACCACGGCCGTGCATCTGGGCGAGCCGACCCGCGGCTACATCCAGCGCGACCATCCGGTGCAGCGCCGCATCGCCCAGGTCATGGCCGAGGTGACCGAGTTCGATTACACGACCGCCCCCTGGGGCCATGACGGCTGCGGCATCCCGACCGTCGGCGCGCCGCTCACGGCCTTGGCCGTGGGCTTTGCCCGGCTGGCCGACCCGGCGCGGCTGGGCGCGGTGCGGGCGGCGGCGGCTCGGCGGATCACTGCCGCCATGGCCGCGGCCCCGGTCATGGTCTCCGGCACCGGCACCTTCAACAGCCGGGCGCTGGAGCTGGCCGGGCGCCGCGCCGTGATCAAGGGCGGCGCCGAGGGCGTCTATGCCGGCGCCCTGCTCGACCGCGGCCTGGGCATCGCCCTCAAGGTCGACGACGGTGCCGGCCGCGGCGCCGAGCTGGCGATGGCAGCGCTGCTCAAGGCCCTGGGCGCGTTCGACGCGACGGCGACCCAGGAGCTGGCGGAGTTCCTGGAACCCAAGGTGCTCAACCGGGCGGGGCTGGTGGCCGGGGTGCTGCGCCCGGCATTCGCGCCGCGGTTCTGAGCCGCGCCGACGTCAGGATTGATCGGTTTGCGCTGCGTGTAGTGCCCGTTGCCGTCTCGACGGCGACGAAGCAGCTTGGTAACCGGGGTAAAAGTCCGGGCGTGCCGTCTCAGTCCCAGCCCCCGCCGTCATCCTCGCGAAAGCGGGGATCCAGCGTTTGCGGCAAACTGTCGGTTGGCATACTTGCTATTGTCGTTGAGCCAACTGGATCCCCGCCTTCGCGGGGATGACGAGAACCGGGTTTGACGGGGCTGCCCAGACTTTTGCCCCTGTTACGCAACTTGCCACCAATCGCTTGATATCTTGCGACACCTGTTCCCGAACATAGCGGTCGAGCGCGACAATGCCGCAGGAAAAGCCTGCGCGGTCATGCGCGCCGAGTGGCTCGATCCAGAACTCGGCGGTCACCGTGTTTCTTGGATCAACTCTCGATGCCGCAGAAACGCGCGCCGCAGGGCCGGCGTCGGCTTAGGCGGGTTGAGGATGGCTTCGGCGAAGGCGCGTTGATCCTCGACGGATAGCCGGATCATCTGGATTTCCTCGATCGCCCGATGCGCGGCTTCCTGGGCCCCTTACATCAATGCGCCACCTGCTCGGCGCGCTCGGCGGCGCGCAGGCGGGCGACTTGCTCGAAGGCGGCGACCAGCTCGGCCGGGCCGTGGGCGCCGGCGAGGGCGTAGGTGCGGTCGATGATGAAGGCGGGCACGCCGTCGATGCCCATGCGCCGGGCGACGGCGTCCTCGGCCAGCACGCTGTCGACGTCCTCGTCGCTGGCCAGGAAGGCGCGCACCGAGCCGACCTCCAGGCCGCAGGCGGCGCCGATGTCGGCCAGCACCAGGGTGTCGCCGATGTCGCGGCCGTCGACGAAATAGGCCCGGAACAGGGCCTCGACGATCGGGTCCTGGCAGCGCGCGCGCTGGCCGGCGCGGATCAGGCGGTGGGCGTCGAGAGTATTGGGCGTGCGGCGGATGCGGTCGAAGGCGAAGGGGATGCCCTCGGCGCGGCCGGCGGCCTCGATCGGGGCGTAGGCCGCCGAGGCCTGCTCGCGGCCACCGAACTTCAGGGCCAGGTACTCGCCACGGTCGATGCCGCTGCGCGGCAGCCCGGGATTGAGCTGGAACGGCCGCCAGGTGACCTGGGTGTCGTCGTCGCACAAGCCGGCGAGCGCGCGTTCCAGCCGCCGCTTGCCGATGTAGCACCACGGACAGACGACATCGGCCACCACATCCAGGACCAGGCTCATCGCTCTTGCTCCCTTCTGCTACCGAATGGCGCCGCGAGCCTCGATCGGCCAGACCGCCTCGACGACGCCGCTGCGCACGCCGACATACCAGTCATAGAGGTTCACCGTCGGGTCGCAGTGACCCGGGATCAGACGCAGCTTCTCGCCCAGTTCGGGCATCGGGCCGTCGACCGCGACCCTGGCGTGCTCGTCGGAGCAGCCCATGACGGTCAGGCCGGAGCGGTCGGCGACCTTGGGCAAGCCGCTGTCCACGGCCACGGCCTTGAGGCCGGCATCCAGCACCGCGCGCCCGGGCGCCGGCACGCTCATCACCGTGGTCAGCACGAACAGGCTATGGCGGAACTCCGGATCGTCGGGGTGCCGGCGGTTGGCGGCATAATCGCCATCCATGAACAGATAGGACCCCGGCTGGAGTTCGTTGTAGACGCCGCTGGCGGCTTCGTGGCGCAGGGTACCCGTCCCGGCGCCGGCGACGGTGGCCACATCGAGCCCTTCGGCGCGGATCAACGCCGCGGTCCAGCTGGCCTTGGTCGCCGCCGCCGCGGTCGCCCGCGCCCGCTCGGCGGGCTCGCGCAGGTGCTGGGCCGAGCCGTAATAGGCCTGCAGGCCCTGGAACCGCAGATGACGGGCGGCGGCGATGCGGGCGGCCAGCGCCACCGCCGGCGGGCCGGGCGGCACGCCGCAGCGGCCGGCGCCGACGTCGATCTCGACCAGCACGTCGATGCGGCTGCCGGCGGCCGCCGCGGCCGCGGACAGCGCGTCCACCTGCTGCGGATGGTCGACGCAGACGCCGATCCGCGCCCGGGCCGCGAGGCTGGCCAGGCGGGCGACCTTGCCGGCCCCCACCACCTCGTTCGAGACCAGGATGTCCTCGATGCCGGCGGCGGCCAGGGCCTCGGCCTCGGCCACCTTCTGGCAGCAGATGCCGACCGCGCCCTCGGCGATCTGGCGTCGCGCGATCGCCGCCGACTTGTGGGTCTTGGCATGCGGCCGCAACCGGGCGCCGGAGCCGGCGATCGCCCGGCGCATCGCGACCAGATTGTACTCGAACGCATCCAGCTCGATCACCAGCGCCGGGGTGTCGATCTGGTCGACGGACATGCCGACCGCAGCGGGCGGCGTGGTCATGGCAGCAGCCTCTGAAGGCAGGCGGCGAAACGCATCCCGAAAGCAGACCACCGTTTAGCCCGGCGCCGCAAGGCCGCTCGATGGGCCGCTCGCGGCTGCGACACATGGAATCGCCGGATCCGCGGGGCTTGCGCCGGGCGGCGGCCATCCCCACTGTGCGGGCCATGTTCAGCCAATCCTGCGGGTTGACCCGGCACCCCGCCGCCATTCTCTGCGTCGCGGCGGCGCTGCTGCTGGGGGGGCCGGCCGCACATGCCCAGACGCCCGACGCGGCACTGTTCGAAGCCCAGCAGATCCTGCTGATGATGGGCCTGGCGCCCGGCAAGCCCGACGGCAAGCCCAATCCCCACACCGCGCACGCCTTGCAGGAATACCAGCGCACGGCTGGCTTGCCGGCCACCGGCAAGCTGGACGAGCGCACCCTGGACGGGCTGCGCAAGGTCCGCGACACCAAGTTCTCGGGCACGCTCGGCGGCAAGGGTGCGCCCGGCGAGGCGCCGCGGCCGCGCGTCCCCGAGATCGAAACCAAGCCGCAGGCAGCGCCGATCGCACCGGTCGCCTCCGAGCAGCTGGCGCCGCCGCCCGGCGTGGCCGGCACCAGCTCGGCCCCGCCGCCGGCGCTGTTCCAGCAGCCGGCTACGCCGTCCGGGGCCGGACAGGCCTTCGCGCCCGTGCCGGCCGCCGCGCCCGTGGCGCCGGCTCCCGAAGCCGGCGCGCTGCTCGGCTGGACCTGGCTGATCCCGTTGGGCCTGCTCCCGGTGTTCCTGGGGCTGCTGTGGTTCGGCTGGTCGCGGGCGTCGCGCACGGTCTCGCTCAAGGCGCCGCCGCGGCCGCCGCGAGAGGCGGTCGAGCCCAGGCTGTAGGGCCGCGTGGTCCGGCTGTTCGTCGCGCTGCCGCTGCCTGAGCTGGTGCGCCAGCAGCTGGCCCTGACCGCCGGCGGCCTGCCCGGTGCGCGCTGGACGCCGGTGGAGAACTTCCACCTGACCCTGCGCTTCGTCGGCGATGTCGACCACGGCACCGCCGACGACCTGGTGGCCGCTTTGGACCAGGTCGTGGTGCCGCGCTTCACGCTGACGCTGGCCGGGGTCGACCACTTCAAGACCGGCGACAAGCCGCGCACCCTGTGGGTCGGGGTCGACCGCGAGCCGGCGCTGGCGCGACTGCACGACAAGGTCGAAGCCGCTTGCGTGCGCGCCGGACTGCCGGCCGAGAGCCGCCGCTATATGCCCCACGTGACCCTGGCACAGCTGAAGGATGCGTCGGCCGACCGGCTGGCGGCGTTCTTCGCCCAGCATTACGGCCTGCGCATCGGACCGTTCCCGGTCGACCGCATGGTGCTGTACTCCAGCTGGCTGCAGGCATCAGGCGCGATCTACACCGAAGAGGCCAGCTTTCCTCTGGCGTGACGGCCGGCTTACCGGCTGCGCGGGCGGCTGCCGGGAGGCGGCGGCGGCCGTCCGGCGGCCGGGCGGGGCGGCGGGACGCCGG
>CAZEFK010000156.1:0-17642 GCA_964511405.1 uncultured Comamonadaceae bacterium | reverse complement strand
ACCGACCCCGAGGCCGAGATGGGGCCGCTGGTCACCGCCGAGCACCGGGCCAAGGTCGCCCGCTACATCGACATCGGCGTCCAGGAGGGCGCCAAGCTGCTGGTCGACGGCCGCGGCCTCAGCCTGCAGGGCTATGAGGGCGGCTTCTTCATCGGCGGCTCGCTGTTCGACCATGTCCAGCCGGGCTCGACCATCCACCGCGAGGAGATCTTCGGCCCGGTCCTGAGCGTGGTGCGGGTGCCCGACTTCGACAGCGCCGTCGACCTGATCAACGGCCACGAGTTCGCCAACGGCACCGCGCTCTTCACCCGCGACGGCGATGCCGCCCGCGAGTTCACCGGCCGCATCCAGGTCGGCATGGTGGGCATCAATGTGCCGATCCCGGTGCCCATGGCCTTCCACAGCTTCGGCGGCTGGAAGCGCTCGCTGTTCGGCGACCACCACATGCACGGCCCCGAAGGGGTGCGCTTCTATACCCGCATGAAGGCCGTCACGTCGCGCTGGCCGACCGGCATCCGCGCCGGCGCCCAGTATGTCATGCCCACCCTCGGCTGATCGGAGGATCCATGCCCGTACTCGACCAGGCCGGCCAGGACCTGTTGTTTCTGACGGCGCGCACGCATAACAGCTGGTCGCCGCGGCCGGTCGAGGACGCGACGCTGCGTCAGCTCTTCGACCTGATGAAGATGGCGCCGACCTCGGCCAACTGCTCGCCGGCCCGGATCGTCTTCGTGCGCTCGGCCGCAGCCAAGGACAAGCTGCGGCCGGCCTTGTCGGCGGGCAACCTGGACAAGACCATGGCGGCGCCGGTGACCGCGATCATCGGCTACGACCTGGAATTCTACGAGCAGTTGCCCCGGCTGTTCCCGCATGCCGACGCCCGCGCCTGGTTCGCCGGGCCCGAGAAGAAATCGATGGCCGACGCCACCGCCTTCCGCAACGGCAGCCTGCAGGGCGGCTATTTCATCCTGGCGGCCCGGGCCGTCGGGCTCGATACCGGTCCGATGTCGGGCTTCGACAACGCTTTGGTCGATGCCGCCTTCTTCCCGGACGGCCGGGTCAAGTCGAACTTCCTGTGCAATCTCGGCTATGGCGACGGCGACAAGATGTTCCCGCGCAGCCCGCGCTTCGCCTTCGACGAGGTCTGCCAGATCGTATGATGGCGGTCGCGGCGGGCAGGATGCGCGCGTCGCTGCCGTCGCGCGCATCGCCCGTCGCGCCTATATGAAGGCCGAAAGGAAACCCGCCATGGCTGCGCAGGTCCAGTTCGTCGAGCTGTCCGAGCAAGATCGCCAGGAAGCGGAGCAGCTCGCGCGTCTCGCCGAAGGCGACCTCGTGGAAATGCGCATCAGGCGCAGCGGCGGTGGCGAGGTGACGCTCCCGTTGCCGCCGGGCGCCGCCGCGCTGATCGAGGCGCTGCTCAGTCATCTGTCGCGGGGCGAACGCGTCGCCGTCCTGACCGAGGATCAGGAACTCAGCCCCAACGACGCCGCCGGCATCCTCGGCATGTCGCGCCCACTCGTCGTCCACCGCATGGATATCGGTGATCTGCCCTACCGCTATGTCGGAAAATATCGCCGGACAACGCTGAGGGACGTCCTTACGTTCAAGGCCAAGATCCACGCGCAGCGGTCGGCCATGGAGAGCCTCGCCGCCGATGCAGACGACCTCGCCCGCCATGGCGTTTAGGCCAGCGGTCGCGATCTTCGATGCCTGCGTTCTCTACCCCTTCCATCTCAGGAATATCGTGGTCCAGGCCGCCGTGGATCGCTTGGTCGATGCGCGCTGGACGGACGCGATCCAGGACGAATGGATCCGGAATCTGGTCGCCGACAAGCCCAGCATCCCCATCGAGCGGCTGCGGGTCACACGGCAATTGATGGAGAGCGCGTTGCCCGACGCGACTGTGCGCGGATACGAAGCTCACATCGACGCCGTGACACTTCCAGATCCCGATGACCGACACGTCGTCGCGGCAGGAATAGTCGCAGGAGCCTCTCTGATCCTGACCTGGAATGTGCGGGATTTCCCGACCCGAGAGCTGGCGAAGCACGGGCTCCATACACAGACGCCGGACGCGTTCATGACCGAACTCTACGAGACCGTTCCCCATCTCACGCTTGCTTCTTTGGCGCACGCTCGGCGCAATCTGAAGGGGAGCCGCGTCTCTCCACCCGAGTTCATCGAGATTGTGAGCCAGCAGAGACTCGCCAAGCTCACCACACGGGTCGCCCGGCACCGCAATGCGATATGACCGGGAGGCCCGAGCGATAGGGCCTAAGGCCCGATCTGCAACACCTCATGCACGGGCGTTTTCGTGTTCACGCCCGGCATGCCGTCGGACTGAAAGCCGCCGCCCACGACATGGAGGCTGTTGCCGATGACCCCGGCGGCAAAGCCATGATGCGCAAGGTGCATGCGCGGCAGCATCTCCCAGCGGCCGGTGCGCGGGTCGTAAGCCTCGGCAGCCCACAAGGCCTTGGCGCCCTCCCAATCCTGATATTCGCCCCCGGCGACGTAGATCTTGCCGTCTTGGACCGCCGCCGCCATGCCGCTGCTTCGGATCGGCGCGCGGCCCCTGCCCCGCCACTGGTCCCGTGCGGGGTCATACTCCTCGACGACATCGGTATCGTCGGCGACGGTAATCTGAGCTGCGCCAAGGCGCCCCCCGATCGCGTAGATCTTGCCGTCGACCGCTTCGGCGACGAAGTGGTTACGCGGCGTGGGCATTGGCGCCCGGGTCACCCAATGATTGCTTGCCGGGTCGTATTCCTCAACCGTGCCAAGCACGCGCTGGGGTGTCTCGGGCGAAATGGGATCTGCCGGTTCGCCGCGAATATTTACCTGCGCCCCGCCGATCACATAGATCTTGCCGCCGAGCTCGACCGCCCAGCCGGCACCCCTCGGCGTCGGCATTCGGGCCAGGGGACTCCACTGGTCCAGCGCCGGGTCGTACACCCACGCGCTGTCGATCGGTCGCCAACCCGCTTCGGGCGTCGTTTCCCCCGAGGTGCCGCCGCTGACGAAGCCTCCAAATACGTAAATTTTCCCTGCGGCCACCGCGGCCATGACGTGATGCGCAGGCTCGGGCATTCTTTTCTTTTCAAGCCAACTTTGGTGGGCCGCGTCGAAAACATAGACGACGCCCGCGGGCTCGTGTTTCGTCACGTCCAGACCCGACATCACATACCAGTCGGTGCCGACGACGGCGCCCACGATTTCGCCCAAGGCTTGGGGTAAGGGCGGCGCCATCTGCCAATCCGATTGCGCAGCGGCGGCGGAGCTGGTGACCGCGATCCATGCCAGGAGGCCGAGACATCCCAGTTTGCGCCCGCGAGCGCCGTGGCCGATTGCGTTGTCCATGCCACCTCCTGTCCGGGTGGGCCGTGTCGTCCATGTTCAGCGCTCCCCTGTGGTCTCCGACCGGACCATTGTCTGTGCGTACAGCGCCGCTTGGCCTTGTGCGCCGCCGTGCCGCTTGGCGATGTCCATGACCTCGCCGGCGGTCTCGAGGCGGGCCCAATCGCGCTGAAGCTCCAACATCAGCGCTTGCCAGGTGACCGGCACGGCGCCGGCCTGGACCATGCGCTGGATTGCCATGTCGTGGGCGATGCCGCTGACCCCGCCACAGGCATCGGCGACGACATAGGCTTCATAGCCCTCGGCAAGGGCCGACAACACGGGCAGCACGATACAATTTTCGGTCCACAGCCCCGCAAAAATCAGTTTTTGCCGATCGGTTCTCGCGATGGCATCGACGATCCGGTCATCCTCCCACGGGTTATTGCCGGTTCGGTCGATGATTTGCCAACCCGCAAAGATGTCGCTCAACTCAGGAAGCAGAGGGCCGCTGAATTTGGCCGCCGCCACTGTCGTCACCACCACGGGCAGCCGAAACAGCTTCGCCGTCTTGGCCAACCCGACAACATTGTTGATCAACAGCTGCCTGTCGATCGATTGGACCGTGAAGAACGAGGTTGGCTGAAAGTCGATCAACATCAGGGCACACTTGTCCGCGGCCAGCAGACTTGGTGCGGGACCGCCCTTGGGTTTGATCACGGCGAACCTCCCGAGCAACGAGCATAGCGGTGCGATAATCAGGGCTGTTCAGAGCACACGAGCGGACGATCTCTGACCTGCGCGCCGTCCTCCCGTGGGGGCTCGCCGTCGCTGCGCTCAAGCTTCTCGGCGACCAGGGGATGCGGATTGGCGGCAGAGGTCCCGGCGCTGCCATAGGACCGCGTCAGAATCTCGAGCAGGTGCCCGTTGGGATCTTCGAAATAGACGCCACGCCCATCGTCCCAATGGTTGATTTGACCTCGCCTGGCGCGATAGGGATCCGCCCAATAGGGCAAGCGGCGCGCCTCGATTCGCGCAAAAATCTGATCGAACTCCGTCTCGTCGACCAGGAATGCATAGTGCTGTCCCTTGATGTCTCCGTCAGCTTCGATGAAATCCAGGGTCAATGCGTCGCCGGCCGTAACCAGCGCAAAGGGACCAAGGCGGATGGGCGGCGGCAGGCCAAGGACCTCGCTTAGGAACAGAGCCGAGGCGTCCCGATCGTGCGCGGCCACGATGGTGTGGTTGAGTTTTGCGGTCATTGTTGCTCCTCTTGAACCGCCCAGAATAGCGACGAATGAATCCGAATTAAGATCAAGCAGGAGCAATTCGTTCCGGGCGCAATGCAAATCGCGAGCAGGGTCGCCCGGCACCTGGCGTGGGCGTTTCCAGACGCAACGCCGCTCTTGCGGCGATGGTTTCCAACGGCCGCATCCGCACCCGGCCGATGACAATCCGCGGCAACTGGGCTATGGCGATGGTCGAACGACCGCCGGAGGGTGTCGACGATGGCCCGAATTCGACTGTGGGTGCTGACCGGCCTTGCCCTGCTGCTGGCCGCGCCGGGACCAGCCGCCGCCCAGACCGCCCACGTGACCTTGCTGCACTTCAACGACATCTACGAGATCGCACCGAAGGCGGGGATCGGCGGCGTCGCGGAGCTGACGACGCTGATCGAGGCGGAGCGGGCCCGGGCGCCGCAATCGCTGACCATCGTCAGCGGCGACTTCCTGTCGCCGTCGATCCTGTCGACCGTGACCAAGGGCGCCCACATGGTCGACCTGTTCAACGCCATGGGCGTCGACATGGTCACCTTCGGCAATCACGAGTTCGACTTCGGCCCGGACGTCGCGCGCGAGCGCATCGGCCAGTCGCATTTCCCGTGGGTCAGCAGCAACGTCCGCACATCGGCGGGCGCGCCGTTCGGCGGCGCCGTCGCCACCCTCACGCGCAGCGTCGGCGGCGTGACGATCGGGTTCCTGGGCCTGACCACGCCGGACACCGCGCATCTGTCGAGCCCGGGCGCGGCCGTCGTGTTCCAGCCGCCGATCGAGGCGGCCAAGGCCGCCGTCAAGGCGCTCAAGGCCGATGGCGCCACCGTGATCATTGCGGTGACGCACGAGGACGTCGCCGACGACCGCGCCCTGGCCGCGGCCGTGCGCGAGATCAATGTGGTCCTGGGCGGCCACGAGCACGACCCGATCACCTATTACGAGCGCGGAGTCCTGATTCAAAAGAGCGGTGTCGACGGCAATTATCTGGGCGTCATCGACCTCGACATCTCGACCCGCCAGACGGCCAACGGCCCGGTCACCCGGGTCGACCCGAGCTGGCGCATGATCGAAAACAAGGGACAGGCGGCACAGCCGGCCGTGGCCGCGTTGGTGCACGGCTACACCGCCCAGCTCGACCAGGAACTCGGCGTCGAGATCGGCCGCACCGATACCGAGCTCGACAGCCGGACGGCAACCGTGCGCGGCGGCGAGGCGGCGATCGGCGATCTGATCGCCGATGCCCTGCGCACGACGCTGCATGCCGACGTCGGTCTGACCAATGGCGGCGGCATCCGCGCCAATGTCGTGCGTGCGCCCGGAACCACGCTCACCCGCAAGGACATCCTGGCCGAGCTGCCGTTCGGCAATCTGGCCGTGCTGATCAAGCTATCGGGTGCCGACCTGCAGGCGGCGCTCGAGAACGGTGTGTCCGAGGTCGAGGCCAAGGCCGGCCGTTTCCCGCAGGTATCGGGCCTGACCGTGCGCTTCGATCCCGCTGCACCGGCCGGCCAGCGCATCCGCTCGGTGCTCGTCGGCGGCCAGCCGCTCGACCCCAAGGCGATCTACAGCGTCGCGACCAATGACTACATGGCGGCGGGCGGCGACGGCTACGCCGTCCTGACCCGGGGCAAGATGATCAGCGACCCGCGCTTCGCGCCGCTGATGGCGACCACTGTCATGGACTACGTCCAGGCCCGCGGCCACGTGGCCCCCATGGTGGAAGGCCGGGTCGCAGCGGCGCCCTGACCCCGCGACAGGGTCGACCAGGCCGCCGCGGGCGCGACCTACCGGCGGCCGCGCCGGCGCGCGCTACGGACCGTATTCTCGGCCAAGATCGCCACCACGCCCAGGAACAGAACGGCGGCCCGCCAGCCGTCGCCGAGCCCCAGCGCCGGCAACAGCAGCCAGTTGATCAGCACCCAGCCCAGGACCGCCCAGGCCAGGCTGCCGTCATCGACGAACAGCCCGACCAGCTCGTCCAGAACCGCCCTCATCGCACCGACACCTCGGCCGTCGCGACGCGGGTGCGCATGCGGCACAGCGGCACGATCGCCAGGCCAGCGACGAGAAATCCGACCGACAGCATCACCAGCGCGAAATCCGAAGCCGGCCACGCCAGCCCGAGGCCTTCGCCGACCCAGAACGCGCCGAACCCCGACAGCATGCCGCCGACCATGAATTTCAGCGCGTTTTCGGGAATGCGCGCGATCGGCCGGTGCAGCGCGACGCCCAGCGCGACCACGACGGCCAGCGCCCCCAGCGCACCGACCGCCGCCGGCACCAGCAGCCCGCCGGTCGCCCCCACGGCGATCACGATGAACACCACCTCGATGCCCTCGACCATCACGATCTTGAAGGCGGTCATCAGGCCTTCGCGGTCCCACCCGGCCCCCCGCCCCATACCCAGACCCGTGCCCAGCGCTGCGGTCTCCTTGGCGAAAGCCACCAGTTCGTCATGCAGGGGGATGATCCCGGCGGCCCTGAGGATCGCCTTGCGCAGCCAGCGCAGACCGAACAGCAGCAGCAGCGTGCCGACCGCGAGCTGAATCCCCTGCAGCGGAATGCGCTGCAGCGCCGGTCCCAGCGCCACCACCAGGACCAGCAGCAGCGCGAGCGCGCCGCCGGTGCCGGCGAGCGCCGACCGCCAGCCGCGCGTCACGCCCACCGCCAGCACCACGGTCAGCGCTTCCACGAATTCCACCAGCGACGCCAGGAAGGCCGCCGCCATCGGCGGCCCGATATGGGCCCACTCCATGCCCGTCTCCCATGTTGGGTTCGCCCCTGCTACGCGGCGCCGGCCGGCATCCCGTCGGGCTTGTCCGGATTTCTCACACCCTGCCGTGCTGCGCGACAGGGTGTGAGAAATCCGGACTAGACCTCGATATGGAGCCCGACCTCCATCACCTGGTCCTGCGGCAGGTTGTAGAGTTCGGTGGGGGACGCCGCGTTGCGCGCCAGGAACGCGTAAATGGAGTAGCCGACGGCCGACAGCCGCGGCGACAGCCGGGCGCGCACCACGGTCTCGCGGGTCAGGAAGATCGACGCGTGGTCGACCTGCTCCACCAGGCCCAGCTGTGCGCAGCGCCGCAGCACCAGTGCGATGTCGGGCAGCTGCATGAAGCCGAAATGGACGACGATCCGCCGCACGCCGTGGCCCAGATCCTCGACCTGCAGCCGATCGCGCCCGAGCACGCGCGGGATCTGGTGGGTGACCACGGTCATCAGCACGACCTGGGACTGCAGCACGCGGTTATGCCGGACATGCTGCAGCACCGAGGTCGGCGTGTCCGACTTCAGACGCGTGAAGAAGATCCCGGTGCCCGGGATGCGCAGGATGTCGCCGCCAGCAAGCTTGGGCAGGAAGGTCGCCAGCGGCTCGGAGCGCTTGCGCAAGGCCTGCGCCACCGCCCGCGAGCCGCGCTCCCAGATCGTGCCGAGGGCGAACACCGCGGCCGCGGCGACCAGAGGGAACCAGCCGCCCTCCAGCACTTTGACCAGATTGGCGCCGAGGAAGCCGGCATCGACCAGGATGAAGGCACCGGCGACCACGGCGGCGCTCACGCGGCCCCAGCTCCAGCAGGCCCGCATGGCGCGGTACAGCAGGCCGGCCGTGATCACCATGGTGGCGCTGACGGCGATGCCGTAGGCGGCGGCCAGGTTGTCGGAGGTCTGGAAGCCCACCACCAGCAGCACGGTCAGGATCATCAGGATCCAGTTGACCGACGGGACATAGACCTGGCCGATCTGCTCGCTGGAGGTCTGGATGATGCGGACCCGCGGCATCCGCCCCAGCGCCAAGGCCTGGCGCGCCAGCGAGAACACGCCGCTGATCACGGCCTGGCTGGCGATCACGGTGGCGGCGGTCGACAGCACCACGAGCGGCACCACCGCCCAGCCCGGCACCAGGCCATAGAACGGATTGTCGAGCTGCTCGGGATGCGCCAGCACCAGCGCCGCCTGGCCGAAATAGTTCAGCATCAGCGCCGGGAAGGTAATCAGGAACCACGCGGCGCGGATCGGGGCGCGCCCGATATGGCCCATGTCGGCATAGAGCGCCTCGGCTCCGGTCACCGCCAGGAACGCCGCGCCGATCACGCCGACCGAGGTCCAGCGGTCGAGCTCGATGAGCCTGAAGGCATAGGTCGGCGATAGCGCCGCGAGCACGCCAGGATCGGCCAGGACGCGCGGCAGGCCCATGGCGCCGATGACCAGGAACCACAGCGCCATGATCGGGCCGAACAGGCGCCCGATCCGCTCGGTGCCATGCGATTGGGCGGTGAACAGCCCGACCAGCACCACCAGGGTGGCCGGAATCACCACCTGGCTGAACAGCGGCGTCACCGTCTCCAGCCCTTCGACCGCCGACAGCACCGAGATCGCCGGCGTGATCACGCCGTCGCCGAACAGCAGCGCCGCGCCGATCAGGCCCAAGGCCGCGGTCATGGGACGCGCCAGGATGCCCGCGGCGCCGTAGGGCGGACGGCTCCACAGCAACGATGCCAGCGCCAGGATGCCGCCTTCGCCGCGATTGTCGGCCCGCATCACGAAGACGACGTACTTCACCGAAACCACGATGATCAGCGACCACAGGATCAGCGACAGCACGCCCAGGATCGTGGCCGCGTCGACCGCGCCTGATGCCTTGACCGCCACCTTGAGCGCATAGAGCGGGCTGGTGCCGATGTCGCCGAAGACGATGCCCAGGGCCGTCAGGATCAGCGCCGGCCGGGCGCTGGGCTCGATGTGCCGGGCCTCGCCCGGCGGCCCATCGGAATAATCGCCGACGGCTGCAGGCGCGCCGTCGTCAGGGTTGGTCGCAACGTCCATAGCCGAACTCAGTCGTCATCGCCTTCGGCATGCACCAGCTCGTCCATATAGTCGAGCCGGGCCTCGGGCGTATTCTCGCGATCGGCCTCCCGCAGCCACGTTTCGTAACGGGCGGGATCGCAGACGACCCGCAGGACCGAGAGGCTGCGCTCGGGCGCCAGTGCCTCCAGCGCTTCCACATAGGCCGAATAGAACGACCACGGCATGATCGCGTCAGACCCCTCGCCCATGACCCGCCGATAGTCGGCCTCCGACGCGAAGCCGAGCACCGGGATGCGGTCCTGCCCCGCCCGGGCGGCCGACTTCAGCACCTGCGCCGCCAGCCCGCGGGCGTCCTCGGGGTCGAGTTCCCCGGCTTCGTCCTCGTCGTCCTCCCCGGGAGTGTCGAAGGCGGCCACCGCGTCGGCGGCCGCAGCCAGCAGGCTGTCGAGCAGGCGGCCATTGGCGCGCTTGGGTGTCAGCCACACCAGGTCGGCCAGCACCATGCCGTCGCCGCACTCGATCAACGGCTCGTCGACATCCTCGGCATCGGCGATGCGCGCGACGAAGGGCGGGTCGCCGACATGGGCGACATAAATGTCGGGAGCCTCGTCGATGGTCTCGTCGCCTACGGCGAAGGCAGGGCCGACGACGAAGCTCCGGCGCGACGGGATGCGGGCGGTCATCTGGATCGTCTCCCTGTTGGGCTGGACCGGCGAGTGGCCCCGCGAGTCCGGGCGGCGGCGACCCATCTCGACCGTGACGAGCCCGCGTGCCTCGCTATACAGTGGCGATCGGTCGTATGAAAGCACAGTCCAATGACAACGCCCGAGCCGTCCACCCGCCGGCCGACCCTGCGCAAGGCGGTCAGCCCACGCCGCACCGAGATCCGCCTCGCCATCGACGGCCGCCAGATCCTGATCGGTCATGTGGAGGAACGCGCCAGCGATACCGGCCGCAAGATCTTCCAATGCGTGCGCTATTTCCACGCGGCCGCCAAGGGCGCCGGCCGGAGCGAGAAGGTCCTGGGCAACCGGCTGACCCTGGAGGCGGCCGAGCAGCTGATCGTCGACAACTGGGAACAGACCAGCGGCAGCATGGGCTGAGCCCGCGCCGCCCCCTGGCCATTGCCGGCTGTCGCACCTAGGATCAGCGGCCCTGTCGCGAGGAGCTTTGCGAAGATGCACGAAATCGAACTGACGGCCGAGGACGGACATGTGCTGGGCGCGGTGATCGCCCATCCGCAGGGAGAGCCGAAGGGCGGCATCGTCATCGTGCAGGAGATCTTCGGGCTCAACCTGCACATCCGAAACCTGGTCGAGGACTACGCCCGCCGCGGCTACCGGACGGTGGCACCGGCGCTGTTCGACCGCGTCGAGCGCGGTGTCGAGCGCGGCTATGGCCCGACCGGGATCGAGGCCGGGCGCGCCATCCGCGAGCAGATCCCCGACGATACCGCCATCGGCGACATCCTGGCTGCCGCTCAGTTCCTGGAAGGGCTGCGGGTGGCCGTGATCGGCTATTGCTGGGGCGGCACGCTGGCCTGGAAGTGCGCCGCCGAGCTCGAGATCGAGGCGGCCGTCGCCTATTACGGCGGCGGCATCGCGGCCGCCATCGACATGCAGCCCCAATGCCCGGTGATGCTGCACTTCGGCGAGAAGGACGCGCACATCCCGATGGCTGATGTGAAGAAGCTGCAGGCGCGCTACCCGGACATTCCGGTCTTCACCTATCCCGCCGGCCACGGCTTCAACTGCGATCATCGCGCCGACTATCACAAGGAGTCGGCCGAGCTGGCGCTGCAGCGGACCCTCGAGTTCCTCGAGACCCATGTCGGTGCCGATGGCGACGACGACGGGGACGACGATTCTGACGCCTGACCGGCCGACGATCCGCAGCCTCGAAGAGCGCCATCTCAACACCTGGCCCGGGCTTGGCCACGCGTTCGTCGATGGCTGGGTGCTGCGCCAGGCCGGCGGCGTCAGCCGCCGCGCCAACTCGGCGTGGCCGCTGCACGCGCCGGCCGGCCCGTTGGACGACCGGCTGTCGGCGACCGAGCGCTTCTTCGAAGCGGCCGGCCTTGACCCGGTCGTGCGCGTCACGGCGCTGGCCGAGCCGACGCTCGATGCCGCCCTGGCGGCGCGCGGCTACCGCTTCGAGGATCCGAGCCTGGTGCGCATGGCGCCGCTCGACCAGATGGCGGCGCCCGCGAACCCTGGGAGCGTGGCACTGTCGGACGAGGCCGGCGCCTGGCTCGAGGCCCATGCAGTGATCGGCGGGCTGACGCCGGACGAGCAGATCACCGACGCGGCCATCCACCGCGCGCTGGCCGCGCCGCGCTGCTATGCCCATCGGCGGATCGACGGCGAGCCCGCGGCCTGCGCCTTCGCCGCGCTCGACCGCGGCATGGCGATGATCTACGCGGTCCAGGTGTCGCCGCGCCATCGCCGCCGCGGCCTGGCCACCGACGTTCTGCTGGCGCTGTTCGCCTGGGCGCGGGATGCCGGCGCCGCGACCGCGCTGCTGCAGGTCCAGGGCGACAACACCGGCGCGCTGGCCCTCTACAGCCGGCTCGGCTTCCGCACGGTCTACGGCTACCACTACCGCGCCAAGCGCCGGGCCGGCTAGGAGCCAAACGCCGAGCCCAGGCGTTCCCGTCTCAGTGATTCAGCAGCGTCCGCTCCGATGGGCACGATTCTCCGGATTCTGATCCTGTGCTTCCTGGTCGGGCTGATTCTGTCCTATCTGCACCTGTCGCCCTATGGCCTGGCCGGGGACCTGCTGCGGACCCTGCGCGAGATGGCGGACTTCGTGGTCGGCCTGCTGCGCTGGGCCGGGCCGTTCGTGCGGCTCGGCGCCGTCGTGGTGCTGCCGGTCGCGCTGATCCTGCTGGTCCTGCGCCTGGCCCGGCGCTGACCGCCCGACACTATGCCGCACTGCAACATCAGCGGTTGCCAACCATGTGATACCGTGGGTTATCAATAGTGCTGCGGCGCACCAATCGGTCGCGCTGGTCGATCGGGGAGGAAACCTACCAACAGGAGTATCCCCGATGCCGAGCTTGAGTTCCGTTCCCGTCCGCCCCCACGACGCCGCCCAGGCGGCTGCCGCTTCAGGCACGTGGTGGGCTCGCCTCACCCAGACCCTGCGCCTCTGGAGCCAGCGCGCCGCCGAGCGTCACCAGCTTTGGGACCTCAGCGACAGCGACTTGCGCGACATGGGCGTCTCGCGCGCCGATGCGGTCGCCGAGGCCAGCAAGCCGTTCTGGCGTGACTAGGCCCAGCGCCTAGACCAGCGTCACCTGCCCGTCCCGCAGCCGGAACGCCCGGTCCTGCGGGACCGGCTGGGTCAGCGCGGCGTCTCGCGTCAAGCCGGCGTACAGCCCGCGCAGGATGCGTCCGGTCAGACTATTGACCCACAGTACGGATTATCCGCACCATCATCGATGGACTATGAGTGGGACGATGCCAAGGCGGCTGCCAATCTGGCGAAGCATGGGATCGACTTTCTCGACGCCATCGGCGCACTGGCCGATCCGCATCGGATCGAGGACATCGACGATCGCTTCATCTACGGGGAAGAGCGGATAAACACGATCGGCATGACCCGGGGCAACGTTCTGTTCGTCGTCACGACCCTGCGCCACGAACATCTCTGCCGCATCATCTCGGCCCGGAGGGCCACACGACATGAGCAAGCCCGGTACTACGCGGGTACGTATTGAGCCCGGACAGCCGGCACCGGAAGGCCGCACCGATTGGCAGCGGGTTCGAGCCATGACCGATGACGAGGTGGAGGCTGCGGCGCTTTCGGACCCGGACGCGCAGCCGATGAGCGCTGAACAATTGGCGCGGATGCACCGCATGCCCGACATCAGGGCGCTGCGCAACCGCCTGGGCATGACGCAGGAACAATTCGCCCGCACCTTCCACTTGCCATTGGGCACTGTACGGGATTGGGAACAAGGCCGGACCCGGCCGGATGCGCCGGCCCTGGCGCTGCTGGCCGTGATCGATCGTGAACCCGAAGCGGTCTGCCGCGCCCTCAGTTAGCGGACTAGGCCCAGCGCCTAGACCAGCGTCACCTGCCCGTCCCGCAGCCGGAATGCCCGGTCCTGCGGGACCGGCTGGGTCAGCGCCGCGTCTTGCGTCAAGCCGGCATACAGCCCGCGCAGGATGCGTCCGGTCAGACCATGGCTCACCGCGACCAGCGGCCCGCGCCTGATCCAGTCGTCCAGCCACGCCGACACGCGCGCCACGACCGCGTCCCAGGACTCGCCGTCCGGTGACCGGAAATACCACCGTTCGCCCGGGCGCAAGGCGGTCGGCCACCGCTGCATCACCTCGGCTTCGGTCAGGCCGTCCCAGCTGCCGAGGCTGACCTCGGCGAGCCGCGGGTCGACTCGGACATCCGCAATGCCCAGCCGATCGGCAAGGATTCGCGCGGTCTCGACCGCCCGCCCCTGCGGGCTGGTGACCAGCTGAGGCTGCGGCCCCAGCTCGACTTGGTCAGCCAGAATCGCCGCCACCGCGGCCGCCTACTGGCGCCCCCGTGCCGTGAGCGGCGAATCGAACCGCCCCTGATATCGGCCATCGGCGTTCCACTCGGTTTCGCCATGGCGCACCAAGTAGATCGGTCCCGGGGTCACGCCGCGTGGGCGAGATCGGGGAACAGCGCCGCCAGGCCGTCGCGGCTGGCGGCAGCGATGCCGCGCTCCGTGACCAGGCCGGTGACCAGCCGCGCGGGCGTCACATCGAAGGCCGGGTTGGCCACCGGTGACGCGGCCGGGGTCAGGCGGACGCGCCTGACCTGCCCATCATCGGCCAGTCCGGCGATGTGGCTCACTTCCTCGCCCGCCCGTTCCTCGATCGGGATGTGGAAACCGTCGGCCAGCGTCCAGTCGATGGTCGGCGACGGCAGGCACACATAGAACGGCACGCCGGTGTCGTGCGCCGCCAGGGCCTTGAGATAGGTGCCGATCTTGTTGGCCACGTCGCCGTTGGCGCTGACCCGGTCGGTGCCGACGAAGCACAGGTCGACGCGGCCGTGCTGCATCAGGTGGCCGCCGGCGTTGTCGGCGATCACCGTGTGCGGGATGCCGGCCGCCGCCAGCTCCCAGGCGGTCAGGCTGGCGCCCTGGTTGCGCGGCCGCGTCTCGTCGACCCAGACATGGACGGGAATGCCGTCCTCGTGGGCCAGGAAGATGCCGCTCAAGGCCGTGCCCCAGTCGACGGTGGCCAGCCACCCGGCGTTGCAGTGGGTCAGGACATTGACCGGCCGGCTGTGCACCCGCCACACCGCCTCGATCAGCGGCATGGCGTGCCGGCCGAGCGCCTCGTTGATCGCCACGTCCTCGTCGGCCATCTGAGCGGCGCGGGCATAGGCCGCGGCCAGCCGGTCGGCCACCGGCAGCGGGCGCAGCCGGCCCAGCAGATCGTCGACCGCCCAGCGCAGGTTGACGGCGGTCGGCCGCGTCGCCTTGAGCGTCCGGGCATGCGCCTCCAGCGCGGCGTCGCTGGCGTCGGCGCGCACGCCCAGGGCCATGCCGTAGGCGGCGGTGACGCCGATCAGCGGCGCGCCGCGCACCGTCATGTTGCGGATCGCCTCGGCCGCCTCGTCCAGGGTGGCCAGGCGCAGGATCTCGAAGCGGTGCGGCAGCTGGCGCTGGTCGATCACCTCGACCGTGGCGCCGTCGGCGGCCAGCCAGATAGTGCGGAGGGCGCGGCCGTCGACCTTCATGCGTCGCTCCCCATGGGCGCCGGCCGCAGCACGCGGCCGGCCACGGCGTCGAGCTTGGCCATCAGCACCGGGTCGCGCGCGGACGGCGCCGTGATGATCGCGGTATCGAGCGCATGATGGCAGCCGCGGTCGCACGGGCCGTGGCGCTGGGCCAGTGCCGGCACCACGTGCCGGACCAGGCTGCGCGCGCGGTCGGCATTGTCCAGCAGCACCTTGACGATGGCATCGACGGTCACGGCATCGTGCCCAGGATGCCAGCAGTCATAGTCGGTGACCATGGCCACGGTGGCATAGCACATCTCGGCCTCGCGGGCGAGTTTGGCCTCGGGCATGTTGGTCATGCCGATCACCGAGCAACCCCATTGCCGGTAGAGCGCGGACTCGGCCTTGGTCGAGAACTGCGGCCCTTCCATCACCAGATAGGTGCCGCCGCGGCGATGCTCGATCCCCAGCGCCTTGGCCGAGGCCTCGAGGGCATCGCCCAGCCGGCCGCACACCGGATCGGCCACCGAGACATGGGCGACCAGGCCGGTGCCGAAGAAGCTCTTCTCGCGTGCGAAGGTGCGGTCGATGAACTGGTCGACGATCACGAAGGTGCCCGGCGGCAGGTCTTCCCGCAGCGAGCCGACCGCGCTCAACGACAGCACCTCGGTGCAGCCCACGCGCTTCAGCGCATCGATGTTGGCCCGGAAGTTCAGGCCCGAGGGCGGAGTCGGATGGCCGCGGCCATGGCGCGGCAGGAACACCAGCTCGACCGCGTCCAGACGGCCATGCATCAGGGCATCGGACGGCGCGCCCCAAGGCGTCCACACCGTTTCCCAGCGGACGTCGGTCAGGCCGGGAATGTCATAGATGCCGCTACCGCCGATGACGCCGATCTTGGGTGTTGCCGCCATGGATCCCCTCGCCTTCAGTCTAACGAACAAGGCCGCCCCAGGGCTGGGGCGGCCTTGCCAAACAGTGTCCGACCGCGTCGGTCCGCTCAGTGGACGTCCGACCAGACCTTGCGCTTCACGGCATAGAACATGCCGGTGAACACCAGCAGGAACAGCAGCGTCTGGACGCCGGTGCGCTTGCGTGCTTCCAGCGTGGGCTCGGCGGCCCAGGACAGGAAGGTGACGACGTCGTGGGCCATCTGCGGCACCGAGGCCTCGGTGCCGTCGGCGAAGGTCACCGCACCGTTGCTGAGCGGCGGCGGCATCGGGATCTGGTTGCCGGGGAAGTACAGGTTGTAGTTCATGCCCTCGGCGATCTTCATGCCCGGCGGCGCGTCGCGATAGCCGTTCAGCAGCGAGTAGACATAGTTCGGGCCGCCCTCGCGCGCCTTGACGATCAGCGACAGGTCCGGCGGGTTGGCGCCGTTGAGGGCGGCGCGGGCCGCCTTCTCGTTGGGATAGGGCTTGACGAACCGGTCCGACGGCCGGGCCGGCCGGGTCGAGGGCTCGCCGGCGTCGTTGGTGTCGGGCACCTTGTACTGCGCCGCGATCGCCTTCACTTCGTCGTCGCTGAAGCCCAGGTCCTTGAGGTCGCCATAGGTCACCAGCGACAGGGCGTGGCAGGTCGAGCAGACCTCCTTGTAGATCTGGAAGCCGCGCTGGGCCGCAGCCCGGTCGTAGGTCCCGAACAGGCCCGAGAACGACCAGCCTGGCGATAGCAGGCTCTCGCCCTCGGCGGCATGGGCGACGCGCACACCGGTGCCGCCGACGACCAGGCCGACCGCCAGCGCCGCGGCGGCGGCAAATTTCAGGACGCGCATTACGGCTTCTCCATGGTGGCGCTGGCGGATGCGACCCCGCCGCCGCGCACGACCGGCGTGCCGATCGAGGTCGGCAGCGGCAGCGGCCGCTCGAACCACCCGACGAAGGGCACCAGGATCAGGAAGTGGACGAAGTAGTAGAGGGTGGCGATCCGGCCGATGACGATGAACACGCCCTCGGGCGGGTTGGCGCCGCAGATGCCCAGCACCACGCAGTCGAACAGGAAGACCCAGAACAGCTGCTTGTAGATCGGCCGGAAGGTGGCGCTGCGCACCTTCGAGGTATCGAGCCACGGCATCAGGGCCAGCATCAGGATCGCGCCGAACATCGCGCACACGCCGGCCAGCTTCGCCGGGATGAACAGGATGTCGGGCACCGAGCGCAGGATCGCGTAATAGGGCAGGAAGTACCATTCCGGCACGATGTGCGTCGGCGTCACCACCGGATTGGCCTGGATGTAGTTGGCCGGGTCGCCCAGCACGTTCGGCGCGAAGAACACCATGGCGGCATAGAACATCAGGAACACGCCCAGCCCGAACAGGTCCTTGACCGTGTAGTAGGGATGGAACGGGATGGTGTCCTGCGGGCCCTTCTTGTCGATGCCCAGCGGGTTGTTCGAGCCGTGCGTGTGCAGCGCGATCAGGTGCAGCATGACCACGCCGACGATCACGAACGGCAGCAGGTAGTGCAGCGAGAAGAAGCGGTTGAGGGTCGGGTTGGCGACCGA
>CAZEFK010000155.1:0-17650 GCA_964511405.1 uncultured Comamonadaceae bacterium | reverse complement strand
AAGCGCGAAGTACCCAGCCGCCTTGGCCATCCGGATCGCCGAGCGCGAGATAGAGGTCGCCCAATCCGTTTGTAGCGATCGCCGTATTTGTCGTCTGACTGCGCGCCACCGGATACCAGCGGCGCTCGGGGTAGAGGGTCATCGGCGCGCTGCCGGGGCGCTCGACGACGACTTGCGCGCGCTGGGCGCGGTAATTGGCGACGTCCCCTTCGGTGACTCCGACCAGGCGCAGGGTGCGGCCGGCGATCTCGATGCTGTCCCCGGGATGCAATGTCTCGATCCGCTCGCTGCGCCATGCGGTCGACACGGTGATGCCGGCGATCAGCACGCCGACCCCGAAATGGGCGATCGCGTAGCCCCAAGTTCCGCGCGGCAAATGGCGCAGCCGCCGCCAGGATGTCAGGACCGGGAGCTTTGCTATGCCGGTCCTGTCGGCGAGATCGGTCAAGACACCGAGCATCGCCCAGGCTGCGAGCGCGAGGCCCGCCAATGCCGCCGGTGGTGCGGTGCGGTCGACGGCGAAGACGATTATCGGGGCGATCAGCGCGCCGATAACGGCCGGAGCGAGGCGGTGCAGGGCGGCGTGCAGATTGCCGCGGCGCCAAGCCAGTACAGGTCCGATCACCAGGGCGATGATGGCGGGCGCCAGGATCGGAACGAAGGTCGCGTCGAAGAATTGCGGCCCGACCGACAGCTTGACGCCGCTCCACACCTCGGCGAAGAGCGGGTAGAAGGTGCCGAGAAATACCGTCGCCATGCCGGCGCAGAGCAGCAGATTGTTGAGGACGAGAGCGCCTTCGCGGCTCACCGGAGCGAACGGGTTGCCGGTTTCGAGACTAGGAGCGCGGAGCGCGTAGAGAACGAGGCCGCCGCCGATCACCAGCGCGATCAGCACCAGGATGAAGACGCCGCGGGTCGGGTCGACCGCGAACGAGTGCACCGAGGTAAGCACCCCGGAGCGCACGAGAAAGGTCCCGATCAGGCTCATGCCAAAGGTCAGGATGGCGAGCAGGACGGTCCAGCGCTGCAGGGTTTCGCGCTTTTCGACGACGGCCGCGGAGTGCAGCAAGGCGGTACCGACGAGCCACGGCATGAAGGAGGCGTTCTCGACCGGGTCCCAATACCACCAGCCGCCCCAGCCCAGGTCGTAATAGGCCCACCATGAGCCCAGCGCGATGCCGCCAGTGAGGAACGACCACGCGGCCAAGGTCCAGGGCCGCACCCAGCGCGCCCACGCAGCGTCGACCCGGCCTTCGATCAGCGCGGCGACCGCGAAGGAATAGGTCAGCGACAGCCCGACATAGCCCAGATAAAGCATCGGCGGATGGAAGGCGAGGCCGGGGTCCTGCAGCAGCGGGTTCAGCCCCTGGCCTTGCGCCGGAGCGGGGTCGAGGCGCAGGAACGGATCCGACGCGGCCAGCAGGAAAGCGATGAAGCCGGTGCCGATCAGGCCCTGGACCGCGATCACCCGGACCTTGAGCGTGGGCCGCAGCGCCCCGCCGAAGCGGGCGACGGCGGCGCCGAACAGCGCCATCACGAACACCCACAGCAGCAGCGAGCCCTCGTGGTTCCCCCACACGCCGGCGATCTTGTAGATCAGCGGCTTGTCGGTGTGGCTGTTCTGATAGACGGCAGCGACCGAGAAGTCGGATGTGACGTAGGCGTTGGTCAGGGCGGCAAAGGCCACGGCGGCGCACAGGAGCTGGGCGTAGGCACCGGGCTCGGCCAGCGCCATCAGGGTGCGCTGGCGCCGGCCCGCGCCGGCCAGCGGCAGGATGCCCTGCACCAGGCTGACGAACAGGGCCAGGATCAGCGCATAATGCCCGATCTCGACGGTCATGGCCGGGCCTGTTGCGCCCCCGGCCGCCATTCGCCCGACGCCTTGAGGGCCTTGGCCACCTCCGGCGGCATGTAGTTCTCGTCGTGGCGGGCCAGCACCTCCTTGGCATGGAACACGCCGTCGGTGCCCAAGGCGCCCTCGGCGACCACGCCCTGGCCCTCGCGGAACAGGTCGGGCAACAGGCCCTTGAAGGTGACCGGGATGCTGGTCTTGAGGTCGGTCACGGTGAACGACACGGTGCCGTCGGACTGGCGGAGCACCGAGTGCTCGGCGACCAATCCGCCCAGGCGGAAGCGGCGCTCGACCGCGACATGCTTGGCCGACACGTCGGTCGGCGCATAGAAGAACACCAGGTTGTCCTGGAATGCCGACAGCGCGAACGCGGTCGTGACACCCAGCCCGGCCAGCCCGAAGGCCAGCAGCAGCATGCGCCGGCGCTTGGGCGTCACCGCGACGCCTCCGGCGCGACCTCGGCGGCCGACGGCGCGCGGCCGCGCCGGCGCGCCGGCCGCTGCTGCTCCAGCACCGCGACGTCGCGCTGCACGCTGCGCAGGCGACGCAGGGTCGCCACCACCATGCCGGCCATGATCACCAGGGCCGCCACATAGGCGCTCCAGACATACAGGGCATAGCCGCCCATGGCGAAATAGCCGGCCATGCTAGCCCCGCGCCAAGGCGCCGCGCAGAGTGCGCAGCTTGCGGTCGAGCAGCTCCGCGCGGATGCGCAGGATCCACAGGGACAGGAAGAAAGTGGTGAAGCCCAGCGCCATCGCCAGCAGCGGCCACAGCATCGCCGGGTCGATCGCCGGCCGCGCCAGGCGGCTGATGCTGGCGGGCTGGTGCAGGGTGTTCCACCAGTCCACCGAGAACTTGATGATCGGCACGTTGATGAAGCCGACCACGGCCAGGATCGCGCCGGCGCGGGCGCCGCGCTCGGGATCGTCGAAGGCGTGGGTCAGCGCGATGTGGCCGAGATACAGGAAGAACAGGACCAGGACGGAGGTGAGGCGGGCATCCCACACCCACCAGGTACCCCACATCGGCTCGCCCCACAGCGAGCCGGTGATCAGGCACAGCGCCGTGAACGCGGCGCCCAGCGGGGCGGCCGCCTTGGCCGCCAGGTCGGCCAGCGGATGGCGCCAGATCAGCGCCGTGGCCGAGCAGACGGCCATGCTGGTGTAGACGAACATCGCCATCCAGGCCGAGGGGACGTGCAGATACATGATCCGCACCGTCTCGCCCTGCTGGTAGTCGGGCGGCGAGTCGAGCAGAGCCAGATACAGCCCGACCGTGATCAGCACCGCGCTCAAGCCTGTGGTCCAGGGCAGAACGCGATCGGCGATGCCGGTGAAGCGCGCAGGGTTGGCGAACCGGTGCATGGCGAGACCCAGGAGCGACGGGATTCGGCGGCATTCGACAGCTAGTCCAATGCCTGGCGGATGGCAAGCGACGCGGCCAGCGGCGTCAGCGACAAACTGCCCGCCAGCAGCGCCGCCAGGATCATCAGGTAGGGCCGCGGCCCGAGGCCGGTCATCTCGGCCTCGACCGCGCCGACCCCGAAGATGAGCACGGGCAGCACCAGCGGCAGCACCAGCAGCGAGACCAGCGCGCCGCCACGCCGGGCGCCCAGGGTCAGAGCCGCGCCGATGGTGCCGACCAGGCTGAGCGTCGGCGTGCCCAGCGCCATCGAGGCCAGCAGGACCGGCAGCGCGTGGGGATCGAGGTTGAGCATCAGCCCCAGCACCGGGGCGATCACGATCAGCGGCAGGCCGGTGGTCAACCAATGGGCGACCGCCTTGGCCAGCGCCACCAAGGCCAGGCTGACCGGTGCCGCCGCGATGAGATCCAGGCTGCCGTCGTCATAGTCGGCCTGGAACAGCCGGTCGAGCGACAGCATCGCGGCGAGCAGGGCCGTCACCCAGACGATGCCGACGGCGATCCGCGCCAGGAGCTGCGGCTCCGGCCCGACGCCGAACGGGAACAGCACGGCGGCCAGCACGAAGAAGCCGACCACCAGCCCGACGTCGCTACCCTGGCGCAGGGCCAGGCGCAGATCGCGGGCCAGGATGGCGAAGGCCCCGGTCATTCCGGCTCGTCCTCGTCCTCGGGCGCGAACTCGACCGGGCGCAGGCTCGGGCCGGGCAGGCCCAACGGATGATGGGTCGAGGCGACGATCAGGCCGCCCCCGGCCAGGTGCGCAGCCGCGATGGCGCGGAACGCGGCGACCCCGTCGTCGTCGAGGGCGGCCGTGGGCTCGTCGAGCAGCCACAGCGGCCGGTCGGCCACCAGCAGCCGCGCCAATGCCAGGCGCCGCCGCTGCCCGGCCGACAGATAGCGACCCGGCAGTTCGGCGAGCGCCCCCAGGCCGACCGCGTCAAGCGCCGCCGGCGCCCGCGCCGGGTCGCCGCCCTGCAGCTGCGCGTGGTGGACCAGATGCTCGGACACCAGCAGCGCCGGCTTGATGGCATCCAGGTGCCCCAGATAGTGCAAGCGCTCGCGATGGGCGTCGGGATCCGCCGCCACGTCGGCGCCGTCCCAGGCCAGCCGCCCCGCCGCCGGCCGCACCAACAGCGCCAGCGCCCGCAGCAGGGTCGACTTGCCGCTGCCGTTGGGGCCGACCAGGGCGAGCGCTTCCCCGGACGCGACCGTCAGGTCGAGGCCCGAAAACACCAGACGCCCACCCCGGATGACGGCAAGCTCGGCGGCAGACAGCGTGCTGGCAGGAGACGTCGTCAGCGGATGGGGCCCCGACGCTCGGAGAACGGGTCGACCGGATCAGGAGGCATGTCGGCAATCTCCGGGACTTCCTCCGCGATCGGCTCGAGGCAGGCGAGTACAGCCAGCAGCCCCGCCGACCCGCGGCGCGACCTCGATTCGTCCGTCTTGTCCCCTGGCGGCTCTGTCGTCATCCCGGCCTCCGCACCGACCGAGCCCTATGCCGACCGGGCCGTTCGCTGTCAACACAGCTGGAGCCCTTCCGTGCCGCGCCGACCCGGCTATCCTCGCGCGTCGGCCCGGCCCATCACTGCAGAGATACCCATGGACATCTATCACGGCTGGTTCAACCTGAAGCCCGGCGTGTCCGACGCCGAGTTCGCCCGGCATTTCGCCTCCTATATGGGGCACCTGAAGGAGGCCGGCCGGATCACGGGCTGGCGGCTGACCCGCCGCAAGCTGGGCTTGGCCCCGAGCTTCCTGCCCGAGTTCCACATCATGATCGAGACCACGGGCCTGGGGCAGCTGGACGACGCCTTCGCCGAGGTGTCGAGCCGGGCCGGCGCGGTTGAGGGCTTCCACCACGCGGTCAACAGCCGGGTCCAGGACGTGTTCTTCGCGCTCTATCGCGACTTCCCGGACCCGACCCGGCGCTTCGGCGAGGAGCGGTTCTAGCCCAGCCACTCCATGTCGGGGTCGAGCGGCCAAACCGGACGGGCGACGTTGCGGAACGGCAAGTGGGCGACCTCGGCCGTGGTCAGGGCGCCGCTGTCGCAGACGACGACCTGGGCGGCGATCGGTTCGAAGGCGGCCCGGAAATGCTGCTGCGACTTGAGCGCCACGATCCGGTGGGCGGCGGGGTCGATGCCGAAGGCGCGGAACTGCTGCAGGTCGCGCATCTGCGCCGGGATCGACACCACCAGGACCGCGATGCCGGCCAACTGGAGCACGGCCGTCGGACCGAAGCAGAGGCGGAGGCCGCCGCTCATCGGGCCGTCGCCGACATACCAACCGTCATGGAGGCTGACCAGCCGCCCCGTCACGGCCAGCGGCCCGCCGCCGATCGCCGGGTCGGTCTTGCCGCCCAGCGCCAGCGCGACCGCGTCGCCCGGGCGGTGGCGATGCAGCAGCGCCGCGGCCTCGGGGTCGACCATCGGCCCGAAGCACGCGTCGGTGAGGCCGGCGTCCAGCATCCCCTTGAGCAGCGCGGTCGAATCGCCATAGCCGCCGGCGCCGGGATTGTCGGCATAGTCGGCGATCACCACGGGCCGGCCGCCGCCATCCTGCGCGGCGGCGACCGCGACGGCCTCGCCGACCGGCAGGTAGCGGTTCAGCACGTCGCGCCGCTTGTCCCAGACCTCGCGCGCAAGCGACCGGGCGAAGGCACGGTGGCGGTCCGCGGCGGCCGCATCGTCGTCGGCGGTGACCAGCACAGTCGGGCCCTGCTCGCGGATGTCGGCATGGGCGAAGCCGGCATTGATGCTGACCGCATGGACGCCGGGCTCTCGCTCATAGGCGCGGGCCCGGGCCACCCAATCGACCATCGGGCCGATGTCGGTGCGGCAGCCATTGGCCTCCTCCAGCATCGGCACCGCGACGCGGATCGTGCGCGGCCGGATCTCGCCGCGCATGGCCCGGTGCAGGACCTCGGCGGCATGACGCCCAGCCACGCGGATGTCGACATGCGGATAGGTCTTGTACGAGACCACGATGTCGGCGAGCGCGCACATCCGTTCGGTGACGTTGGCGTGCAGGTCCAAGGTGATGGCGATCGGCAGCCGCGGGCCGAGCACCGCGCGCAGCCGCGCCAGCAGCTCACCCTCGCCGTCGTCGCTGACCTCGGTGACCATGGCGCCGTGCAGCGCCAGCGCCACGCCGTCCAGGCGGCCCTTCTCGCGCTCGGCTGCCGTCACGATGGCGCCGGCCAGCCGGTCGAAGGCCTCGCGGGTCACCGGCCCCGACGGCTCGGCCGAGGCGCTGACCGTGTGGATCACCGTGGTGCCCGCGGCCCGCGCCACGTCCAGGAATCCGGCCAGGCCCGTGTTGGCATCGCCGCGGGCAGCGACGGCCGCGTCGCCGAAATACAGGAACCGCTTCTCGAACGCCGCGAGGTCGGCCCGGCGGACGCTGAACTGATTGGTTTCGTGCGACAGCTCGCCGGTCAGGATGGTGAAGCTCACGGTCCGGTCTCCGCGGTTGCGATCGGGTGGTGACAGGCGACGAGATGGCCGGGCGCCACCGCGGCCAGGGCTGGAGCCTCGGCCCGGCAGCGCGGGCCGGCGGCCGGGCAGCGCGGGGCGTAGCCGCAGCCCGGCGGCGGGTCGAGCGGCGACGGCGGATCGCCGGCCGCGCGCACGATCGGCCGCCGCCGCGTCGGATCGGGCGAGAAGGCGCTGTCCAGGAGGGCGCGGGTGTAGGGATGGCGCGGCGGCGTGCGCGGGCTGTCCAGCAGCTCGACCAGCCGGCCCAGATACAGGACCGCGATCCGGTCGGCCAGGTAGCCGACCAGCGCCAGATTGTGGCTGATGAACACGCAGGTCAGGCCCAGCCGGGCCCGCAGGTCTTCCAGCAGCCGGACCACCTGGGCCTGCACCGAGACGTCCAGCGAGGCAGTCGGCTCGTCCAGCACCACCAGCTCGGGCGACAGCGCCAGCGCCCGGGCGATGCCGACGCGCTGGCGCTGGCCGCCCGACAGCTGGTGCGGATAGGCCTGGGCCAGCGCCGGGGGCAGCCCGACCATGGCCAACAGCTTGGCCGCCCGGTCGGCGCGGCCGCGGGCGCCACCGGCCAGCGGCACGCGGTGGATGTCGAACGGCTCCAGCAGCGAGGCCGCGATCGGCCAGCGCGGGTCGAGCGCCGAATAGGGGTCCTGGAACACCATCTGCATGCGCGGCCGCAACCGCCGCAGCCGGCGGCGATCGAGGGCGGTGATCGCCACGCCGTCGAAGTGCACGCTGCCGGCGGTGGGCTCGATCAGTCGCAGCATCAGCCGCCCCAAGGTGGACTTGCCGCAGCCGGACTCGCCGACCACGCCCAGGGTCTCGCCGCGCCTGACATCCAGCGACAGGTCGCTGACCGCCAGCAGGCGCGCCGCCGGCGACAGCAGGCTTCGGCGCAGCTGGAACTCGCGACGGAGCCCGCGGACTTCGAGCAGGGCGGTCACGGCAGTCCCGGATGGTGGCAGGCCGCCGCGCTGCCGCCGGGCCGCGGAACCATGGCCGGCGGCACCGTGCGGCAAGCGGCATCGGCGCGCGGGCAGCGCGGATGGAACCGGCAGCCGGCCGGATAGTCGGCAACCCCGGGCACGCTGCCCGGGATCGCGCCCAGGCTGCCGCGGGCCATGCCATCATCCGGGACGCAGGCGATCAGCGCCCGGGTATAGGGATGCTGCGGCCGGGTCAGCACGGCGTCGACCGGCCCGGTCTCGGCGACCCGCCCGGCATACATCACCACCACCCGGTCGCAGGCCTGGGCGACCACGCCGATGTCGTGGGTGATCAGCACCAGCCCGATGCCGCGGCCCTTGGCCAGGCCGTGCAGCAGGGCAACGATCTCGGCCTGCACGGTCACGTCGAGCGCCGTGGTCGGCTCGTCGGCGACGATCAGCCGGGGCTCGCCGGCCAGCGCCATGGCGATCACGATGCGCTGGCGCATGCCGCCCGACAGCTGGTGGGGATAGGCGCGGGCCACCGCCGCCGGATCGGGGATGCGCATCTGGCCCATGAGCTCGACCGCCCGCGCCCGCGCCGCCCGGGCACCGCGGCCGAGGTGCCGCCGCGCCGGCTGGGCCACCTGGTCGCCGGCCCGCCGCACCGGGTCCAGCGCCGTCATCGGGTTCTGCGTCACCAGCGCCAGCGCGCCGCCGCGGCGCGCGCGCAGGGAGCGGGGCGGCAGGCGCAACAGGTCGACGCCCTCGAACAGCACGCGGCCGCCCGTCACCTGGCCGCCCTGCAGCCCGACCAGCCCCAGCACGGCAAGCGCGGTCACCGACTTGCCCGACCCGGACTCGCCGACCACGCCCAGCACCTCGCCGGGCTCGACGGCGAAACCGACGCCGTCGATTACGGCGGCGGCGCCGAACCGGACGCTCAGGTCCTGGACGTCGAGCAGGCTCATGGCCGGTCCAGCGGCCGGCGCACGTCGAGCGCATGCACCAGGGCATCGCCGAACAGGTTGACCGCGACCACGGTGGCGGCCATGACCAGCCCCGGGAACACGAAGATCCAGGGCGCCAGGAACATCAGGCCGGTGCCGGCGCTCATCATCGAGCCCCAGCTCGGGGTCGGCGGCTGGGCACCCAGGCCGAAGAAGCCCAGCGTCGCCTCCAGCACGATGGCATCGCCCAGTGCCAGCATGCCGGCCACCAACACCGGCGACAGCGCGTTCGGGATCAGATGGCGCAGCAGGATCCAGCGGTCGCCGGCGCCGAGCGAGCGGGTCGCCTCGACGAAGGTCTCGCCCTTGAGCGACAGGATCTGGCCGCGCATCAGCCGGGTGAACTGGGCGAGATAGGCGACCGCGATCGCCACCAGCGCGCTGCCGAGCCCGGCCCCGGCCACCGCGACCAGCAGCAGCGCGATCAGGATCTCGGGGAACGACCAGGTGAGATCGGCCGCGGCCGTAATCAGCCGGTCGATCCAACCGCCGTAATAGGCGGCCACCGCGCCCAGCAGGATCCCGGACAACGCCGATACCAGGATGGCGCTGACCGCCACGGTCAGCGACGTGCGGGTGCCCCAGATCACCCGGCTCAGCACGTCGCGGCCGAACTCGTCGGTGCCCAGCCAGTGCGCGGCCGAGGGCGGCCGGCTCGCCTGGTCCAAGTGCTGCACCTGGTAGGGATAGGGCGCCAGCAGCGGCGCGCCGAGGCCGGTGGCGACGAACAGCGCCAGCACCAGCCCGCTCCAGCGAGCGCGCGCCGAGCGGAACAGGCGCGCGGCCAGGCTGGGCGGCCGGACGGGCGCCGCCTCGGCGACCGCCGCGTCAGCCATGGTCGCGCACCCGTGGGTCGAGCAGCCCGTGGACGACGTCGGCGGTCAGGGTCGCCAGCATGACCGCCAGCGACAGCATCAACAGCGCGCCTTGGACCAGCGGGTAGTCGCGCTGGCCGAGCGCGCGGATCAGCAGCGTCCCCAGGCCGGGGCGGGCGAACACATATTCGACGGTGATGGCGCCGCCGAGCACATAGCCGATGCGCAGCCCCAGGATCGTCACCACCGGCACCAGCGCGTGGCGCAGCACCGGGCCGAGCTGGATGCGCCAGGGCGACAGGCCCTGGGCGTGCAGCAGCAGCACGAAATCCTTGCGCCCGGCCTCGATCATCGCGACCCGGGTGACGCGGGCGATCAGCGCCGTGCCGGCGACGGCGATGGTGAGCACCGGCAGCACCAGGGCGCCGGCGCTGCGTGCGCCCGAGACCGGGGCCCAGCCGAGCCCGACCGCGAACACCAGGATCAGGAGCAGCCCCAGCCAGAAGGTCGGCAGCGTCGAGCCGACCAGGGTCAGGCCCATGGCGGCATGGTCGAGGCGGGAGCCTGGGACGCTCGCCGCCATGCCGCCGATCGCCAGGCCGGCCAGGGTCGACAGCGTGATCGCCGACAGCCCGAGGGTCAGGCTGTAGGGCAGCGCGGCCAGGATCAGCTCGGCCACCGGCCGGCGCATGACGATCGCCGTGCCGAGGTCGCCCTGGGCGAGGTGCCCCAGCCAGATCCCGTATTGCGCCCACAGCGGGCGGTCGAGCCCGTACTTGGCCATCAGCGCCGCCCGGGCGTCGGGCCCGGCACCGGGCTGCAGCAGCGCGTCGACCGGATCGCCCGGGACCAGGTGGACCAGCAGGAACACGATCGCCGACACGGCCAGGACCAGCGGCCCGAGCATCAGCACGCGGCGCAGGAGGAACCGGGCCATGGCCGCGTCCTGCGGCGCCGCCCGCTACTTCACCCCCATCTCGAGCACCAGGAGCTGGGTCGAGGTGGCGGACGGCGCGTTGATGTGCTCGGGCAGGGTGATGCGGCCGCGGTTGTAGGCGACGGTCTGCACCGGCTGGTAGATCGGCGCGAACGGCACCTGGGACAGGATGTATTCGTGGTACTTGATGAAGGCGGCCGACCGCTCGGCCGGCGTGCGCGCGCCGGTCATCGCCGCTGCGTCCAGCGCCTCGGCCTTGGGGTCGTTGAACATCGAGATGTTGGGGTAGCCCAGGCGCTTGGCCGAGAAGAACCAGTCCAGGATGTCGGCATTGGCCCAGCTGTAGCTGCGCACCGCCAGCATGTGGGCGTTCTTCTTGTACGCGGCGCGGATGGCGCTGGCGTCGAGCACGCTGATGTCGGCCTTGATGCCGACCGCCGCCAGCTGCGCCTGCACGACCTCGGTCACGCGACGGAACTCGCTGTCGGCCTGGGTCCACAGGGTGGCGGCCAGCGGCCGGCCGTCCTTCACGCGCACGCCGTCCGGCCCGGGCGCCCAGCCGGCTTCGTCCAGCAACGCCTTGGCCCGCGCCGGATCGTAGGCGATGGCGTATTCGGGAGCGACGCGGCTCTCGGGCAGGGCCGAGATCAGGAAGCTGTGGGCAGCCAGGCCCACGCCGTGGAACACGTCCTTGAGGATCGCCTCCTGGTCGATCGCCAGCGCCGCCGCCCGGCGCACCCGCAGGTCGTCGAACGGCGCCTTGGTGACGTTGATCGGCATGTACATGACGTCGGGGCCCGGAGCGGTGATCACCGCCAGGTCCTTCTGGGCGCGGACCTGGGGCAGGAAGTCGGTCGGCACCGACAGCAGCCCGTCGACCCCGCCGGTCTTGAGCTCCAGGAACGCGGTCGCCTGGTCCGGGATCTCGCGGATGGTGAGGGTCTGAACCTTGGCCGGACCGCGGTTGCTGGCATTGGCCGGACCCCAGCGATAGTCGGGATTGCGTTCGAGCACGGTCTCCTGCCCGACCCGGAACTCCTTCAGCTTCATCGGCCCGGTGCCGATCGCGCCGCGCACGCCGTAATCCTTGCCCATGGCCTTCACCGCGGCCGGCGAGGGCACGCCCATGAAGCTGGTCGACAGGTCGAACAGCAGGTTGGGGTCCGGCCGTTTCATCACTAGGCGGACGGTATGGGGATCGACCACCTCGACGTGGTCTATGGCCTCGACCATGTAGGCGTTCTCGGTGCCGCGGTACTGCTCGATCCACCAGGGGATGACGTCGGCGTTGAACGGCGTGCCGTCGTGGAACGTGACGTCCCGGCGCAGGTGGAACGTCCAGCTCATGCCGTCGGGTGCCCCCTCCCAGCTCTCGGCCAGGGCCGGCTGGTAGGCGAGCTGGGCGTCGCGCGCCACCAGCTGGTCGTAGATCAGCCAGGTCGCCGTGTTGGTGTTGACCGACTGCATCGGGTTGTAGGTGGGCACGCCGACCACGTTGCTGGGCATCACCAGCGTCACGTCCTGCGCCACGGCCGGCAGGGCCGCCAACAGAGCGAAGGCGGCGACGGCGCCAGGAAGGAAGCGGCGGCTCATGGGCGGACTCCTTTGGCCGGAGGGGCGGAGCGTCATCGCACCGGTCCCGAGGGGTCGCCGACATGGCCGACGAAGCGGCTGTACAGGCTGGCGACCCGGCCCAGCCGGTCCTCGACCGCGGGGCCGAGCTCGATGAACACGGCGTTGACGAGCCGGTTGACCAGGCTGGCCATGGGCGCGTTGCTGTCCCAGAACAAGCCGAGCTCGGTCGGCACCACGAACAACTCGTCGGCAAGGCCCCGGCCCCAGTCGCAGAAGGCGTCGGTGACCAGGGTGACCGGGATGCCGGCTTGGTGTGCGTCGCGCGCCAGCAGGCGGGCCAGCCGCGAGTAGCGGCGCGCCTCGAACAGCACCAGGCAGGGCGACGGCGTGGCGGCCAGCAGCAGCTCGGCGAAATTGCCGCCCGCCGAGTCCAGCAGCACCACCTCGTCGCGCAGGTACTGCAGCTGGTGCGCCAGCAGCTGGGCCATACCCCGCTCGGTCTGGAAGCCCGCCACATAGACCCGAGAGGCCGTCGCCAGGCGGCGGGCGGCACGCGCCCAGGCCTCGCCCCGCGCCTGCTCGTAGACCGCGACCAGCGCCGCGATCTCCAGCTCGAGCCCGCGCGCCAGCTGGTCCTCGCCGGCCAGGCTGCGCTCGCGGAAGGCGCGCAGCCGGTCGCTGATCAGCCAGGGCCGGTCGCCGATGTCCTGGCGCAGCCGGCCTTTCAGGTCCTTGAAGCTGGCATAGCCGAGGGCGCGGCAGAAACGGCCGACGGTGGCTTCGCTGACCCCGACCTTGGCGGCCAAGCTGGCGGCGGTCTCGAACGGCACGCTGCTGAGCTTGGCCAGCATGTAGCTGGCGAGCGCCCGGTCGGCCTTCGAGCCCCTGTCCAGGCACGCCTGCAGCCGCGGCTGCAGCGAGCTCGAGGACAGAGGCGCGTCGGCGGTGTCGGACATGGCGCCATGGTGAAAGAAATCTGTCATACGGTCAACGATGCAGTGTGTTATTGCACAATCATGAGCGAGCGATCGGACGTCCTGGTGCTGGGAGCCGGCATCGTCGGGGTGAGCGTGGCGCTGCATCTGCAGCAGCGCGGCTGCGCGGTGACCCTGCTGGACCGCAGCCCGCCGGGAAGCGGCACCAGCTACGGCAATGCCGGGCTGATCGAGCGTTCGTCGGTGGTGCCCTATGCCTTCCCGCGCCGGCCGGGCATGCTGCTGCGCCTGGCCGCCAACGCCGCGCCGGCGGTGCGCTGGCGCGCGGCGGCGCTGCCCGGACTGCTGCCCTGGCTGGTCCGGTATTGGTGGCATTCGGCGCCGGCGCGGCTGGCCCGCGCCGGCGCCGCGATGCTGCCGCTGATCGAGCGGAGCGTCGCCGAGCACCAGGCGCTGCTGGATGCCGCCGGTCCGGAGGCGCAGGCGCTGGTGCGCCCGGGTGGCTGGGTCGAGGTCTATCGCAGCGCCGGCGCGCTCGTGGCCGCCGGGGCCGAGGCGCGACGCCTCGCCGCCTATGCGCTGCGCTACGAGATGCTGGACGCGGCCGGCTTGCGCGGCCGCCTGCCGGCCTTGGTGGACGGCGCGGCCGTGGGCGGCATCCACTGGCTGGATCCGCTGGCGGTTACCGACCCTGGCGGCCTGACCCGCGCCTATGCGGCGCTGTTCCAACGGCGCGGCGGCCGCGTGGTCCGCGGCGACGCCCGCAGCCTCGGCCCGGCTGCCGGCGGCTGGCGCGTGGCCACGGCCGAGCACGAGTTATGGGCGCCGGCGGCCGTGGTGGCGCTAGGGCCGTGGTCGGGCGACGTGCTGCGGCCGCTCGGCTACCGCCTGCCGCTGGCGGTCAAGCGCGGCTACCACCGCCACTTCGCCGCCGACGGCACCCTGCCCCATCCGCTGTGCGATTCCGACGCCGGTTTCGTGCTGGCGCCGATGGCAGCCGGCCTGCGTCTGACCACGGGCGTGGAGTTGGCCGATCGCGACGCCCCGCCCGACCCGCGCCAGTTGGACCGGGCCGAAGCCGCCGCCCGCCGCCTGGTCGCGCTCGGCCCGCGGCAGGGCCCGGATTGGGTGGGCGCGCGGCCCTGCCTGCCCGACATGCGCCCGGTGATCGGCCCGGCGCCCAACCATCCCGGCCTGTGGCTGGCCCTCGGCCACGCCCATCACGGCCTGACCCTTGGGCCCGTCACCGGCCGGCTGCTGGCCGAAGCGATGTGCGGCGAGGCGACCGTCGCCGATCTTGCGGCCTATGCGGCGGAGCGGTTTTCGTAGAGGGGCCCTACGAGGACAGCAACCCGCCTCGCACCCCGACGAACTCCTCGACCGCGCGCACCAACTGGTCGCAGTGCTCGTCGCCGATCGGCAGCGACAGGTTGATCATGCCCCGGGGCGCCATCCAGATGCCGGCCGCCAGCATGTCCAGGTGGAACAGCTCCTTGAGGTCCGACCGGTCGGGCGCGTCGGCGGCCCTGGCGATCGGCGCGGCGGTGAAGTGCACGGTCATCATCGAGCCGAGACCGGTCGCCTGCATCGGCGCCTCGGCCCTGGCGAAGGCCGCGTTCAACCGCCCGCGCAGGGCGTCGCCGCGGGCGTTGAGCGCAGCCGCGGCCTCGGGCGTGTAGACCTGGGTCAGGCCGGCCAGGCCCGCCGCCATGGTCAGCGGGTTGTTGTTGAAGGTGCCGGCATGGGGGAAGGCGCCGGGCCGGCGCGGGTCGAAGCGGTCCATGAGGTCGGCGCGGCCGCCGAAGGCGCCGAAGCTCATGCCGCCGCCGACATACTTGCCCAGGGTGGTGAGGTCGGGCGCGATCCCGTGCACCGACTGCAGGCCGCCGGGGGCCAGGCGCGAGGTCATGACCTCGTCCAGGATCATCAGTGCGCCCGCCGCCCGGGTGGCGTCGCGGATCGCGTGCAGGAAGGCCGACGTCGCCGGGATGCAGCCGCCGCCGCCCAGCATCGGCTCCAGGATAACGGCGGCCAGCAGCGGCCCGTGCTCGGCGATCAGCGCCGTGGCCGCATCGGTGTCGTTGTAGCGGGCGGTCACGAAGTCGAAGGGCGCGTTGATCGGCGAGCCGCCGGCGCGGAAATAGAACACGCCGCCGTGGTAGCCGCCCTCGAACACCATCACCCTGGGCCGGCCGGTCACCGCGACGGCAGTGCTGATCGCCATCAGGTTGGCTTCGGTGCCGGAGTTGGTGAAGCGCACCCGCTCCAGCCCGAAGCGGCGGCACACGGCCGCCGCCAGCTCGGCCTCGCGCCGGCCCTGGCCGCCCAGGTTGATGCCGGCGTCGAGCGCCTGGTCGATCGCCCGGCGGATCACCGGGTGGCTATGGCCGAACAGGCCGGCGGTGTACTCGCCCAGGAAGTCGGCGTAGCGGTGGCCGTCGATGTCCCACACCCAGGCCCCCTCGCCCCGCGCCAGCGCCAGCGGGAACGGCTTGGCGAACAGCACCGTGCGGGTGTTGCCGCCGGGCATGACGGCCGTGGCCGCCTGATGCTGGGCCACGCTTTCCGGATTGCGCCTGGCCAGGGCGTCGCGCGCCTCGGCCAGCGCCGCGTCCAGGGACCGGTTGGCGATCGCCATGGCGTCCTCAGTTCACCTTCAGCTCGCCCAGATAGGCGTGCTTGATCATGTCGTTCTGGCGCAGCTCGGCGGCCGGGCCCGACAGCACCACCTCGCCGGTCTGCAGGACGTAGGCGCGATGGGCGATCGACAGCGCCATGTTGGCGTTCTGCTCGACCATGAAGATGGTCGTGCCCTGGGCGTTGATCGCCTGGATGATGTCGAACACCTGCTCGACGAAGGCCGGCGACAGCCCCATCGACGGCTCGTCCATGCACAACAGGCGCGGCCGGGCCATCAGCGCGCGGCCGATCGCCACCATCTGCTGCTCGCCGCCCGACAGCGTGCCGGCCAGCTGCTTGCGCCGCTCCTTGACCCGCGGGAACAGCTCGTAGACCCGCTCCAGGTCCTCGTCGAACTCGGGGCCGTGGTCGCGGGTGAAGGCGCCCATCTCGAGGTTTTCGTAGACGGTCATCTTGGGAAACAGGCGCCGGGCCTCCAGCACCGGGGCGATGCCGCGCCTGACCCGCTCGGCGGTGCGCAGCCCGTCCAGCCGCTGGCCCTCGAAGGTGACATGGCCGGCGGCCGGGCGGACGATGCCCATGATCGTCTTCATGGTGGTCGACTTGCCCGAGGCGTTGCCGCCCAGCAGACAGACGATCTCGCCGGCGGCGATGCGGTAATTGACCTTCTTCAGGACCTGGAAGTCGCCATAGAAGGTGTCGACGTCATGGAACTCAAGCAAGGGCGGCCGTCCTGCCGAGATAGGCTCGGATCACTTCGGGGTTGCGCTGAACGTCGGCCGGCAGGCCTTCGGTGATCTTCTCGCCGTGGTCCAGGACCACGATCTTTTCGACCATATCGTTGACCACGTCCATCTTGTGCTCGATCAGCAGGATGGTCAGGCCCAGGTCGCGCAGGCTCTTGATCTGGTCGGCGACCTCCAGCGTCTCGGCCGGGTTCATGCCGGCGGTCGGTTCGTCGAGCAGCAGGAGCTTGGGCTTCGAGACCAGGGCGCGGGCGATCTCGGTGCGCCGCCGGTTGGCATAGGACAGGGTCGACACCATGTGGTCGCGCCGGGGGATCAGGCGGTTGCCGAAGATCGCCAGGATCTCCATGGCCCATTCGCGGGCCTCGCGCTCTTCGGCGCGGGTGCGGGGCGGCCGCAGCACGGCGCCGACCAGCCCGGCCTTGGTGCGGGCATGGGTGCCGATCAGCACGTTCTCCATGACCGTCAGGTTGGGGAACAGGCGCAGGGTCTGGAAGGTTCGCGCCATGCCCCGGTCCAGGATCTTGTGCGAGCGCAGGCCGGTGATCGACTCGCCGTCGAGCAGGATGTCGCCGGTGTCGGGCCGGTCGAGGCCCGAGACCAGGTTGAAGGTGGTGGTCTTGCCCGAGCCGTTGGGCCCGATCAGCCCGACCACCGAATGGGCGCGCACGGTCAGATCAAGCTTGTTGACCGCGGTCAGGCCGCCGAAGGTCTTGACCAGCCCTTTGATCTCCAGCATCGGCCGGTCGGGGTGCTTGGGCTCACGGCCCAGCACCGACAGGTGCGAGAAGCCGCCGCGGGTGACGGTCGGGGTCTGCTCCTCGCGGCTGATATGCGGGCGCGACCGCGTTGCCGGCACCAGCCCGCCGCGCTTGAACAGCATCATGAAGACCAGGATGAAGCCGAAGATCAGCTCGATCGACTGCACCAGGTCGGCGCGCTGCAGCACCGGGATGCCGGTCCATTGGCCGATGGTGTGCAGCCATTCGGTGGCGTCGGGCAGGAACCAGGACTGCAGGAGCTGCAGCAGCAGGGCTCCGAGCACGACGCCGGTGACGCTGCCCATGCCGCCCAGCACCACCATGACCAGCACCATGACCGAGACCGGGAACATGAACATCTCGGGCGTCGCGGTCTGCAGCTTGGCGACGTAAAAGGTGCCGGTCATGCCGGCGAAGCCGGCGCCGCAGGCGAAGGCCATCAGCTTCAGGCGCACCGGGTCGATGCCCGAGGCGCCGGCCGCGATCTCGTCCTCGCGGATCGCCATCCAGGCGCGGCCGATCCGGCTGTCC